>DAIRCK010000016.1:0-62876 GCA_036796695.1 bacterium
TAAATCCGACCGCTACAAAAAATCATTAAAATCCAAGATGTGGGTAAACCTCAGAAAAATTATTCTGTAGAGCGGTTTTTTATCTGTGAAAATCGAAAGCACCGAATAATTTAACCATTTAACCAATTACCATTTAAACAATCTTCGTAGGAGCGGTTTCTAACTGCGATTTTTTGAATACTATGTCACCCTGAATCCGCCACGCTTCCGCCAAGCATTGTGGCGGATGGCGGATTCAGGGTCTGTCCTTTTCTGCTGTCACCCTGAATTTATTTCAGGGTCTAACAAAAAAAAGGAATAGATGCTGAAATCACAGACCCTGAACTTGATTCAAGGCAGGGTTCAGCATGCCTTCACCCCCACTTCGTAAGTGGGGGTGGAAACCCTATGGAATTTCATAACTTTTCGCTGGTGATTTTCCAACGATTTCTCCACTTATACTTTTCAGACTGTCTAAAAAATGTTGTCTCTCCGAATTAGGACTTCTACTGCGGACGGTCATAGCCTATGGCGTCGGACGATGAGTGAATCAGCAATTAACTGAACAAAAGCGAGTTTATCTTGACTGCTTTTAAGATTATGGATATATTTTAGGAAGTATGGAACGGCCAAAGGTAATTTTGAGCAAATGTTTTAGTTATCCCACAAGGTATAATGGCGGGATTGTTAAGGATGATTTTATTGAAAAACTCAAAGAATTTGTGGATTTTGAACTTGTGTGCCCGGAGATGGAGATAGGGCTTGGTGTACCCAGACCAAAGATAATTATTGTTATGGAGCAGAAGCAAAAGAGACTTTTTCAGCCTGAGACAAACAGGGATTTGACTGCTATTATGAGAGAATATGCAGATGGATATTTAGAAAAAGTAAAAGATATTGATGGCTTTGTATTAAAGAGCAAATCTCCTTCCTGTGGTCTTGGTTCGGCAAATTATTATCAAGATAACAAAATAATCGGCAGGACTGATGGATTTTTTGCTGAGGCAGTAAAAAAGAAGTTTTCGGATTTACCGATTGAGACCGAAGGAAGGCTCAAAAATAGCGAGTTGCGCGAACATTTTTTAATCAGGATATTTTCTTTTGCTGATTTTCGGAGATTAAAAAAACTGGTAAGTGCAAAAGAACTCGTTGATTTCCATACAAGGTATAAATATCTCCTTATGACCTATAATCAAAAGAATTTAAAAGAGATGGGAAAGATCGTTGCGGATGGAAATATGAAGATTAATGAAAAATTGGAGAGATACAAGATACTTTTCTATGATGCCTTTAAAAGAAAGCCATCAAGGGCAAGGCATTTCAACACGACCCTGCATATCTTTGGTTATTTTTCTAAAAATTTAAATCCAAATGAAAAAACACATTTCTTAAGCCTTCTTGAAAAATATAAAAATGGGACGGTTGAATTCAGGGTGATTTTAGAAATGCTAAGGAATTTTGCCTATCGACTTGATGATAAATATCTTTTGGGGCAAAGATATTTGAATCTATTCCCAGAAGAATTGTTAAATTAAGATTATGAAATTAATTCCAAAGTCTTTGTGTAGATAGGGCTGAGGATTTATTTTAAGATAATTCTTTTTGGTCAGTCTTTGAAGTATTCTGTTAAATACTTGAGGAATTTTTTGATATCATTAATTTTTTCAAGAAAAGAGTATACTCTTTCAAGATCTATATACAGATATTCATGGACAATAATGTTTCTAAATTTGACCATTTTTTTAGCAGTATCTGAAAAATCAAGAGGCAAAATATTTTCTTTTACAAGTATTTCAACAATTTCAATATAAGTTGTTGGTGAATATTTACCTATTGAACTTATGATATAATTCCCAATATCAAGACATCCCTCAATCGCAATTTGAAAATTATGAAGTGCTGAATCATGGAGTTTCCAATCTTTTGTAAATTCAGATATAGAATATCTCTTTATTTCTTCCAAGTGTCTTAATGACTCTTCAATACGTTCAACTCTTTTTATGATTGATTCGTTAAGTTCCAATTTTATCTCCGCGAATTCTCAAAAGCATATTGTTTTTTGCATTTTTTCTCAATGGTTCAGTATCACAATACATACTGTAGGTTTTTGCCATAAAGTCAAGACGTTTGTTTTCATTTTTGGATAATAGAAGTCTTCCCTTACTTATAACCTCCATTTGAAGCGAAAGTGGTGCATTATTTAAGATGAGAAGGTCTACTTCATCAGTTTCGAGAATAATGTTAATTGCACCGATCAATTCCATTTTTTTCTCAAAAAGGTCTACATTATCAGCAAGATAAACGGCAATATCAATATCGCTAAGGGGATTGGGATTATCCCGACCATAAGAACCGAAGAGATAACCAAAAATTATATCTTTATCAGCCTCTAACATCTTTTTTAATTCTACAAAAAGTGGATAGATGTTATGTTTTATTCTTTTATGTCTGACCATAAATTATTATATTTTAAACCGGGATTAAGTCAAGACCATGCCAACCCCTTGTCATCTAAAATAATCTTTTCCATTCATTCCAGTGTTTGTAGCCAATGATTAGAAAACTGCCGAGATAGAAAATCAAAAGATGAATATCACCATTATGTAACTTGTATAAGATATAGGGAATAAGTAAGACATAACCCAGAAGAACTCTGAATGCATCTTCTTCAACGCTCTTCTTCCCTTTTTTTATTAATCCATAAAGTGTAAAAATAGCACCGAGGAGTATGGGAACCTCCCATTTCGTCAGCACAGTCCAGGCACCAAAGGTTGTGGCAATGGCTTTGCCACCTTTAAAATTTAACATCGGTGGAAATGAATGGCCAAGAATACCACTCAATGCAGCAAAGGCTATTATGTATTTGTTTGTTACGATACCTGTTAAAACAAATAATAATAACGGAAGTGTCCCTTTGGAATAATCAAGAGCCATCGCCAAAATTCCCCAGCGCCAATCAAGGGCACGCCAGACATTTGATGACCCAGGATTGCCATCCCTGATTTTTTTTAAATCGATGCCCTTATATTTTGCAATCAAATAAGAATACATTATTGAACCTGAGATATACTGTAGCATTATTGCCAGCAAATTATACATTTATCTTCCTTCCTTTCCAGACAACATTTTTAAATAAAAACTTTCTTATAACAGAAAATATAAAACAAAGCAGAAAGAATATAAAATAGAATGGATACAATATTGAATCTAAGATAGAAAAGTCTCCAGTCCTTCTTGTTATCACATAAAACTGGATGACATATAAAAGATATAATATTAGATTCTCAATCTTATAATTAAATTTCAAAAAAGATGCATATCCACCGGTAAACCATAAGAATATGGCTAAGAGTTTCAAAATACCTATCTGCAATGCACCTGCAGAGACATTTTTGGTTATACCCTCAAACAACTGTTTCAAGTTTTCCGGATACATCTGAAATTTTATTATACCATCACTAAGATAATTTGTTACAGGTATTTTATTCTTTGAATACAATCTTCCAATTGCCAAATCTTCGGTAATGGAGTCTTTTACTACCCTGTGTCCACCGACTTTTTCATAGTCCTGTCTTGAAGTAAGCATAACTGGTCCATATGCACCATTTGTTTTTTCCCACAGGAATTTATTGTTCATTGAGGCGATGGCGATGAGGTGGAAGGGCATAATAAGATGTTCATACCATTTTTTTAATCTTTGATAGGGCCAGACTGAAATCAAGCCACCCTGCTTTATATATTCGGCAACTATAGATTGCAGGGCTTCTTTTCCAAATTCTACATCTGCATCCAGAAATAAAAGTAGATTACCCGTGGCATTTAGATAACCATTCCAGCAAGCCCTTGTCTTTCCTGCCCAGCCATTTGTTGGTTCTTCTACTAATGTAACTGATTTAACATCAGGATAATTTTTTAACAATGTCTGAGTGTTATCGGTTGAATTATCGTTTACAACAATTATCTCACAATTCAGTGTCTTTAAAGAATCAAGCAAACGGATTAGATTTTTTTCTTCGTTGCGTGCCGGGACAATTATTGAAATTTTATCTGTGAGTTTTTTGGGTTGTATTTTCTTTAAAAATTTCGCTCTTATGTATAATAACCAGCCAATTAACCAGAAACCAATTTCAGAATAATTCATAATTTTTTCAATTATATCTGTTGCAGAAGCGATGTCAACAAATGAATTTTAACTGTGGGTATTTCTTGTTGTTTGCTTGTTCTGTCAATCCGAGAATTCTCGGATTGACAGAATGTTACGGACAGGGACAAGCCCTGTCCCTACATTAGTCTCATTTTCTGAGGAATATATTCTTCACCCAGGTGGTCTTACCAGTTCCCCGCGGGCCAAATAAAAAGAAACTTTTACCTTTTGGATGTATGAGTAATCTGGAATACATATTTCCATTTTACATATATTTTTGGAATTGTCAATACCAAAGTGCAAATAGCATAACAAGTTAAGATAAAAGTGAAAAAAAGCATTAAACTTCCTGAAAAATTATAAAATTATCATTGTTTATGTAGGCACAGAGTTTGTCTCTGTCTAAAAAAATGGATTTTTATTTCCTGGTTATCCTGACCCTTGCCTTTTTCAATCCCTTCAATTCTTCAAGATTTCCTTTAATCTTTCCGATTATAGTTACTGCACTTGCGGGTTTTGGTTTATCAGTTGTGCTAACTGGTGTCCTGCCATAAAAGATACAGAAACTTTTGCCCACTGGCCAATATCCAAGGTCGCCAATTTCAACTAATTCGGTAGGCTTTTCATTAGGCATATTTACCGGGATTTCAAAATAAATTTCCTCTCCCCAGAAATTGCCATCTGTTTCAATGGGTAATACTTTATAAATCTCCTCTGCGGTCTTTGTATCATTCAACTCTGCCTCAAACTCAAGGTTATTGATAAAGATTTTAATATTTTTCATTTTTTACCTCTTTTATTCTCTCCCTAATCGTGTCCCAACTTGGGTCTCCATGGTTAAAAAACCATTTAAAATTATCCCTGAGCCATTCATAATAATCATCCATAACATACTTAGCAAATGTTCGTGTGAGGTCCTTCATTGAAATATCCTTTGGGATTTCATAAGCCTCTAAATTGTCTTCCAAAAATTCTCTAATAACTTTCAAATCTAACATCTTACCTCCTTCATAATTTGGATTTTATCTATTTTTGATTCGGCCTCTTTATGTGACCATTTATATTATGCTTGTCATATACATCAAAAATATCTTTGCAAAATCTAATCATCTTTAAATCATTGTTTTTGACTGCATCTTCATATATTTTTATCATAAATCTCTTACCAAATTCTGTTTGTGAATAATTCTTTTTAAGCAAATTATGTTCCGAACATAATGTCTGTCCATTTTCTACGGTATTAGTTCCACATTTATCAAGTGGTGTTTTATGGTCGGCATGTATCTCTACACCGTCTCTTATTCCTCTACCACATACAACGCACCTGTACCCATCCCTTTTAAAAATCGCTTCTTTCACATCTGGGGGAAATTCCTGTAAATCCCTCTTTAATAATAAATCAGGGTCATACTTATAAATACCTTTCTTAACTTTTATTAAAAATCCTTCCTGATACAGTCGTCTAATGCCCCGCCAGGTGTCTCTTGGTTTTCTTCCGTACAATTTTACATATTGTTCCTCAACCCAATCAACAACGGGTCCGTGTTTTAACTTTTCTTTTGGATGTTTCATAAAATATTCCATTATTAGGTCTGATATCGTTTTTTGAGTCTTGCTCATACAGTTGTTTCAATTAATTGAATTTGGTGTATATGCGCTTCTTTTATAAGTCTTTCTTTTGAAAGCTTACAATAATTTTCATCTATTTCTATACCAATACCCCTTCTATTTGTAAGAACACAGGCAATTAGAGTTGAACCACTGCCCAAAAAAGGGTCAAGAACAGTATCGCCAACAAAAGTAAATAATTTAATACATCTTTTAGGAAGTTCGACTGGAAACGGTGCTGGATGTCCTACCTTTGTTTTGCTTTCACCCATAAATGTCCAAACACCATTTGTCCAGTCTACAAATTCTTTCTTTGTAATATCTGATTTTCTTGAGCCACTTACTTTTTTCCAGAACTTTTTATAGAGAATTGCAATCATTTCAACTGGGGCAATGACATAAGGGGCAGTAGCAGAAAGCCAGGAACCCCAGGCAGTGCGTTTGGAAATATTTTGTTCATTCCAGACTACTGTTGAATGATATTTAAAGCCGATCTTTTTTGCTATAGATATGATATCAGCATAAACACTCTGCTGTCCTCCTTTATTTTTGTCCAGTGGTATATTTAAGCAGAATCGTCCATCTTCCTTTAAAAGGATGTATGCTCTCTTAAGCCATTTTTGAGTAAATTCTAAGTAAACACTATATGGAATTTTATCATCGTATGAGTTGTATCTTATATCCACATTGTAAGGTGGAGAGGTGACAATTAAATCTATAGAGTCTTCTTCAATGCAATCAGTTGTTAAAAAATCATCATTGTATATTTCTATTCCATTAGATTGAAAATAAAGTTTTTTATTCATATTCCATTAACCTCTTTTAAGATCAGCAAAAAAATTATCAAATTTACTCTTAAACGAATTTTATTCTAAAATTTTACATTAGGCAAAGATATTATACCCACACCTCTATAAAAGTCAAGTGACCGATTTAATAAATAAATAATAGTTGACTTTTTTTGGGTTTTCATTATAATATTCCAAATTAAAAGGAGTTATTAATATGAAAAAAATTGGAGTATTTATCTGCCATTGTGGAATAAATATTGCAAAGACTGTAGATGTTGAGGCTTTAACTGAGGAAATTAAAAATTATCCTGGTGTAGTTCACGCAGAAAACTACAAGTATATGTGCTCTGACCCCGGACAGAACCTTATCCTTGATGCGATAAAACAGAAGAATCTTGATGCAATAGTGGTTGCTGCCTGTTCACCAACCTTGCACGAAAATACCTTCAGAAATGCGACAGAACGGGGCGGCCTTAACCGCTATACCTGTGAGATGGCAAATATCCGTGAGCAATGTTCCTGGGTCCATGAGGATAAAAAGATTGCCACAAAAAAGGCAGCGGATATCATCAAGACGATGATTGAAAAGGTGAGATTTGATGAGGCACTTGAACCCATCCTTGTGGATGTCACAAAACGGGCACTTGTGGTTGGAGGTGGCATTGCCGGGATCCAGGCCGCATTGGATATTGCCAATGCCGGGATTGAGACAATTCTGGTAGAGAGGTCACCTTCAATTGGTGGCAGGATGGCACAACTTTCAGAGACCTTCCCTACTCTTGATTGCTCCCAGTGTATATTGACCCCAAAGATGGTTGAGGCGGCTCAGCATCCAAAGATAAGACTTATGACATATTGCGAGGTAGAAGAACTCTCTGGCACAGTAGGAAATTTTAAGGTTAAGATTAGAAAGAAGGCTTCCTATGTTGATAATAGTAAATGTACTGGTTGTGGTGTATGTTATGAGAAGTGTCCGATAAAAGTGCCTTCTGAATTCAATGAATTCTTAACAACAAGAAAAGCCATTTATACCCCATTCCCTCAGGCAATTCCAAATAAGCCAGTAATTGATGCAAAGAATTGCACATATTTTCTAAAGGGTGGAAAGTGTCGGGTCTGTCAGATTGTCTGTCCACCCCAGGCAATAGATTTTAATCAGAAAGACGAAATAATAGAAGAAAATGTTGGTGCGATAGTGGTTGCTACTGGTTATGATATATATGAACCAGAAAGATTAAAAGAATATGGTTATGGTACAAGTCCTGATATCATTACATCATTACAGTTTGAAAGATTGCTCTCTGCATCAGGTCCGACTTCAGGTGAGGTGAGAAGGCCATCTGATGGCAAAGTTCCAAAACGTGTCGTATTTATCCAGTGTGCAGGTTCAAGGGATAAGGAGAACCATCTTGAATACTGCTCAAAGATCTGCTGTATGTATACCGCAAAGCATGCAATATTATACAAACATCGTGTCCATGATGGTGAGCCAATAATATTTTATATAGATGTTAGAACACCAGGTAAGGGTTTTGAAGAGTTTTATAATCGAGCAACTGATGAGGGTGCTATATATATAAGGGGCAAGGTATCAAAGGTCTATCCTGAAAATGGAAAGTTAATCGTGCTTGGTGCTGATACCCTAGTGGGAAAGAAGGTAGAGGTTGAAGCAGACCTGGTTGTTCTTGCAATGGGGATGGTGCCGACAAGGAATAACGAAGAGTTTGTGCGCAAATTAAAGATTCAATGTGATGCGAATGCATTTTTAACCGAGGCACATCCAAAATTGCGTCCGGTTGAAACCAATACCCTCGGAATTTATATCGCTGGTGCGGCACATGGTCCAAAAGATATTCCTGAGACTGTTGCCCAGGCATCAGGTGCTGCAAGTAAGGCGATTGGTATTTTAAGCCAACCCAAGATTTCATTTGAACCATTGATTGCAATGGTTGATGAAATTTTATGTTCTGGGTGCGGTGTATGTATTGGTGTTTGCCCGTTTGGTGCACGGGAAAAAGATAAAGAAAAGAATATTGCAAAGGTCATTGAGGCATTATGCCAGGGATGTGGTGCCTGCACTGTTGCCTGTCCGAGCGGTTCATCCCAGTTAAAGAATCTCAAGGATAAGGCAGTCCTTGAGATGGTTAGTGTTGCAATAAAGGATTGAATATGAAATTCTGGAGAAAACCTCTTGATGCAGATAAGATAAGAGTTCCCCAGGGTGAGATTCATATCATCAAAGACCGTTGCAAGGGCTGTGGCTTCTGTGTAGAATTCTGCCCGAAAAAGGTCCTGGAAATGTCCAGTGAGTTTAATATTAAAGGTTATCATCCACCATATGTTAAAAACCCTGAAGAATGCCGGGAATGCCATCTCTGTGAGATAATCTGCCCTGAGTTTGCAATATATGTTACCCTGGGTAGTGAAAAGACAGTATCAGAATTAATGGATAAAAAAGGAGGTTTATGAAGGCAGACCCAAGGGGTGTCCTGACTGGTGCCCATTATCTTGATGGAGACTATGCCAGTGCTGAAGGTGCACTTGCTGCAGGATGTCGATTCTTTGCAGGTTATCCAATCACACCATCAACCGAGGTTGCTGAAAGAATTGCTGCAAGATTTCCTGAAGTTGGTGGTGTATTTATTCAAATGGAAGATGAGATTGCCTCTTCTATTGCCATTCTTGGTGCGTCCTGGGCCGGAAAGAAATCAATGACCGTGACCAGTGGCCCTGGTTTTTCTCTGATGCAGGAACATTTTGGACTTGCAGCAATGCTTGAAACACCCTGCGTGATTGTTGATGTCCAGCGTGCTGGACCATCAACTGGACTACCAACTTTAACCGGTCAAGGGGATATGATGCAGGTTAGATGGGGTTCACATGGAGATTACGAGATAATCGCTTTATCACCAAATTCACCACAGGAATGCTTTGATTTTACAATTGATTGTTTCAATCTTTCTGAACAATATCGGGTTCCAGTTTTTTTAATGATGGATGAATGTGTTGGTCATATGACCGAGAAGGTTGTAATTCCGAAACCAGAGGATATTGAAATAGTTGAGCGTAGATGGTACAATGGTCCAAAGGATTCATATCTTCCTTTTAAACCTGATGAAGATTTGGTACCGCCAATGGTGAAGGCGGGAGATGGTTATAGGTTTCATATCACCGGACTTACCCATGATGAGCGTGGATATCCTGTAATGAACTGGTTGGCACAGGAAAAACTTGTGCGCCGACTTGTGGAAAAGATTCGCAAGAATGCGGATAAGATTATAAGATACGAAGAAGAAGAAACTGATGGCGCAGATGTAGTAATCATATCATACGGAATATCAAGTAGGGTTGCTTATAAGGCAATTGCTGAGGCGCGCAGGCAGGGAATAAAAGTTGGATTTTTAAGATTGATTGTTGTCTGGCCCTTTCCGGAAAAGAGAATCTTTGAACTTGCAGGAAAGGTCAAATCTTTGATCACAGTGGAAATAAATTATGGCCAGATTGCCCTTGAGGTGGAAAGGTGCGCAAAAGGAAGATGCAAGACACTCCTCGTTCCCCATGGTGGTGGCTGGGTTCATAACCCAGACGATATTTTAAACGCAATAAAGGAGGGCTTAAAATGAGTGAGATTGGAACTGAAGAGGTTGTAGCATCTAAAGAGCCCACCGGACATCCAAAAGAGAATCTTTTAAGAATGGACCGTATGCCTCATATCTGGTGTCCAAGTTGTGGTATTGGACCTGCAGTAAGTGCCTTTCTTATTGCCCTTGAAAAGTCAAATATTGATATTAATAAAGTTGCAATAGTTTCAGGTATTGGTTGCACAGGTAGAGTCCCTGGCTACATTAAACTTGATTCATTCCATACGACCCATGGAAGACCAATCCCTTTTGCCACGGGATTAAAACTTGCCAATCCTGAATTAAAGGTTGTGGTATTTTCTGGTGATGGCGACCTCGTGGCAATCGGTGGAAATCATCTAATCCATGCAGCAAGAAGAAATATGGATATTATGGTGATCTGCGTTAATAATTTCATTTACGGAATGACCGGAGGACAGGTTGCTGCAACCACACCGGAAACCGCTATCTGCTCCACGACACCCTATGGTAATTTTGAGACACCCTTTAATCTGCCTCAATTGATGGATACCTGCGGTGCGGTTTATGTGGCGAGATGGACTGCACTTGATATAAGAAGATTATCCAATTCTATTCTGGAGGCATTCAATAAAAAGGGCTTTTCTTTCATTGAGGTGATTGCCCCTTGTTCTACATTATATGCCCGTTTGAACCGACTTGGGTCAGGGTTGGATATATTAAAATACTATCATGATAACAGTATAATAAAACACAATGTGGATACACGGGAACTGGAAATAAAATTCCAAGGTCCTATCATAGTTGGTAAATTCATTGACCGGGAGAGGCCCACATTTATTGAGGCAATGAATCAAAGATTCAAAACCGTGCTTGGTGATAAATACCAGTTGTACGGTATGACCGATGAATGCCTGCCTGAATCAGCAATAGAAGGGGGTTAAAATGGCAACGCAGATTGAGATTCGCTTTTCTGGTTATGGTGGACAAGGGGTTATTAAAAGCGGTTATATTGTTGGTAAGGCAGCGTCTATATTTGACAATAAATATGCGACAATGACCCAGAGTTTTGGTCCTGAAGCAAGGGGTAGCGCGTGTAGTGCCCAGCTTCTGGTCTCTGAAGATAAAATTTTATATCCCTATCTAACAAAACCGCAGATTCTTGTAGCGATGTCCAGAGAAGCCTATGACAAGTTTGAACCAGAACTTGATGAAAATGGTATTCTTATAATTGACGAAGACCTTGTAAAACCCAGGCCACCAAGGGGCAATATAAAGTTATATTCAATCCCTGCAACCCGTATCGCTGAACAGTTAGGCAATAGAATAGTCGCCAATATCGTGATGCTCGGTTTCTTCACGGCAGTAACGAATGTTGTAACTTATCAGGCAATGAAGGATGCAATTCCGGGTTCGGTACCGGATAAGGCTGTGCCTTTGAATTTAAAGGCATTTGAAGAAGGCTATCAATACGGTAAGAAATTATTGCCTTCTTCGTAATGACTCTGTAACATCCGACTTTGGTCGGATAGGGTATCCTTTCTGTAGCGTCCGACTTTAGTCGGACGAATTAAAAAGGAGCATTATGGAAAAAGGGGTCCTGGTTATTGGTGGTGGTATCGCCGGGATTCAGGCTGCACTTGACCTGGCAAATGCCCGATTTAAGGTGTATCTTGTAGAATCTGGTCCAAATATTGGTGGCAGGATGGCACAGATTCACAAGATATTTACCTCAATGGACTGCACGGCTTGAATCCTCGGGCCAAAGATGATGGATGTCGGTCGACATCCAAATATCACCCTGTTTACTCTATCTGAAGTAAAAGAAGTAAATGGCGAGGCAGGAAATTTTTCAGTAAAAATTTTAAAACATCCGAGATATGTAAATATTAATCAGTGCACTGCCTGTGGTGATTGTGCCAAGGTCTGTCCAATCGTTGTGCCCAATGAATTTGACCTTGGTTTAAAATCCCGAAAGGCAATCTATACCCCATATAGCCAGGCGGTCCCTTCAGCATATATAAGAAGCAGGGAAGAGTGTCTTGACAATGTTCCGGAAAGGGCAAGAAAGATAATGAGAAGGATGGTAGAGAAAAGGGAAGGCAAAATTACCCACTGGGAACTTATCGTCTGTGGAAAATGTATCCAGGCCTGTAAGGCGAAGTGTATAAACTTTGATGAACCAGAAGAAATAATAGAATTAAATGTCGGTGCTATCGTTGTTGCCACAGGGGTTGAATACTATGACCCGAGGGAGGCGAGTGAATACGGTTATACGCGATTTGAAAATGTTATCACAAGTTTTGAACTGGAGAGAATCCTTGATGCCTCAAGCCCGACCCGGGGTGAACTTTTGACTTTTACCAATTTCCGACCACCAAAGCGTATTGCCTTTATCCAGTGTGTGGGTTCAAGAAATATGAAGGCGGATATTGATTACTGCTCAAGAATCTGCTGTATGAATACAATAAAAGATACCCTGGTCATTCGTGAGCACTATCCAGATTCTGAGATAATGGTCTTCTATATTGATATAAGGGCATTTGGCAAGGGTTTTGAAGAGTTCTATAGAAGGAGCCTTGATGCGGGTGTAAAATATATAAAAGGAAAGCCTTCTAAAATTGTGGAAGATAAAAAGACCGGAGAAATAATCCTTGCTTACGAAGACCAATTGAGTGGTGAAATCAAAAATCTTGTTGTAGACCTGGCAGTCTTATCCTCAGCAATGATTCCCAATCAGGGGACAAAAGAACTTGCCCATATCCTTGGTATTGAACTTAGCCGGGATGGATTCTTTAAAGAGATAGACCCCTGCAACCACCCACTTGAATCCACAAAGTCAGGAATCTATCTCTGTGGATGTGCAACAGGTCCAAAGGATATCACGGATGCGATTGCCGAGGCATCCGGTGCAGCAGTGAAGGCTGGTATCCTGATAAAAGAGGAAATCGTGGAGGAGAAAAAAGAAGAGATACCCCCCCTTGACCTTACTGGTCCTGCACGGATTGGTGTCTTTGTGTGCCACTGTGGAACGAATATTGCTTCAGTTCTTGATATGAAACAACTTGTTGAGTATTCAAAGAATTTAAAAGATGTAGTATATGTTGATGATTTTCTATTTGCCTGTGCTGAGAGTGTGCAGAAAAAGATTCAGGATGCAGTATTTGAGCATCGCCTGAATCGGATTGTTGTTGCGGCCTGCACACCCAAGACCCATGAAGGTATATTCCAGGAAACCCTTTTAAAGATTGGTTTTAATCCTTATCTCTTTGATATGGCAAATATTAGAAATCAATGCTCCTGGGTTCACCAGCAGGAACCAGAAATTGCTACAGAAAAGGCAAAAGAGATTATAAAAATGTCTGTAGAACGTGTAAAGAAACTTGAACCACTATATCCAAAAACCCTAAATGTTGGTCGTGATGTCCTCGTAATCGGTGGTGGTATAAGTGGTATGCAGACTGCGCTTGACCTTGCGGAAAGGGGACTAAAAGTATATCTCGTTGAAAAAGAGAATGAACTCGGAGGCAGGGTGCGTAAATTGTCAAGTGTCTATCCTACAGGAAAATTAGGTAGAGAACTGATTGAAGAAAAGATTAATGAATTGAAGAAAAAAGATGTTATTATTTACACCAGAGCCGAAATAAAGGATATAAAGGGCTTTGTTGGCAATTTTGAGGTAGAGATTTCATATGACCGAAATTCTTCGACTAAATTCAATGTAGGTGCGATTGTTCTGGCGATTGGTGCTGACCTATATAAACCACTGGATAAGTTTGGCTATAGAGAATATCCCAATGTCTGGACGAGTATGGAACTTGAAGAGATGCTTATAGAAGATTCAGAAAGAATTAAAAATTTAAAGAGCGTAGCATTTATTCAATGTGTTGGTTCTCGTGCAGAAGTTGGTAATACCTGGTGTTCAAGATACTGCTGCCAGGCAGCAATAAAACAGGCAATTTTGTTAAGAGAAAAAGGGATTGATGTTACAATCTTCCACCGGGGGATAAGGGTCTATTCAAAGGGTGCAGAGTTGATGTATAGAAAGGCAAGGGAATTAGGAGTGTTGTTTATTCCCTATTCAGAACTGGCAAAGGGTGAAGTCCCAGAAGTTTTGGGTGAGAAAAATGTTGAGCGTGTGGAAATGGATTATGATGTCATCGGTAAGAGAATCGTAGTTCCAGTTGATGCGGTTATTCTATCGGTCGGAATGATTCCTGATGGAAATGAAACGATGAAATTATCTGATCTGTTAAAGGTTCCAAGGGGGCAAGATTTATTCTTCTTAGAAAGGCATTCAAAATTTGGCCCAGTTGAAACCACGGTTGAAGGTGTTTACCTTGCTGGTTGCTGTATGTTCCCTCAAGATATTGGTGATTCAATAGCCCAGGCATCAGCGGTTGCAGCAAAGGTTTCTGCATTGCTCAGCCGAGAGATGATTGTCCTTCCACCCATTACCTCAACCGTTGACGAGGTCTATTGCCGGGGATGCGGAAGGTGCGCTGAGGTCTGTGAATTCCACGCAGTCACACTCATTGAGAGAGAGTCTGGTATGTATGTTGCCAGAGTAAATGAGGCATTATGTAAGGGTTGTGGAACCTGTGTTCCTGTCTGTTCAACCGGTGCGATTGACTTAAGACACTTCAAATACGAACAGATTAAGGCACAACTTGAGGCACTGTTTCATTAGTCGGTTAGTCTTACGGTCTTATAGTCGGATAGTCAAAAATTGAAAGGAGGAAAAAATGAGAATAAAGAGATTTGAGGATTTAAAATGCTGGCAGGAGGCAAGGAAATTGAGAAAGATGGTGAGTGAAATTACAAGAAAGTCAATAGTGAGAAAGGATTATGTATTTTGTGATCAGATAAAAAGGGCAGCTCTTTCCGTAATGTCTAACATTGCTGAAGGGTTTGAGACGAATACGGATAAGGAGTTTATTAATTTTCTGAATTATGCAAGGCGCTCTTGTGGTGAAATAAGGAACGACCTTTATGCATCTCTTGATGATGGTTATATTGGCGAAAACGAATTTGAGAAGATTTACAATCAAGCCTGTTCAACAGGTAAATTAATCTCCGGATTTATCTCTTATTTAAGACATTCAACAAAACAAAAAATAACAAGACCATCCGACCATGCGACCATCCAACCATAAGACTATGAGACCATCAGACTATCAGACTAAATTCGAACCGAAGATCGTCGCCTTCTGCTGCAACTGGTGTTCATATCCTGCAGCTGACGGGGCTGGTGTAGCAAGACTCCAGTATCCACCTAATATCAAAATTGTCAGGGTGATGTGTGGAGGTCGGGTTACACCGGGGATGGTTTTAAAGGCTTTTGAACTTGGTGCAGATGGTGTCCTTGTTGCGACCTGTCATTTTGAGGACTGCCATTACATATTCGGTGCGCGCAAGGCAGCAGATGTCCATAAAATCACAGAAAAACTTACTGCAATGCTCGGCATTGAACCAGAGCGATTAAAACTTGACTGGATTTCTTCAGCTGAGACAAGTAAATTTGCTAAAGTTGCTACCGAATTTACTAAGACAATCAGAAAACTTGGACCAAGCCCGGTCATTACAAAGGATATCAGGGTATCAGAAGATCAGGGTATCAGGCAATCAGGAGATCAGGATATCAGAGAATGAAAAAATGGATATAAGAAATTCGAAAAACGAAATCCGAAGCACGAAACAAATCCAAATGACCAAAAAAGAAATTTCAAAACAGTATAATCTTGAGGAGCGAACCATTGAATTCGCAAAAATGATTAGAGAATCTGTAAAAAAACTACCCAAGACCATCAGCAATATAGAAGATATTAAACAGTTAATAAAATCTTCAGGATCAGTTGGTGCTAATTACATTGAGGCTAACGAAGCCTTAAGTAAGAAAGATTTTGTTATGAGAATAAAAATATGTCGCAAAGAATCAAAGGAGAGTCGCTACTGGTTAAAACTATTGGACACAAAGGATCATTTAACATTAGAAAATGAGCGACAGGAGTTAATAGAGGAATCTACTGAACTAATGAATATTTTTGGCTCTATATACCGTAGGAGTGAATAATGTTTAGAAAATTTAATTTAAGTGTTTTGGATTTCGAGTTTGTTTCGTATTTCGAAATTCGGATTTCGGATTTGTAATCATTATGCTTCTTGATATCATAAAAAACTCCCGTGCCCTTTTGTGTCTTGAGTGTGGTAAATGCACTGGAATCTGTCCGGTTTCAAGATTTAATAGAAACTATTCACCAAGAATCTTGTTAAATCGGGCATTGCGTGGTGTAAACAACGATTTATTAAAAGACAAAAATATCTGGAATTGTCTTACCTGTAAACTCTGTGATGAACACTGTCCAGCAGATATTGACTATATAAGTCTTACCCAGGCGATAAGGTTTGAGGCAAATAAACTTGGTGAAGAAGCACTATGTTCTCATGGTGGTGCAGCACAGTCTTTAATGCGGATAATGGCAACACCATCTCTATCTCCAAGAAAGATGGACTGGATTGATAAAGACTTAAAATTTGCGGAAAGTGGAGAAGTGCTATATTTCGTTGGTTGTGCCCCATTCTTCGATGTTCTATTTAGTGATATTGGAGTATTTTCTACAAGGTCGGCAAATGCGACAATAAAGATTTTGAATAGACTGGATATTGTTCCAGTAATTTTAAAGGACGAAAGGTGTTGTGGCCATGACCTATTATGGCAGGGTGATTTTGAGAATTTCAAAAGACTGGCACAGTGTAATATTGAGATAATTAAAAAATCTGGTGTTAAAAAGATTATCTTTTCCTGCCCTGAATGCTACAGGACATTTAAGATTGATTATGCAAAATATTTTGATCTTAAGATTGAAATGCTACATATCTCAGAGATAATTGCCCGGGTAATTGGAGAGAAGAGATTGAAATTTAAAGAGTTGGAAAGGACCATCACATTCCAGGACCCCTGCAGACTGGGAAGGCATCTCGGAATCTATGATGAGCCAAGAATTGTTTTGAACTCAATTCCAAAGTTGAATTTGAAAGAGATGAGGCGGAGTAAAAACAGGGCAATCTGCTGTGGGGTGAGTGCCTGGATGAACTGTTCAAATTATTCAAAAAGGGTTCAGATGATGAGACTGAAAGAGGCAAAGGATACCAATGCTGATTTATTCGTCCTTGCCTGTCCAAAGTGTGAAATCCATTTTAACTGTGCAATGAAGGAAACATCCGATGCTCAGAGGTTAGAGGAGATAAAGATTGAGACCACAAATTTTGTAAATTTGATTGCCGATACCCTGTGGGAATGAATGAAGGGCAAGTATATCGTCCGACTTCAGTCGGGTGAAAAGAGACGAAAAAATCTTCAATATAAAAGTGGAGTGTCCCATTGACAATTTTTTAAAAATTATTATACTGATAATGTGAATTCAGAGGTTAATATTCCGATAAGATATAGCAAGTTGATAAGACCAATAAGGCACAAAAACTCTCAACAACAATATCTATTTAAGAATTTGATTTCTCAGAACCCCAAACAAGAATTTTTGCAAAATCTAAGAAGCAAAGGGAATAGGTATAAAAGATATTTAGGTTCGCCTTTAAGATACGCAGGGGGGAAAAGTTGGGCCGTTGGTTATGTGATTGAAAAAATTCCTGAAGGTATACCAAGATTGATTTCGCCATTTTTCGGAGGTGGTTCAATTGAAATCGCAGTGGCAAAAGAATTGGGTATAGAGGTGGTTGGTTTTGAAATTTTTGATATACTTGTCAATTATTGGAAAATCCAGATTGATAAACCTAATGATTTATATAAAGAATTGATTAAACTAAAACCCACAAAAGAAACCTACAAATGGGTTAAGCAAGAATTGAAGAAACACTGGATGGGAGAAATAAAATTAGAACCATTAAAATTGGCAGCATATTATTATTTTAATCACAATCTCTCTTACGGACCGGGATTTTTGGGCTGGATGTCAAGTGTCTATGCCAATGGAGAAACTTATCTCAGGCTTCTGGAAAGGGTAAGAAATTTTGATGTAAAAAATATCAGTGTAGAATGTGCTTCTTTTGAAGAAGTTATACCGAGATTTAAAAACGATTTCCTCTATTGTGACCCACCATACTATTTAGGGAAAGATAGCACCCTTTTTAGGGGGCTTTATCCGCAACGGAATTTTCCTATACACCACAACAATTTTAATCATAATTTGTTAAAAGAAATCCTACTAAATCATAAAGGAGGTTTTATTTTATCTTATAATGATTCTTCTACTATCAGGAGATGGTATAAAGATTTTGAAATCATAGAATTGCCCATTCAATATACAATGGGCCAGGGTGAAACAAGGATAGGATTAAATCGCAAAATGAAAAACAGTAATCACATAAAAAAGACAAAAGAATTATTGATTATAAAACAAAGATAAAATATGGGCAAAAAGAAAGCGATGACCTCTGAAAAAGCAAGTTATGTGAAAAGAAAAGGACACGCCGATGCAAGAGAATTCGCAGAATTGTTAGGCATAGGAAAAGAATATAAGAGTGAACCGCAAGCCAAAAAAGATGTCATTGATTCAGAGGGCCATTCTTATTCTGTAAAAAGCGGCGAAAAGAAATGGCAGATTTTTCTATATGGCAAAACAAGATTTGAAACAGATTATACCTTTAGAGGTATGAATGGACTTGGTGATTTATTTCTAAACTGCATCAATAGTTTTCCTGCAAAGAGAGAAGAGTATTTAAGAAACAAAGATGTATATAAAAAGAAGTTGCAAAAACCTATGCGTGAATTATGCGAAAGACTAAAGGAAAAAAGACTCCTTGCAGCTTTTATTGATAAAAGTATGTTTAATAGCGGCGAAGTAGATTTTTTAGTTATAAAAGAAGGAGGAGTTTTTCATATCTTTTGGAGCCGTGAGGTTGTAGATATTTTAGTTAATAATTATACGATTGATAACTCTAAGGCCAGATTAAGCAATCAGTTTGATGACCAGAAAGTAATTTTTAAGGTTGAGGGCAAAACCCACGGAGAAATTGAAATGAGGAATGATAGTGAAGTTCATTATCGTGAGATAAAATTCTGGCTGGATAAGAATCTAACTTTTAATTTACTGAAATCACGAATAGGAAATGTTAAGAACCTTGGCACCGGGATTATTCTTTACAGCAAGGCGATTAAAAAATTGTCTAAAATTTATGAAAGGAGTAAATAAGTTGGAAAAAGAGAAGATTGTGGTCAATTTTCGTTTTCGGGAAAGATTGAATAAAGTCCCGGGTGGCAAGCACCATAACTATTGCTACCAGTGCAGTGCCTGCGTTGCCTCCTGCCCGGCCGCAAGATTTACTAAAGAATTCAATCCCAGGGTCATTCTATTAAAGGCACTGCTCGGTATGGAGGAGGATTTGACCGGTCCAAATTCACCAATCTGGCTCTGCACGAATTGTTATTCCTGTTATGAGAGGTGTCCGCAGGATGTCAGACCAATTGAGGTGATAATTGCTTTAAAGAATATATGTGTGGAAAAAGGAACTGCACCAGAAAATCTTACTAAACTATCTGAAAATATTGGAAAGACCGGAGTGAGTGTAGTAATCACTTCTGCAGTGAATCGTATGCGCCAGGAACTTGGCCTTCCTGAACTCAAAAAAATCCCGATTGATGAATTGAAAGAGATAATAGAATGAAGAAAATACTTGACATTTTTTATTATATTTCTATAATAATATTATGAAGGTCGTCCCTTTCTGGGGCTGTATGATGCCCTTAAAATATCCGCAGATGGAACTGGCAATAAGGAGGACTTTGCCCAATTTGGGTGTTGAACTCGTTGATATAGAAGGATTCACCTGCTGTCCTGACCCGATTTATTTTAAAGCGCGGGACAAGATGAACTGGCTCACAATTGCTGCAAGAAATCTTGCGGTTGCTGAAGAGACTGGACTTGATGTGATAACAATGTGTTCGGGTTGCATCTCAACATTAAAAGAGGCACAATATCTGCTTGTCGAAGATGAAGAATTAAAATTTGAGGTAAATCAGCGTCTGAAAAAGATAAACAAAGAATACAAAGGCAAGATAAAGGTGAAGCATGTTACGGTTCTCTTAAGGGATGACCTTGGAATGGGTGCTATTACAAGGTCGGTGAAAAGACCCCTCAGTGGCATAAGGGTGGGTATTCACTATGGTTGCCATCTATTAAAACCGAGCCAGATAATGCATGTGGATGATGCAGACTATCCTCAGATTCTTGACGATTTTGTCCGGGCAATGGGTGCAATCCCTGTAGAACATAAAGAGCGGATGCTCTGCTGTGGCAAGGGCTGTATGAATGATGAACTACCTTTAGAAATGACCGAATCAATATTCTCTGCAATAGACGAAGTGCAGGCGGATTGTATGGGCCTTATCTGTCCGACCTGTTTTTCATCTTTTGACCTGGGACAGTTGATGATTGCCCGGAAAAAGGGGAAAGAGTTCAATATTCCGGTTATCTATTTGTTTCAATTATTGGGGCTTGCCCAGGGATTAAAGCCTGAGGAAGTAGGGCTCCATACCCACAGGGTGAAGCCTGAGCGGGTGTTACAGAAGTTGGTCTTATAGTCTTATAGTCGGATTGTCTGATAGTCGTATAGTCGGATGGTCAATGACTATAAGACGATAAGACTATAAGACGATGGGACTAAACCTGAAAGGAGGTGATATAAATGCCACAGGAGGAATTGAGAATCGGTGTATTTGTCTGTGAGTGCGGAACAAATATTGCTGGGTCAGTAGATGTTGATGAGGTGGTGGAGAAGGCAAAAGGCTTGAAGGATGTAGCATATGCAGTGAAGAATCGGTATATGTGTTCAGAACCAGGCCAGGCTGAGATTAAAAAAGCAATAACTGAAAAGAATTTGAATCGGGTTGTGGTTGCTGCTTGTTCACCAAGGATGCATGAGTCAACCTTCAGGAATTGTGTTCAATCCGTAGGTCTTAATAAATATCTTATGGATATGGCAAATATCCGTGAACATTGTTCCTGGGTCCATATGGCAGATAAAGCACAGGCAACGAGCAAGGCATTTGATATTGTGAAGGCATATGTTGCACGGGCAAGATTCCTTGAACCACAGGAAGAAAGGGAAATCCCGGTTACAAAATCTGCATTAGTCATCGGTGGTGGTGTTGCAGGAATGCAGGCTGCACTTGACCTTGCGGATTCCGGTGTAAAGGTCTATCTTGTAGAAAAAGAACCAGCACTCGGTGGCTTGATGGCACAGCTTGCCAAGACCTATCCAACATTGGATTGTGCGATATGAATCCTTGGACCAAAGATGATGGATGTCGGTCGACATCCAAATATCAAACTCCTTGCCTATAGCGAAGTAGAATCAATATCTGGTTATATTGGTAATTTTCATATCCGGGTGCGTAAAAAGGCACGATATGTTGACGAAACTCAGTGCACTGCCTGCGGTGATTGTGCCAAAGTCTGTCCGGTCGTTGTGCCGAATGAATATGAATTAGGTCTATCTTCAAGAAAGGCAATCTATATTCCTTTTGCCCAGGCAGTTCCTGCATCATATTTGATTGATATGAAGGCCTGCCTTGGCACAAATCCAATTGCCTGTGGCAAGTGTGCAGAAAAGTGTGATAAGAAGTGTATCAATTATGATATGCACGATGAAATTGTAGAATTTGATACCGGTGTTGTGATTGTGGCAACAGGTATGGATGTCTATGACCCGAGTGAACTTGAAGAATATGGTTATACAAAATACCACAATGTCATTACCAGTATGGAATTTGAAAGACTCATCTCAGCAGGTGGACCATCTGATGGACATTTTATCAGACCAAGCGACAAGAAGAGGCCAAAGACTGTTGGTTTTATCCAGTGTGTAGGCTCGCGCTCAGCAAAAAAAGGAAAGCCATACTGTAGCAATATCTGCTGTATGAATACGGTAAAAGATACACTGCTATTAAAAGACCATTATCCGGACATTGAGGCGAAGGTCTTCTATATTGACATAAGGGCATTTGGCAAAGGGTTTGAGGATTTATACAAAAGGAGTAAAGAATCCGGGGTTCAATATATTCGTGGTATTCCTGGAGAAATTGTTGAAGACCCGAATACAAATAATTTGAAAATAGTCGTTGAAGATACAACTACAAACAGGATTACTGAGCACGAACTGGATATGATTGTTCTATCAGTCGGTGTCACTCCACGCTCAGATATGCCTGAAGTCCAGAAATTATTGACGCTTTCCAAGACTCCGGATGGATTCTTTATGGAGGCACATCCAAAATTAAAACCAGTTGATGCGCCTACCATTGGTGTGTTTTATGCTGGTTGTGCTGAAGCACCAAAGGATGTTAAAGATTCAGTGACCCAGGCAAGTGCAGCTGCTGCCCGTGCCCTGACCATTCTTTCTTCAGAGAAATTGACTACCGAAGCGATAACATCTATAATAAATCCCGAAGTCTGCCGATTCTGCACAATCTGTGCCCAGGCCTGTCCATATAAGGCAATAAAGGTTGACCCAAAGAAAAAGACCATAGAATTGATTGAGGCGATGTGTAAGGGTTGTGGAACCTGTGGTGCAGAATGTCCATTTGATGCAATAAAGATGCGTCACTTTACAGACGAACAGGTCTATGCACAGATTGATGCCTATCTCGATGAGAATCCTTATGAAAAGATGATCGTCTTTGCCTGTAACTGGTGTTCCTATGCTGGTGCTGATACCTGTGGTGGTGCAAGACTCCAATATCCACCAAGTGCCCGTTTGATTAGAACGATGTGCAGTGGAAGGGTTGACGAAGACTGGGTTTTATATGCATTCAAAAAAGGTGCACCGATTGTAGTGGTATCTGGCTGCCATTTTGTGGACTGCCATTATATTGATGCCAATCGCTGGACCCAGAAGAGGGTTGAAAAATTGTGGGATAAATTAGAGAAACTTGGAATAAGGCCTGACCGATTGTTCTTAGAATGGATAAGTGCAGCAGAAGGGCAGAGGTTTGCCAAAACGATGATTGAGATTGAAAGACATCGTGCCCGGGTTACGAAAGAGGAGATTGAATATACGATTAAGGTGTTGAGTGAAGGGAAATAGTCTTATAGTCGGATTGTCTGATAGTCGGATAGTCTGATAGTCCGATAGTCGTATAGTCAACGACTATGAGACGATAAGACTATAAGACGATGGGACTATAAGACAATAAGACTAAACTGGAGGTCCTATGCCTGATGAGGCAGATTTCAAATGTTTAAGATGTGGAGCAGAGTTTAAACTCCATTATGTAAAAGGGGTGATTGAAGAGCACACCTGCCCAAAGTGTGGCTCAAACAGTGTTCGAATGATAAAAAAGAAAGAAGGAAAATAGAAACAAAGCACCATCCATTTAATCTGCCGCGCAATATGGAGAAGACTCTGGAGTAAAATAAAAAACCCCCTTTTTATAAAAGGGGGTTCAGGTTAATTTTCTGGTTATCTCAGTCGTATCATCTTCTTCGCTTCATAATAATTCCCGTTCTTCAGTGTGCAGAAATATAAGCCTTCAGGCAGAGGAATTCCGTTTTCATCCTTTCCATCCCACCTTACAAAATACTCACCAGCAGTTTTTGAATCATTGATCAGTGTCTTTACCTTCCTTCCCTGGCTATCATATATAATCAGGATGGCCTTTGATTCGGGGTCTCTGATACTGTATCTTATCATAGTAGTATTCTCAAAAGGATTGGGTAGATTCTGAAGTAGAAAAGGACCTGTTCTTTCTGCCTTTGAATTTTCTTCAGTTCCAATCAATGAATAGAGTGTGCCCCAGATGCGGTTCGTGTTTACTAATTTGCTATTGATGTAATCAGTAAACCTTGAATAGACTGTAAAGATTTGGCCACCTGTGCCGATTGCCAGGGCAGGGTCAATCTCGTTATTTGTATGAGAACAGACAGTAAAGTTTGTGACTACCGTGCCATTTAAATCAACTGTAGCACCATATATATCCCAGGAACCATTCCGATTGTCCTCCCAGAGAACCACATAATTTGTTCCATCAAAGGCGACTGCTGGAGATAATTGCGTAAAGTTATTCGGACATATCGGAATACCATTGGGTTCAAGAACTGTTCCTGCAGGTGTAATCCTCGCACCGTATATATCCCAGGAACCGTTCCTGTTATCTATCCAGACCACAAGATAATTAGTTCCACCAAATACTACTGCAGGAGCAAACTGGTCAGCGGTATTTGTGGATATTGCAATGCCATTAGGATTTAGCACACTACCCGACTGGTTGACCCGGGTACAATAAATATCAAAATTGCCATTCCTATAATCTTCCCAAACAACTAAATAGTTTGTGCCATCAAAGGCAATTGCTGGCGAGGTCTGGTTATTTGCTGCGGTTGATATGGCGATGCCAGTTGGATTGAGCACTGTTCCGGATTGGTTGACCCTTGTTCCATAAATATCATAATAGGTGCCACCTCGCTTGTCCTGCCATACTACAAAATAATTTGTTCCATCAAAAGATATTGCTGGTGCTTCCTGATAATTTGCCGCAGTCGATATTGCTATGCCATTTGGCTCAAGTACACTTCCTGATTGGTTTATACGGGTGCCATATATATCCCAGGCATTGCTCCGCTGGTCAGCCCAGACCACAAAGTAATTTGTGCCATCAAAGGCAATCGCTGGAGACATCTGGTCATTGGTCGCAGTTGATATAGAGATAATATTGGGGTCAAGGATGGTGCCAGATTGGCTAATCCTGGCACCACGGATATTATAATAAGATATGCCACGGGCATCTTCCCAAACAGCAAGATAATTTGTGCCGTCAAAGGCAGCAGCAGGATTCAGTTGATAATTTATTGTTGGAGTAACAAGAATCCCATTCGGGTCGAGTAATGATGCCGACTGGTCAACCCGTGCACCATATATATCGAAATCAGTATTACTTCTATAATCATCCCAGATGACAAAATAGTTTGTGTCACCGAATACAATCGCTGGGTAGAGCTGGTCCCTTGTCGCATTTGAGATATATCTACCATTAGGGTCAAGGACTACACCAGCGGTAGTTACCCTTGCACCCATAATATTATGGCTTGTGCTTCTATAATCGTCCCATACCACAAGATAATTCGTGTTATCAAATGCAACCGATGGAAAGTATTGGCCGTTTGTGGCGACAGTAGAAATAGGAATACCATTTGGGTCAAGAACAGTGCCGGATTGGTTCACGCGTCCACCATAGATTTTTTCTGGTAAACCGCCCCTTCTGTCACCCCATACTACAAAATAATTTGTGCCATCAAAACTAACCGAGGGATACCATTGATGATTATCAAACTCAGAGATTGCAATTCCATTTATATCCAGCACAACTCCGGATGTATTAATCCTTGCTCCATATATATCCCAGCCATTCCAGGTCCCGTACCTATAATCCTGCCATACTACAAGATAATTTGTGCCACCAAAGATTATCGCCGGATATGTCTGGTTATCAGTTGCTGTTGATATGGCAATGCCTGATGGGTCAAGGACTGAACCTATAGTAGTTATTCGTGCACCATAGATATCCCCATAGTTTCCATTTCTATAATCCTCCCAAACAATAAGATAATTTGTGCCATCAAAAGCAATCGCTGGAGAAGATTGATTACTGGTTGCAGTTGATATGGCAATACCTGATGGGTCAACAACCGTGCCTGAGGGCGAAACTCGTGCTCCATAGATATCTGAGTAATTTCCATTTCTGTAATCCTTCCACACGATAAAGTAATTTGTTCCATCAAAGGCAACTGCTGGAGATTGTGAATTTGTTGTGGTTATTGAAATGCCGTTGGGGTCAAGTAAATTCCCTGTCTGATCAATACGTGCCGCATAGATACGCGAATTGCTTCCACTACGCCAGTCTTCCCAGACAACCAGATAATTTGTGCCGTCAAAGGCTACAGCACAGGATTTTTGGTCATATGGGGCAGGAAGAAATACAGCATTAGTATCAATTATGAATTCACTCCCATATACTGGCACTTCAATTGATACCACACAGAAGCCTATAATCCAAAGCCAATCTTTGTTTATCATATGCACCTCCTGTTCTAATCTTTAATTATGCAAAAACCGTGCCAGGAAAATTCGCTCTAAAGTTTTGAAATTTCGTAGTTTTTTTATAAATATCATTTTAATTTTGCTCACATACAGAACAACTGTTCAATTTTGATTCTATCTGCTTGATTTTTTATCTGATTCGTTTATAATCATAGAAAATCAAGGAGATTGATAATGTCTATGCCTGAATGGCTTAACTTTGTGGATGAGAAGAGGCGTGTAAATTTCGTCAAGGTTCTTGCTGAAATTTCCCAACTTCAGGATAAGAAAGATTTGAATTTTATTATCATTGGTGCATTGTCTTTATTAATGCAGGGTTATCTTAAATATACTGCCTACTGGGATATTGACCTGTTATTCAGAAATGCCCAGCGGTTAAAAGAGTTTATTAACCATCCCAAGCCCCAAAATCTGCGGATTATTAACTATGATGATGAACTTATGATCAGCGAAAAAATAACGAGTTTCCATACTGCCTGGTCATTTACAAAAACCTGGTTCAATGTTGATTATATTTTGAGAGAAGGCATCTTTGAATTTTACACGGAGAATCTCTCTGTCCTTAAACCATATACTACAATTATTGAATTAAAAGATGGTAAATTCCCCATTGAACTTTATCTTGCCCATCCCTGGGATTTGTTTGTAGAAAAGGTCCTTTCCCCGCGTGTCGTGAAGGATATTGAATTAAAAGTGGATATGAGCGTGGATATAAGGCATATCTATATAATCTATAAACAGGAGTATGAGAAGCAAGATTTCTGGGAACATATTATAAAAAAAATAAAACGCATAAACAAAGAAATAGAATTCAAAACAAAACTTTCTACCATCTTAAATCTTAGCGAAGAACTTGGTTATGGACAAATTATAATTCCCAATTCTGTTTCAAGTCTCCTTAAGGAATAGAAGCAGGAGAGGAAATAAAATGAAGGACTTCATCACGATTTTGATTGAAAAGACCCGGGATTTTGGGAATCATTACCGTAAGCATATTCAGGTGGTTCAAAGGTTCTATGAGGAGATGCGTGACCGTGTTGAAGTCCATAAAAAGCGTGAGATGGTTCACTTTCTCCATCCGGCACATAATTTTCCTGAGGAATTAAAAATTGTTGCGGATGTTGCGGATAATGATGAAGAAAGATTGAAATATATCGGCACATATTTCAGTCTGCACCTATTATGGATGAACCGCCAGTTGATTGATATGCTGAGAATGGAGCTCGTTCATCCGGTGCAGGAGCGATTCTCAATCTACAAGAATTTTATGCGTGAAGCAGGGAATAGATTCCGCCTGCTCACCGCCACATATATTGATGAACTCCTAAAAATTCTCACGAGAGGTATAGATATTCCTGCCTATGCAATAATGGGCGTGGGCACAAAATCCGACCAGGATGATATTGATATTGGAATTATTGATGATGGTTCAAGGGACCGTGTAGGATTCAACCGCGTCATTGGCCGTTTAAATCAGGAAATGCTAAAATATGCTACAACACTGCATTTTCATCTTTCTGAGCATATCGGTGCCAGACATTTCTCCGCATCAATAGACGAATACAAAAAAGCCCTCGAGACAGAATTGAGGGATTTTGTAATAATTAATGAAATGCTTGGTGCAGCCTTGATTATTGGAGACCAGAGACTTTTTGAAAGATTTCAAAAAGAAGTCATCGCCCGATACTTTTTCTCTCCATCGGGGAATAATAAATTTCATGAAGGTTATCTAAGGGGTATTGTTGGTGAGGTAAGAACACTCCTGGCAAAACCGGTCGCCAGATTACACATCAATTTTAAGGATGATGGTTTGAGACCGATAAAGGGCATCGTCTCGGCAAAGAAGACAATATTTAATATCCTTAAGGTAAATGCCTGGGATATAATTGATGAGTTGAAAAAGGTTAATCCCCGAAGGATAGGTGAGTATGAGATACTTGAAAGTGCCCTCACCTTCATTGAAATCTTTAGATATCTATATCAAATGGTCGTTACCCAGGAGGAAGAAATTATCATTGATGAAAATAGTCTTAAGAACATCAGAAAGGTCGCCCGGATTTTAGGATATACAGATATTGGCTCCTGTAATGCTGAACAACACCTGCTTGTGCATTATTATGAACAAATGATAAATATACGCAAAGCAATACCAATCCTGTGTGACGATATTAAACGCCATCTCAAGGAGATTTCAATATTCGTTCCGCTGTTCAAACCGGACTACACCGGGAATCTTGCGTCGGATTTTATCAAAAGATTTAAATTCTTTCGGGGGACATCATTCTGGGACGATGTCCTTGATATTTTTAAAAATCCTGATGTGCTTGATAGATTCATTTCCGATTTTAACACATTTGATCTAAAAAGGCAAGAAGGCATAATCAAAAACTACATTGGCTGGCTTAAATTTGACCTCTATACTTTACTAACTTTTCTTACATTTCTTGGTGAGAACAAAAATAGCTTCAGTATATTTGAAAGATTGAATGCACAATTCTTAAAGATTTTAAATAAACCTCCTGATATTGTGCGCAATATTCTGTTTGTTTATCACCGCTACCCCCAGATTGTAAATAAGTCCCTCGGATTCAATGATACTAAAAATTTATTAAAATTGAAAAAATTGCTACAAGAAAAATCTTATGAGGAAGAACTCATACTGATTATTGATGAATTGGATGGACTTATAAATATCCATCTAACCGCAAGCCAGTTCTTGAAGCGCTATTTTAATAGAATTACTGATAAATATCCGGAAGTATTGAGGTTATTAAAAAATTTGGATGATTTAAAAGAATTCGCGGATGGTATTTATAGCGATGTAAGTTCTGTTAAAACATTTCCTGAAAAGAGAGAGAAACTTGGCGATTACTATGATCTTGAGATGGTTAGGGTCTCGCTTGCCTCTTTACTGGGAATTTCACCCCAGATTACAAATGCCGAGTACATTGAATTTGCCGACCAGTATATAAGAACCCTTTATGACCTTTGCCGCGAAGAAGTGGATAAAGAGTTCAATAAAAGAATTGTTACTGAAGATGTGCTTGCAATCTTTGCCTCAGGTGGTCATGCCCGTGAGCAGGCATTTGATGATGATTATGATTTGATAGTGATATTGAACTCAGAAGACCCTGACCTCCTCAATTATTCCAATCGGGTCATAAGCAGGATGAATGCAGAGATTATAAAAAGAGGCACCATACCACACCATAGATTCGCTGAATATTTTGGCAGGTTTGTAATCAAATTGCAGGAAATTGAAGAACTATTAAGCGAGGAACGACAGGATATTTTTATTGAACAATCTCAGATACTCGGTGCAAGGTTGATTGCAGGTTCACGCCGTTTTGAAAGGAAATTTTTGAATTCAGTATTACAGGAAAAGATTTTCAAAAGAAAGGGCATTTATATAAAACAGATGCTGGAAGAAATCCATTCCCGACACCCTACAGAAAAGGAATTTATAAATTCTGAAATTGACATAAAGGAATGTTCAGGCGGATTAAGGGATATTGAGATGATTCTGTTGATTCTAAAGGCATACCTTGAAATCACCGAACCTGTAAATTCAAAACTCTTTGAATTATTATCCCATAGGTTACCACATTGGAAAGATGAATTTATTACCCTGCAGAACAATTTCTATTTCATCAAGAGAGTAAGGGATATATATCGTTTAACCATCGGCGCAACAGATTCAATCCTTGCTGATAAACTGGATTTAGTCGGTTCAATTATGGGATTTTATAAACCAATGGAGCCTTATATGAAGTTATCTGAAAAACTTAGCGAAATCAGATATCTAATAAAGAAAATTACTGGCTATTTTCTGAAAGAAAATGAAATTGTTATTTAATCATAAGACCATTATGAGTGGTGTAGTGAGTATCGAAGAGATTTTTTTAACTAACTGCGTCTTTACTTTTTTACATTTTTGATTATAATAAAAATTAAGGAGGTATAATGAAGAGGATTTTGGTTATGGGATTATTGCTCCTCGCCTGTGGTGGGCAGAAAAGTGCTAATGTGGGTGTGACAAAAAAATCTCCATATATGCATATAACAGTAAAAAACTATGGAGAGATTGTTATAAAACTTTATCCTGATGATGCACCAAAAAATGTAAAGAATATAATTGAGTTAACAAATAAAGGGTTTTATAATGGATTGAAATTTCACAGGATAATTAAGGGATTCGTGATACAGGGTGGATGTCCAAAGGGTGATGGAACCGGTGACCCTGGATATGAAATTGAAGATGAAATATCTCCAAAATTGAAACATTTAAAAGGAACTATAGCAATGGCAAACCGTGGTCCAAATACAAATGGTTCCCAGTTTTATATCTGTCTTGAGCCCCAGCCCAGGCTTGATGGAAGGTATACAATCATTGGTGAGGTGGTGGAAGGGATGGATGTTGTGGAAAATATTGGCAATGTCGCAACTTCTGGTCCCCCATTTGATAAACCTTTGACTGATGTAATAATGGAGAAAGTCTGGATAGAAGAGAAATAAATCCTTAAAAAATTAATTAAAACAAAACATAATGAAGATATGCCTGGTCTCTGACCCTTATTATCCTTATCCTTCAGGCGTCTCTGAGTATACCCACTATCTTGCAAAATATTTAAGACGCTTCGGTCATACAGTCAAAATTTTAACAACTCATTATAAAGGCGAGACATATGAACCTGATGTGGTTCGCGTTGGAAGGGTCTTTTATATCCCGATGAATAAATCTTTTGCTACTTTGTCGGTGGGATTGGATATACCGCGCAGGGTCAAGAGATTCCTGGAGGAGGAAAAATTTGATGTGATACACACAATGGGACCTTTTCCACCGAGCATTTCTTTTTTTGCCTTGCATTATTCAAAATCTTTGAATATCACAACCTTCCATTCTACAGGATTCAAATACTATCGTGCTGGTTCCTATATCTTTAGAAAGTTGTTTAAAAAATATATAAAAAAATTACATGGTCTGATAGCAGTTTCCGAAACACCAAAGGATACATTTATGCCTTATATTCCGGGTGATTATACAATAATCCCGAATGGTATAGACTTAGAAAAATTCCATTCTGATGTTTTGCCAATTCCTGAATTTAGAGAAAAAAGATATAAAATTTTATATCTGGGAAGGCTTGACCGTCGCAAGGGATTGATCGAATTGCTCAATGCCCTACCTTTGATAAAGAAAGAAATAAAAGAAGTCCTGCTCATAGTCGTTGGAAAAGGACCGCTTGAATATGAATGTAAAAGAATAGTAAGGGAGATGAATTTATCCGATGCAGTTATTTTCAGAGGGTATGCAAAATCAGCACAGATTCCTTCTTATTATGCATCCTGTGATGTATATTGTTCACCTGCACTTGGGGGAGAATCGTTTGGTATCGTCTTACTGGAAGGGATGGCGGTTGGAAAGCCGGTTGTTGCATCAAAGATACCAGGATACGACCGGGTAATAATCGATGGTTATAATGGGCTATTTTTTGACCCACATAAACCCGAAGATATTGCCCAGAAGATTATAAGTGTTTTGAAGGATAAAGATTTGAGGGAGAGATTGATAAATAATGGTAAAGAATTTGTAAAAGAATATTCCTGGTTTAATGTTGCAAAAAAGATAGAGAGATTTTATATCGAGAAATTAAAAGAGTTAAACCAAATCTGATTCATATTGCGTCAAAATACATAGAAAGGAGGTTTTATGAAGAACCCGGCACTAATTCTATCTTTGATCCTTTTGACAGGATTGATTGGTTATGCCCAGGAAATGTGCCCGATGCATAGACAGGGACCAAGAGAAATGAGAGATTTTCCTCCTGAGTTACTCGATGACCTATCTCCTGAACAGAAGGCAAGTATTGAGGATGTCCGGATTGAAATGAGAAAGAATATTATACCACTGAAATCGCAGATTGAATTGAAACAGATTGACCTCCACAAAGAGATGAAGGCTGATAATCCTAATAAAGATAGAATATTGAAGCTCAGTCAGGAAATCCATGATCTTGAATGGCAGATAAAAAAGTTGAATATAGAAGAAAGATTGAAGATCCATTCAATTCTCACACCTGAACAGCGTGAAAAAATGAAGATGCATAGAAGAAAAATGATTAAGGAACATATTGAACAGAAGCGAGATGATTAATAGAAAGGGTCGGAGCAATCCGACCCTTTTATTTTATCTCACATATACTGAAATAATAAGGGAAATTCTCTTGAACATTTATTTCTTTCATCGGAAATTCTTTCAGTAATTCTAAAAATAATTTTTTAACATCATCATCCTCGGTCTTACAGGCAAGATATATTCTGGATGCACCTTCGGGAATCTTTATTGACATTGGTCTCTTCTGGTCTTCAAAAGAAATCCAGGGAATTGATTTGATAAATGGGTTGAGCAGTTCATAGATATCTTTATTGCAAATAATCATATCCGCATCTTTTGTATATTCGTAAAGCTTATTCTGATAATGGGTCTGTTTTATTAAAAATTCTTGATGTCTATGGCTGATTACAATATCTACGAAGAATAGGGCTATGATAAACAAAGGCAAAATTTTTTGCATAAATTTTATTCTCTTTAGAATTTCAGAATAGGGTATGAGCAAAAATGGGATTATTGGCAGCATATATCTCTGTCCACGGATTATGGTTTCAAAGAAATTTTTACCGGTATCAATATAATACTGGAGTGAAAAAAATATGAGAAATATCAATGCAGGAAGAATAAAATACCATTTTTCATTTAATTTTGTTTTAAAACTTATAATAAACAAAAAAGGATATAGAATATTTATTGATAGGAAAAATTGTGCAAACATAATCGGAAAATTTTTTAATGAAAATCCGATAAAATTTGCATTAGCAGGTCCGGTTATTGTATTGAAGGACGAGATATGATAGATTAAAAGTGGAATTAAACCAATGACTAAACCAATAAGAAATTTTAGTGCATTAGAAAATTCTTTTTTCACAAGAAGAACAGAAAGAATTGAAAAAGGTATCAATAATAATGGGTATCTGATGGCGATGCTGATACCAAATATGATACCTGAAAAAAGACATCTTTTTTTAATAAGAAATAGTAATCCTGCCAGAGAGAAAATTGTTGCGGGTAAATCACTCATTATTGTCCTGGTATAAAGAACTATTGATGGATGGAATAACAAGAGCAGTGCATAATGAGAAGGAAGTTTATAATGCATAAGTATGATAATGAACAATACAAAACCTATAATTGTCAATAGATATCCGCGCAAAAATGCAATTTTGTAGTTTGATTTGGTAAAAGGCAAAAGTAATATGCTATTCCCGGGTGGATACCGGGATATGAGATGGTGATTGATTGTTATTGATGCGGGAGCAGAATATATCCCTGCCTGGTCATAATATAATTTACCATTTTGAAATATATATGCCATTGAAAGATAAGCGGTTTCATCAACGATACCTGTATTAGCAGGATAAAAGAGAAAGAATAATATTGTAAAAAGAACAAATCCGATAATTGTTGATCTATGTATCACTGATTAGTATATCCTTATTTAATTTTTTGTCAAGGAATATTTTAAATCGAAATATTGACATAAATTGAAAGATTTGTATAATGATTAAATGATTTATTTAATAATCTGGAAAGTAATTTTTTATTTATGGTGTCAAAGGAGGATAGAATGCTTAAGCAAATTTTGATTTTGCAAATAATTATTTTCTTTTTAAGCACCTTTATCGCTTATGCAACACCATTAAATTATACCGCTGGGTACGGCGAGATGGAATTATATGATAATTATTACTTCAATCATAAGCCCGTTCCTAAAGACACGCTCTGGCCAGATATATTGACCGCTGCTGGAGTAAGTATCTCGGCTAATGATACTATAAAGCCTTATATCATCTCTTTTATTGATAATAAAAATTACGCGTCGGGATTAGGTTCACAATTTTTAAAAATTCAGAGGACCATCCCTGACACAAAAGATAGAACTGTGACATTGAGTTTTCCTTACATTGACACCACTACTAACTCTACTTTCGGATTAGGAACAAACTTCCCTTTCGGCGATAGTCTGATAATACTCCTTAACATAAAAGCAGATAGTGTTCAAAATGTTACCTATCGTCTTAGAGTCCGTGTAAATTCATCCTATAATACAATTCAGACCTGGAATTCGAAGGCAGAATGGTTTACTGTAGGAACTAGTATCTTCCTTTCTGATACCGTGCGATTTGTAAGACCGTATTTAGATGTTATAGTAAACAAAAATGGTAATAATTCAATAAAACTATGGATAGATAATTTAAGGATGTATGCAAAATCATCTTCTGGTGAGTATAGAACTTTACCAGCACTACCAAAAGCCAATTTTAAATTGGTAAACTTTGCTTCCACCACTCCTGATTGGGTGACAGTCATTGCAAAACATGATATAAACCGGGGTGACAGATTAAGTATATTTCGATGGAGGCAGGTTAAACCTGATGCTGAACTTTTCCATTATGTTATGACCAGCGCCGCATATATTCGCTATGTGGTAAGAAACAACGGACAGGATACAATCTGGTATCCAACTTATCTCGGTGGTGGTGATCTTTATCCTCATTGTTATATAAAGGATTCCTGTAACTGGGGTTTTATAAGGGATTCATTAGGAAAAGTAGTTTATCATCTTTGGCCATTCAATGATACAAGTTTTTCGCGGGAAGATTATGTGCGATATGGTTTTGATGGTGAATTTTGTCGGAATATTTTCTATAAAAATTTAAAATGGCTTTATGATAGTGCATATACATTTTATAAACCAAAAGGTTTTTACTTTGATAATTTTCTCCATCCCATATATAATGTACCTGACCGGTCTCCTGATTATGAAACAAGACAGATTAGAGAACAAAAACATCTTGATTTCACACAAAACTTAAAATCACGATTTCCCAATATACCATTCTTTGCTGGTTTATCTTCCAGTTATTTTAATACGTATAGTAACTACATTGACTATATTATGCGCTGTTCATTTACGGTGTCCTGCGAATTCGGGGCAGGAAAATGGGTGAGTCCGAGGGAAACATATAATTGGATCAAGACAATAAATCAAAATCCGCAAAAGAAATATATCCTCCTTGCGGGTGTTGTTAATGAACAACAAATTTTATACACTGCTTCTGCTTTTTATATGGTAAATGATGAAAATGTCTATGTGCTTATGCATGATACATCCGGTGGAAAGTATTGCCACTATAGATGCACGATATATCCTTCATATTACTATTTACCAATTGGTCAACCCGCTGGAAATCCTGAATTGCTTGCTTATACTGACACGACTAATGGGTTGGTGTTTCTAAAAAGAAATTACTCAAACGGGGTGGTCCTGCTTAATCTTGATACTTTAAATTCATATACCTATACTGTGGACAGAAATTATCTAAATCACGATGGAGTTCATATAGATTCCGGAGAAGTAATTATTGTTGCTCCCAGAAATGGTTATTTACTTTATGCACCCATTTATAATCCAATTGATGACAAAAAATTTTTTTATGTGCCACTGTTTTTTAATGAAAAGATAGAAATAAAATATTTTGGTTCTAAAAAAGGTGGTTTGGATATTAAAGTTTATAACGCAATGGGAGGATTAGTATTCTATGGTAACTATAAATGTAATGAGCAAATTATAATAAAAACAAAGGAGATTCAGGCGCTTTCCCAGGGGGTATATTTTCTGGTTCTATCTTGTGGTAACAGAGATATTGGAAAAGCAAAAATTATTAAAATAAAAAGTAGATTAGAATAATCATTAATACGGTTTTCTATTATTTTATTGACTTTGGTTTTTTTTTAATTAAAATAGAAGAATAAAAGATGAAAATTAATAATTTTCCCTTATTTAAATTCATTAAGAATTTTAAAATTGAAAGGAGAAATATATGTCTATAATTCTCGATGGGAAGAGTTTGACCATTGAAAAACTTGTGGCAATTGCCCGGTATAATGAAAAGGTTGAACTTGCACCAGACTCCCTTGAAGAGATTAAAAAATGTCGGGCAATGCTTGAAAAGAAATTAAAGGCAAGGGAGATTATGTATGGAACAAATACAGGGATTGGGGAACTATCAGAGGTGGTGCTTTCAGATGAGCAGGTTGAACAATTCCAGAGATATCTTATCTATAATCATGCTGCTGGTATTGGTGAACCGATGCCCATAGAGTATGTTCGTGGTGCAATGGCAAGCAGGATAAATGTCCATGCCAAAGGCAGGTCAGCATGCCGACCAGAGATAACGCTTACGTTAATAGAAATGCTCAATAAGGGTGTCATCCCTGTTGTTTGTAAAAAAGGTTCGGTAGGTGCCTGTGGAGACCTTTCACCAATGTCCCAGATCGCACTTTTGATGCTCGGTGAGGGAGAGGCATTTTATCAGGGTGAAAGACTGCCTGGCAGGATAGCAATGGAAAAAGCAGGGATTCCAATCCCTGGACTTAAGGCAAGGGATGGTCTGGCAATAATCAATGGTTCAAATTTTATAACTGCAATAAGTGCACTCCAGTTATATGATATTAACCGCTGGTTAAAGCAAGCAGAGATTGCCTGTGCAATGACCCTTGAGGCATTGATTGCTAATCTCAAACCCTATGATGTCCGTGTTCATGAGGCACGCGGATTTCCTGGAGCAATCCGTTCAGCAAAGGCAATAATGAAATGTATTGAAGGTAGTGACCTGCTCACAGGAAGATTCAAAACCAAGGTTCAGGATGCATATTCAATGCGTTCGTCACCGCAGGTCATTGGAGCAGCACATGATGCGGTAAGGTGGGCAAGGGAACAGGTGGAGATAGAATTAAATGGTGTTGGTGATAATCCGATATTTTTATCAGAGCATAATCTCACTTTGACCGGTGCTAATTTCCAGGGTTCACCGATTTCATTGCCAATGGATATGGTTGGAGCAGGAGTGACAATGGTCTGTGTTTTATCTGAAAGACGCCTGAATAGATTGACCAATCCAAATTTGAGCGTGGGTTTGCCTGCATTTTTGACCAAAAATCCAGGGATTTTTTCCGGGTTTATGCTCAGTCAGTATACTGCTGATATGATGATCGTTGAACAGAGGATTCTCTCAATGCCTGGATCAATCCAGTCAATCCCTGCGGCTGCTGACCAGGAAGATTTTGTCTCAATGGGGATGAATACTGTCTTGAAGAATGAACAGATAATCGATAATTCTTATGGAATACTTGGAATCGAATTTATGGCTGCAGCCCAGGCACTCGATTTCCGTGAATTCAATCCTGGAAAAGGAGTAAATGTTGCAAGAAAGGTTATTAGAAAATATGTGCCGCATCTTGAAGAAGATAGACCTTTGTATCCTGACCATAATAAAATGAAAGAATTGGTGAAGTCATGTGAGATCCTTGAAGAAGTTGAAAAAGAGGTAGGCAGTCTGGAATAGGTTTACTTAATAATAATCAAGCGAGATTTTTCCATTGACAAGTTTCGCATAAGAAAAATTATCAACCCAATCACCGGTATTGATATAATACTTATCTCCGGGAAGTTTTTTAAATACCGGAATATGGGAATGGGCAAGTATTACAATATCAAATTCACTCAATTTTTTCAGTGCAAAACTTTCCAGCATAATGTTTAGATGTTGATTCCTTGGTTGTTGTCGGGATAGATGGGCGATTCCCTGTGCTAAAAAAACACCAATATCAGGATGGATCAGGCTATATAATCTATGATTTAATCTTGAGGTTAATAGATTATCCCAGAGTATGGTCCAGAGCCTGCGGTCAATCCTGTTGCCATGGGTAATATAAATTTTCTTACCCTCCAGTTCAACCTTTGCTTCATTCGGATAGATTAAAAATCCTAAATTTTTTAAAAAATCACCGGTCATTACTTCGTGATTGCCGAGTATATAATGCAATTTTACACCTTGCTCGCGAAGATTAAAAAATGTTGCAAGAATTTTAAAATAATCTTTTGGTAAGGCGATATTGTATTCAAACCAGAACTCAAACATATCGCCCACGATAAAAAGATTTTCCAAGTCATTTTTTATTTCATTTAAAAATTTCATCAATAGTTTTGCGCGGTAACTATCGTCCCTACGGATATGGGCATCACTTAAAAATATATGCATAAAATAATTTAATCAGATTTTTTTTGAAGTCAATATCTTCAAGCATCTTGACTTTTTTTAAAAAATGTGGATAATTAAATATGATGAAGATTAGAAAGGAGACAGAAAAATGGCACTGATTAAAGAGAAAAAACAGGAATTGATAAGTAGTTTCAAGAGGCATGAAAAAGATACCGGTTCACCTGAGGTGCAGATTGCATTGCTCAGTGAACGGATAAAGACACTTACCGAACATTTAAAAAAGTTCCCTAAGGATAAGGATTCAAGACAGGGATTGATTAAGATGGTTAATGATCGAAGGCGCCATCTTAATTATCTTTTAAGGAAAGACAAAGCCCGTTATCTTAAAATCGTTGAAACACTCGGTTTGAGAAGGTAAATTGTATTCGGTCGAGTTAAAGGTTGGTGAAAAAAATTTACGTCTTGAGAGTGGACGGGTTGCCCGTCAATCAGCGGGCGAAGTTCTTGTCTCTTATGGTGATACCGTTGTCCTTGTCTGCGTAAACTATAATCCAGAGGTAGACCAGACAGTAGATTTTTTACCTCTAACTGTTGAATACAGGGAACTTTCATTTGCAGCCGGCAAGATCCCGGGTGGTTTTATAAAAAGAGAGATGCGGCCATCGGATAATGAAATTCTCTCTTCAAGGCTCATTGATAGACCATTGAGGCCGCTCTTTCCTCCTGATTTCCGAAATGAGGTTCAGATCATTGCCTATCTTCTATCTTCAGATGTTGAACACGATGCAGATATCCTGGGAATAACCGGTGCTGCAACCGCACTATTAATCTCAGAGATTCCTTTTACAATTCCGGTTGCAGGCGTAAGGGTAGGACTGCTCGACGGAAATTACATTATTAATCCCACACTTGCCCAGCAAGAAAACTGCCGGGTTAATCTCGTTATTGCAGGAACCAGGGATGCGGTGGTGATGATTGAGGGTGGTGCCAGAGAGGCAACAGAGGAAGAAATAATTGGTGCAATCAAAGCCGGCCATAATGAATGTATAAGGATAATTGAGATAGAAGAAAAAATGCGCGAGGCGATCGGTAAAGAAAAGATTGAATTAATCGAACCATTTGTGGATGAGATACTGGTGAACGAAATTAAGGATAAGGTCGCCAATGATTTAAATCAAATATTTCTTTTCAGAGAGAAAAAGGCAAGGCAGGAAGCGACCTATGAGTTGATTAAAAATGTTGTTGAAAAAATTTCCGACAAAGAGATAGAAAATATTGAAGCAAAGGTTAGATATGTTGTTGAGAAAATGATTGCCGAGAGAATGAGAAATATGGTTCTTGAAGAGAAAAAAAGATTTGACGGCAGGGGACTGAAGGATATAAGAAATGTATCCTGTGAGATTGGTGTTTTACCCAGGACCCATGGTTCTGCTTTATTTACCCGTGGTCAGACTCAGAGTCTTGCAGTCACCACGCTCGGAACAAAGAGCGATGAACAGCGAATAGACGCAATCTATGGTGAAGAAACAAAATCATTTATGCTACATTATAATTTCCCACCTTTTGCTACCGGTGAAGTTAAACCAATCAGGGGCCCAAGCAGAAGAGAGATTGGCCATGGTGCACTTGCAGAAAGGGCAATATTGCCGGTTTTACCGTCAGAAGAGGCATTCCCCTATACAATCAGGGTTGTGTCAAATATTCTTGAATCCAATGGTTCATCTTCAATGGCAAGTGTATGTAGTGCTTCTTTAGCATTGATGGATGCAGGGGTGCCGATAAAGACCGCGGTTGCCGGAATTTCAATCGGGCTGGTAAAAGAGGGTGCGCAGTATGAGTTATTGGTTGATATAATAGGAGATGAAGACCATTATGGTGATATGGATTTTAAAGTTGCGGGAACCAAGGATGGAATTACTGCGGTCCAGCTTGATCTCAAGATACAGGGTTTAGATATTGATATTTTAAGACAGGCACTTGATTATGCAAAAGAGGCAAGGGAGAATATCCTGAAGATAATGAGTAGCACAATCAGTTCGCCAAGGAGCCATCTTTCAAAATATGCGCCAAAGATCCTTGCCTTTTTTATCCCTAAGGAGAAAATCGGTGAGGTCATTGGACCGGGTGGTAAGGTGATAAGACGTATCATTGGTGAAACTGATTTGAAAATAGATATCACCGATGATGGTAAGGTCACGATAGCAGGTGCTGATCCTGAACTTGTAAAAAGGGCACAAAATGAAATCTTAGGAATTGTTCAGGAGGCTGAAGTAGGAAAGATATATAAAGGCAGGGTGACGAGGATTACAAATTTTGGTGCATTTGTTGAGATATTGCCTGGTAAAGAAGGGCTGTTACATATTTCAAAACTCAGCCGGCAGCGGGTGCGCAGGGTTGAGGATGTAGTAAAGGTTGGTGATGAGGTGGTAGTAAAAGTATATGAGATTGATGAGATGGGAAGGATAAATTTAATGCGTGTGGGTGAAGATTGGCAGCGCAAGTAACAGAATCTGTAATTATTCAAAATATAAATTCAAATATAAAAATTGTTGCTGAACCTTTAACTCAATATTACTCGTTTGCTTTGGGACTATTTCTGAACTATGGCTCACGGGATGAAAATAAAGATAACAATGGAATTACACACCTTATTGAACATATGTTGTTCAAGGGTACTTCAAAGCGAACCGCACTGGAGATTGTGCGATTGATTGAGGGTTTAGGTGGTTCTTTTGATGCCTATACAACGAAGGAAAGTCTCGTGATTGTAAGCCGTTTTCTTTCAGAACATTTAATAAAGGTTTTTGAACTCATAAGCGAGATTTTACTTGAATCAAAATTTGGTAGTGAAGAATTTGCCCGGGAAAAATCTGTAATTATAGAAGAAATAAAATCAAATAATGAAGATCCATCTGAACATATATTTGACCTTTTGTTTGAAGTTATATTTAAAGAGCATCCAATGGGAATGCCGATTGCTGGCACAATAGAATCGGTATCAACACTCGATATAAAGAATGTTCAGAATCATTATCAAGATTTATTGAACTGTCCAATGGTTGTCGCAGTAAGCGGAAAATTCGACCTGGATGAAATGGTCAAATTCGCACAAAATAGATTTGGCAGGGATGGATTATTTTCATTTAAACGTAAATCACCAGGGGCATATTTACCTGGAGAGATCCATCAGACCCGTAAAGATATTTCTCAGGTCCATTTATGTTTTGGTATGCCCGCGGTCTCTTATTTATCAGAACTCAGGCATATTGTATTACTCTTAAGCACAATGCTGGGTGGTGGAATGTCATCGCGCCTTTTTCAAGGATTAAGGGAAGAGAAGGGTCTGGTTTATGATGTCCATTCATTTGTTGATTTTTATAGTGATTGTGGCATCATTGGTTTTTATCTGAGCGCTGATAGAAAAAATTTATTTGAGATTATAAAAGAATTGAAAAAAATTTTTGGTTCAATTTATTCAGATGGATTTAGCACAGAAGAAATTGAGATAGCAAAGACTTATATAACAGGAAATTTTTTATTGAGCCTTGAAAATTCAACAAATCGGATGTTAAGGATTGGCAGGGAGGTTTCTTATCTTAATAAAATTACTCCGGTTGAGGAGGTTGTAAATAAGATAAGAGGGATTGGAAAGAAAGAAATTGATGAGCTCACAAAGGAATATCTCGATTTTAAAAAATATTCCATCTCTGCAATAGGTCCGATAGATGAATCCTTAATAAAAAAAATCGTTGATGAATTAAGAAGTTGATATGAATCTATTGCTGATCGCACCTGCAATAGTGGATGAAAAGAGGAGGGGAATGCAGGGCAGGGTATTTCAGTTACCTCCGTTCTCACTCGCGGCGGTTGCCTCAGCAACGCCTGATTATGTAAATATAAAAATTCTTGATGAGGCAATAGAGCCGATTGATTACAATTATCCGGCAGATCTTGTTGGAATAACAATTCTTACAAGATTCGCTCCCCATGCTTATGAAATTGCAGATAGGTTCAGAAATAAAGGTGTGAAGGTCATTCTTGGTGGACTCCATCCATCTGCACTTCCTGAAGAGGCATTGCAGCATGCAGATTCAGTGGTTATCGGTGAAGCTGAGGGTATATGGGAAAGTGTGATAAGAGATTTTGAAAAAAAATCATTAAAAAAATTTTATAAAAATACAGATTTTCCAGACCTTGCCAGAATAAAGATTCCCCGACGCGATTTATTCAAGAAAGCACGTTATTTATTTACCGCATTGGTTCAAACCAGCCGTGGTTGCCCTTTCAATTGTAATTTCTGTAGTGTTACCAGATTTTTTGGTGGCAGGTTCAGAACAAGACCGGTTGAATGTGTAATAAAAGAGATAAGAAGTTTAAAATCAAAATTTATTGGTTTTTCTGATGACAATATTTTTGGCAACAGGATATATGCACGAAAATTATTTAATGCTTTAAAATACGAGGGTGTTATATGGATGGCTCAATCTTCAATAAATATTGCTGATGACCCCAAGTTGCTACATCTTGCAGCAAGGAGTGGTTGTAAAGGACTTTTTATCGGTCTTGAATCTGCTGATACTGAGTCCCTGGTGCAGATGCATAAAGGATTTCAAAAGCCACAGAAATTCAAGGATAACATTGCCCGATTACATGATAAAGGAATAGGTGTTATGGGTGCTTTTGTTCTGGGGAATGATAACGAAGATGAATCAATATTCCAGAAGACATTAGAATTCGCAAAAAGAATTAAACTGGACCTTGCACAGTTTTCAATATTAACTCCCTATCCCGGGACAACCCTTTTCCAGAGGTTGGTAAAAGAAAACAGAATTTTTAACTTTGATTGGGCAAAATATGATGCAGGGAATGCAGTATTCAAACCTTTAAAGATGACCGCAGAAAAATTAAAAGAAGAGGTTGATAAATTATGGCGTGAGTTTTATCGATTTGATGAGGTCCTATATCGTTTATTTACATTAGGCAGGAGATTGCCAATACAGATATTGCCACTCCTTCTTTTAAATGTTAGTTTTAGAAAAGAGATTGCAGCAACACAAGATTTGTGATTAAAACCAGGTCCACTGAATAAATGAAGATAAAAGTTCAACCTGAAGATTTTGTGGTTGAAGAAATTATCAACTTGCCGATTCTTGATTCTGGCCCATATACCTTGTTGAAACTCAATAAAAGATACTGGAATACCCTTGATGTGATTGATTTTGTTGCCCGGCAACTTGGAGTATCAAAACAGCGGTTTTCAAGGGCAGGATTAAAGGATAGATATTCTTTTGCCACCCAGTATCTTTCATTTGCTGGAGATTTTGATACGGTTATTAAAGAAAAAAATTTCACGCTCGTTCCGGTGGGGAAGATTCCAAAGCCGGTTTCATCCGCAGTTTTGAAAGGAAATAGATTTTCTTTGGTTGTTCGCTGCCTTACCGAACTGGAACTTAAAAAAATTTTAGATAATTCTCCCCAGATAGAAAAATTTGGTTTTCCAAATTATTTTGATGAACAGAGATTTGGATCAGCAAGACACCGGCAAGGATTCTTTGCAAAATTCTTGATGCTCAGCCATTTTCAGGGTGCATTGAAATCTTTGCTCTGCTTTCCTTATAAAGAAGATGGTAAGAAAATAAAAGAATTTAAAAAATTCTGTGCTGAAAATTGGGGGAATTGGGATGAATGTTTAAAGATTGCTCCGCGGGAATTTAAAAAGATTGTTGCTTATTTGAAAGATAATCCCAAAGATTTTAAGAATGCAATAAAACAGATTGATCGAGATATGCTAAACCTGTATTTGCTTGCATATCAGTCTTATTTATTCAATGAAATCCTTTATCTACTCATAAAGCAGACACAGAAGGATATAATTGAACTTTCTTATGCTTATGGTAGATTTGCATTCTATAAGCAGCCAGAAAAATTTAATTTTATTAAAGATTTAAAGATACCAATGTTGAATGAAAAAACTGATTTAAATGGTTTTTATGGCAGACTGATTTCAGATGTATTAAAGAAAGAAGGGATTCAGTTAAGAGATTTCAAATTGAATAAACTCAGGTTTCGGGGCGTGAGATTCAAGCCCTTTAGCCGCCCGGCAATAGTTCTACCCCAGGGATTTGTGATTGGTGAACCACAGGAAGATGAAATTTATGAGGGCAAAAAAAAGATTTTGCTAAATTTTACACTACCTCCTGGTTCTTATGCAACCATTCTGATAAAACGGCTGATGATATAATTTTTTCCTTGACTTTTTTGATTATTTTTTTATACTTTTAAATAGAAAGAGACAACCGATGATTTTTATACTAATCTTTCAATTCTTTACCTTTTTCCCTCAGGAAAAAATTGATATGTCTATGCCCTCAATAAACAAATTTTATGAGGATTCAATGATTGTATTATCTCATTGTAATGCTATAACCAGAATAAATCTTAGAAATTTTTTACAGCATAAAAAAATCTTACCAGAGTTTGACAGCCGCGCTGATATTATAATCGGTGATACCCCTGGTGAAACATTGTTAATTACTGGATATTTTTATAATGCGGGCAATGTCTTTGTTATCAATGATGGAGTGTTAAGACTAAAACATGCAGACTTTAATCTTGATGGCAATATCTACGTGCTTAATAAAGGTAAACTCCTGGTGGATTCAAGTTATTTAAAATTTTTACAGAATTATATTTATCAATATGGTATTACATTCAAGGGGGTAATATGCTTATATTTTCTTTGGTCTTGAACCTTTTGATATGCCAGGATATGGTTGTGCGGTTATATGTGCCGTCCTGGCAGGATTTACAGAGGATTCCTGGTAAACCTCTGGAGATCGCCGCGGGTAGATATGGTGAGTGGTATGACCTGGTTGTTGACCGGGAAGGGCTTGACCGGGTCATTGCTTCAGGCTTACCTTATGAAGTAACGATTTACAGTTTAGAACTTGAGAAAGAAAAGGTCAGGGGTAATTATCTTAATTATGCACAGATTACAGATTCTTTAAGGCACCTTTGCCAGAATTATCCCACACTCTGCAAGATGGATTCATTGCCATTGCGCACCTATGAAGGAAGATGGATATATGGTGTAAAGATTTCGGATAATGTCAATCTTGATGAATTTGAACCTAATTTTTCCATAGATGGATGCCATCATTCAAGGGAGTGGGCAACTCCCCAGGCAGTATTATTCTTTGCTGACTCAATGCTCCGTTCTTACAATTTGGTCCCGGAAATTACAGAAATCATTAATACTACACAGATATATTGTTTTCCTGTCATCAATGTTGATGGTTATGTCTATGACTGGCAGTATTATCAGGGTGGCTGGCGCAAAAACAGGGAACCTTTTGGCGGAGCAATCGGTACTGATCCTAACCGGAATTATTCTGGTGCGTGTAATGGTGAAGTTGATGGATATTGGGGTGCAGCAGATGAAAGCCAGGTTTCGCATTACCCCTCAGACCAGACATTCTGTGGTGCCTATGGATTCTCTGGAGATGAAATACGTGCCTATGCAATGTTTATTCGTCAGCATAATATTACAACGGGATTCTCATTGCATAGTTATGGTGAGCAGGTTATGTGGCCCTGGGGATATAAGGCTGGTGGTACACCTGATGCATCACTTTATACCGCAAAAGGTAATTATATGGCGGGTATGATGCAAAGGGTAGGTGGTGGAACATATACACCTGGACAGTCATATAATAACCCTTATCCAACCTGTGGTAATACCCGTGATTGGGTCTATGGATATAATCATTATGTCAATGGATTATCATCCCTATTTTATGGTTCAGAGATTGGAACTGCATTCTATGAACCTGTAGCAAACCTTGATTTTATCTCAAGACAGGTCTTTAAGGCAGCAAAATATCTTGCTGGATTCTCCGATTCTTTGATACTTGTGGCTGAAGGAGTTGTTCCACCACCCCAGATTTATCCCCTTGATACTGTTCCACAGAATTTTACTATCTTCTGGCATCCGAAAAATACCTATGACAACCATCCTACCCAGTGGGAACTTGTAAGGCTATCAAACCCGAGTATCAAGACTGATAGCCTTGAATCTGGCACTGGTAGATGGGTCTTACAGGGATACCGGATATCAACTACCCAATCCCATTCTCCAACCCGGAGTTTGTGGTCTGGTGATTCAGCAAATATGAACTATGCAGCAAGGACATTGCATCCCTATCTTGTCCAGCCTGGAGATTCATTTAGCTTCTGGTGTTATTATAATCTTGAGAATAATTATGATGTATCGGTTGTTGAGGTTTCAGAGAATACAAAAGAATGGTTTAACCTTGATACAACAAGATTCACTGGCACTCAAACATCTTGGGTAAGGAAGGCATATTCCCTTGCTAACTGGGTTGGAAAATCAGTATATTTCAGATTCCGCACAATGTATGATGGTTCTGTTCAGAGCGGTGGTTTTTATGTTGATGATATCCGTCCGGTCTGCCTTTTTGGGAGTGTGAATACTATCTCCAATAGTATACCTGATACACTATATCAATTCACTAACCATCCATTAGGAGAATATTATTACTATGTGCGTGGTTATAATACAGCCTGGGGATGGGGTGATTACTCCTGTCTGGAAAAAGTCTATGTGACTCAGGTTGCTGTCAGTGAGCAAGACAGAAAAAATGATTTAAAAGAATACACCCTTTCTTTGTATCCGAATCCATTCAGAGAGAGATTGGATATCAGATGGGAGATACCAGATGTGAGATATGAAATGGTGAACAAACCCACATCTCCTATCTCATATCCCATATCAGCGGTCTTAAAAATCTACGATGTAACGGGCAGGGTTGTAAAATCTTTTAATCTTGCTACTTGCTACTCTCTACTCGCTACTTCTGTGGTATGGGATGGAATTGACGATTCTGGTCACAAACTCCCTTCAGGGATATACTTAGTGCAGTTAGAAACAGATGAACTCAGGAAGACGGAGAAGGTGATACTACTAAAATAGGGGTAAAGAAGGGTGAATAGGGGGAAGACCTGAAACGGAAAAATAAAAAGGCAATTAGAGCCAATTGGGGGCAATTGAAGAGAGAAAAGAAAAAGGCACAAAAGAATACGTAGGGCAAGGCTTCAGCCTTGCAAATAATAAGCAGAAAATTGCTAAGGACAAAAATGCCCCTTACTCCCCCTTTTCTAAAGGGGGAGACAGGGGGATTTATTGGAATAGGGACTTTCCAAAGACTTACAATTTTTCTTATGATAGGGATAAACAAAAAATTATAGTTTGTAGCCCTTGACATAAACAAAAAAATCTTTATAATTATTATAGAAAAGGAGGCACAATATTGGGGATTTTATTCTTGTTTATTTCTTCGGTCCTGGTCAGTCCGGAATTGAAGACACAACTACAGAACGCTCAAGATTGGGAAAGGATAACTGCGATTATTGTGATGAATGATGATTATCCTTATGAGGCGGTGGAAAATCTATCAATAAAAGAAAAGGTACAGATATTTAAGGAGATTGCCTGCAACAGCCAGCAGGATTTGATTGATTATTTAAGACAATTTCCTGAAGAGGTTTTTGAGATAAGGCAATTCTGGGTATTCAATGGTCTCCATATCACTGCATCAAAAAGGGTAATATCTGAATTGCTCAAAAGAGCAGATGTAAAATATATTCTGCATAATGGAATTGTGAAATTACCTGAGAATGAAAGGAGTTCAGATATCAGAACCACAGGATGGAATATTAAAAAGATTATGGCAGATTCCTGCTGGAATGCAGGGTACACTGGTCAAGACATATTAATAGGTATCACAGATACGGGTTGTGATTTTACCCATCCTGCGCTCCAGGGAAAATGGAGCGGTTACTGGCGGGATTGTGTAAATGGTCAGGCACAGCCTTATGATGACAATGGCCATGGCATATTCTGTTCTGATATCATCTGCGGTGGTGATGGTTTAGGGCCTTTCACTGAGGACATTGGTGTAGCACCTGGCGCAAAACTCGTCGTTGCAAAGGTATTTGACCGTAATGGGGCTGGCCAGTATGTATGGATCGATGCTGGTATGCAGTGGCTTGCGGATTTAAAGGTTGATTCAGGTGTGGATATAAGGGCAGTATCAAATTCCTGGGGTGGAAATACATCTGACCTCCATTTCTGGAATATTTGTTTGACCTGGAAATCAATAGGTATCCTTGGAATCTGGTCAATTGGTTCAGGTGGACCAGGCAAGGGAACTTGTGCTGCACCAGGGAATTACCCATTAGTTATGGGCTGTGGTGCAACAGACTCCAATGATGTTGTTGCATCCTTTTCTGCACGTGGTCCTGCACCGAATCAACCACCCTGGAATGATACACTATATTGGTTCAGGCATGACTGGAATCTGATAAAACCAGATATTGTTGCACCCGGAGTTGGGATAAGGTCAAGTTTTACAGGTGGTAGTTATGCTATTATGAATGGAACTTCCTTTACAAATCCTGCCTGTGCTGGTGGTATTGCAATCCTCTGCCAGGTAAAACCTGATTTGAGTGTTACCCAACTTTATAATCTGCTCCGTGATAACGCAGACCATCCTTCTTCAGGTGCACCATATCCCAATAATAACTATGGATGGGGCAGATTGAATCTCTGGAATGCATTAAAGGCAATACTTGGAACAGAAGAAGATAATGTTGATAATATGTTTAGGATTACAATAATTCCCAATCCCTGCAAAGGAATCTTAAAGATTAATCTTGGTGGTGATTATAATTATTTTTTAACCATATATGATGCCACAGGAAGGGCAGTACTCAATACATTATTAAAAGGAAAATTTAGAATTCTAAAACTGCCTGAAAGATTGAATAGCGGTATATATTTCTTCAAATTTGGATTGCCAGGTAAGGTTCTTGTTAAGAAAATCTTGCTTATGAAATAGAGAAGGTTCTTTATTTCGGTTAAATCGAGGTTTATACAAGAATTTTTGGCAAGTCGGAGATATTTTTCTTGACATAAGGAAAAAATTCAGTATATTTACCATATGAAAAGATTGTGGATTATTTTGACTCTATTTTTATTCGCCTGCAACAAATTACCTTTGGGTGAAGAGGAATTAAATGAACGAGGATATTTTGAAGCGATTACGATAAATCTACCTTTATATGTTTCATTTACAGAATCAAAGGCAATACCACTTGGGACCTCCCAGAATCTTATACTGGGAAAAGATAATAAATATCAGTCAAGGATAATCTTAAAATTTAGTTTGACTGATACATCATATCAGGGACTTGATCAAATAAAGCTGACGCTATTTAAAAACAATAATTTCCACAATGATACATTGAAATTCAGCATCTATGTTTTGACAAATGAATTTTCAGAAACCGAGGCAACCTGGTATAAAAAAGATAATACAGACCTCTGGACAAACCCAGGGGGAGATTTTGAAGTTGATTCTTTGAGATGGGGTGAGATAAAGGGTGATTCCTGTGTGGTCTATTTTAATTACATAGACCTCGGAAAGATAAGGAACGGCAAAGGAATTATTTTAATCCCTGAAGATACTGGTTTCTGCACTCTCTATGCAAGGGAATCAGGAAGATCACCCCGTTTCCAACTTGTGAAGAATGGCGTTATAAATTCAGCACCGATACAGGCAGATTGTCATATTATTAAGATAGATACCTTTCCCAATTACTGGGAAAACTGGCTTGGTAGCGGTGTATCATTTCGGAATTTTGTAAAATTTACTTATGATTCATTACTCAACAATACTAAGGCAGTATACGGTGAATTGACATTCAAGGCATTGAATCATTATGGAATGCGCGATTCTGTTGAAATCGGGGTAAAGTATCTTAAAAAGCCTTTCACAGGATTTGATACCGAACTCAGTTCCCAAATTGCATTGAAAAAGTTTGCCTTGAGTGATACAATTTTCACCCTTGATGTTGTCCAGTATGTCCAGCGTATCATTGAGCATCCTGATTCAAACTTTGGAATGTTTATATATTTATCACCGGAAAATTTTGATATTGCCAATATTGAATTGATCACAGGGTCTCATCAGTTAAAAGTGGGATATATCAGACCACCTGAGGAGAGATAGAATGGAAAAATCTCAAATAACAAATAATAGATTGTGGTGAAAAAATGAATACTATTTTACTTTCAATATTTACCGCATCAGTTTTTTCCATAGAAGGGCTTGGCCAGGAACAAGGGATTTTTAGAGAGTCCTTTTATGGAAATCTAAGTATTGCTCAAATTGAATTTTCACTCACGCCTGAATTTAATATACTAAATAAAGGAAATGATTTCCGTGGGTTATTCTGGACAAATCCCTTTTTACTCAATCTGAAAATTCCTGTCTACAAGGGTCTGGTGTTTTCGTTCGGTAGCCAGGAGCGATTCAATCAGTCATTTGATATTTACAGCGAGATTGAAAATCTTAAGATGTATGTTCAGGGGCGCGGTGGAATTGAAGAAATATATTTCCAGTTTAATCAGAGGTTAAAGTTTGCTGAGGTTTTTTTCCGTGGTTCTTATCTATATGGTAGTGCAAGAGAAGTATGGAATTATACAATAGGAGGCTATTCTATATCAGACACATTTTCATACAGGAATAATGGCAGGATATTCAGTGCTGGATTACAACTATTTATCATCTCCTGTTATTACGAAGGACTGGGAAGATTGGATATGGAGAAAACTCAAAATGATACAACCTATGATCTACCCCAGGTTTTAGGTATCGGGATTGAACACAGATTACAAGGTTGGGATGTGGCATTATTTTATGAACATTCATTTGGGGATGATAGAAATCCAGTGAATCGTTTTAAAATGGCAGGTGGAAAGAATAACATAGGTTTTTCTTATGCTTACAACCCCTGGTATTTAAATGGTATTAATGAACATAGAATCGCATTTTCATACAGATGGGGATTAAAGAATTTTGCAAAAATCTCAATCAATCCTGATATGAGCCTCAGGATAAAAGGTGATTTAAGAGAAATTGTATTTATCCCCGAATTTAAACTTGTGCTTGAAGAAGTTTTTGCAAGAAGAAAAAAGTAATTTGTTAAATTATCTGCTTTTTTATGAAACCTAAGATTTTATTACTTGATGATGAAGAGAGCCTTTTAAAATGGCTTTCTTTTGTATTGCAGGAGAATGGTTATGATGTTTTTGCGACCACCGAACCAAAGAATGCACTAAATCAACTAAAATTAGAAAAATTTGATTGTGTAATAAGTGATATAAGGATGCCCGGTATGGATGGTTTTCAGTTTTTGAAAAATGTGAGGTTAATGTATCCAAACCTTCCTGTTATATTCATTACTGCCTATGGTTCAATGGAATCAGTTATAAATGCACTCAGGGATAGGGCAAGTGATTATATTTTAAAACCGTTTGGCATTGATGAGGTACTAAATCGGATAAGGGCAAATTTAAGAAAAGAAAGAGGAATGTCGAGTGCGATAATTGGCGAAAGCAGGGTGATGAAGAATATTCTAAACCTCGTGGATAAGATTGCCCAGACCGATACAACTGTTTTGATACTTGGTGAATCCGGAACAGGAAAAGAGTTGATAGCCCGTGAAATACATAGAAGGTCAAAGAGGGCATCTTATAACTTTGTCACAATCTCCTGTGCAGCACTTCCTGAGACACTTCTTGAAAGTGAGTTATTTGGATACAAAAAGGGTGCATTCACCGGTGCAACCACAGATAAAGACGGTCTTTTTCTAACTGCAAATAAAGGTAGTTTTTTCCTTGATGAAGTTGGTGATGCACCGAGTTCAATTCAGATGAAGATATTACGACTCCTTGAAGAGAGGGAGATTGTGCCCCTTGGTGCAACAAAACCGATAAAGGTTGATGTCCGTCTTATCGCAGCAACGAATAAGGACCTTTATGAAGAAGTAAGACAGAAGAGATTCCGCGAAGACCTTTATTATCGATTGAATGTCATACCCATCATCCTTCCACCATTACGCCAGAGAAAAGAAGACATCCCTCTGCTTGCTGAATATTTTTTAAAATCCATTTGTGAGCACGAGAACCTCGGTGAGAAAAGGTTGATGAAATCAACGATTGAGGTTTTACAGAATTATTCCTGGCCCGGCAATGTGCGTGAATTGAAACATATAATAGAGCGGGCAGCAGTCCTTGCTGATACCTATTATATTAAACCTGAACATATAAATTTGCCAGGGGGACAGATTGAACCATTGAGGCAACTTGAAGATAACGAGATAAAGAGGGCATTGAAAGAATGTAATGGAAATATCACTGAAGCTGCCAAGCGATTGGGAATAAGCAGGGCAACATTATATAGAAAATTGAGGGGCATTGGAAAGAGAGAAGGAAAGAAGGTGAAGAGGTAAAATTTAAAATGATAGCCAACGAGACTTAAGTGTCGCAAAATGAGACAGAGAATCAAAAATGAGACAATTGAGTAATAAAAAACCTATGAAATTACAAAACTTTTTTGTTGACAGTCAGGCACGATTTTTGCATATTATAATTGTGGCTTGTGATAAAATGAGCTAAGGTGGTCTTTGAAAAACCTATTGACAAATCCTATAAGATAGTTATAATTGACTATCTTGGGGATAGAAGTGTAAAGACACCTTTTGGTGTCAAAAATTAAAACCGGGCTTTGCGATAACGATTTATACGAGCGAAGCAGCACTGCAAGTTCTGATTTTTAAATTAAATCGGAACGATACTGCAAACGAAGTGGTAGTGCGAATTGGCAATATTGATCAGTGCCCTAAAGCCCATAACCTTTCTTAACCCTCTTTAAATAAAGAGGGAAGAAGAACAGTCAAATCGGGTTGTTTTGCAACCACTCTTTTTCCGGGGCACGATGTTGGTTAAATAAGTTCCGCGGATATCTGCGAATTATCCGCGGGCAGTGCAAACCCTGCTATGCAGGGCAAGCAAGGAGGTTATAATGAGAAAGGGTTTTACCCTGATTGAATTGATGGTCGTAGTTGTGATCATTGGTATTCTGGCTGCGATCGCAATTCCTAACTTTATGGCGATGCAACAGAGGGCAAAGGAATCATCCCTGAAGAACAATATGCATACTCTCCAGACTGCGGTAGAAGACCTTAATACAAGGGGTGCTGATGCATATCCCGCTGATTTAAATACAACAGTAAGACAGATAAATACTGCTTATCCTGAAAATGGGCCTGATGCAAGTATGTGTGTTGCTGAAAATACCAGACCCAACCCAACCTATGGGAATAACTCAATCCTTCCTGATAATGTGAGGAATCCTTTTTATCCATCTAATGATGCAGTGAATAATGGAAATTATGCTGGATATCAGCACAGTACTAGCAACATCGGGGTGAGCTTCTATGCTAATGACCCTCAAAATACTGTAGGACAGGCAGCCGCGACCTATATTATCTATGGTGATGGTGCAAAAGGAATTCTTCCTTTAATATTGAGCCCGGGTGTTGCAAAATAAGTTTGTATGCCAATCTTACAAAGGCTGGGAGATTCGAGTCACTCCCAGCCTTTATTTTTTAAAGATTCTACTTGTATCTGTATGGTGCAGAAAATCAAAAGTCTATTTTCTATAATAGGTGCTATTTTATTAAAAACCATTTCAATAACATTTTTTATTTTTCTGGCTAATTTTATATTTTGTTCTCAAGAGACAAATCATATAATTGACCCAAGATTTGAGACTCCGGAAAAGACGTTATCTACTTATTGGACATATCTTAAAAATAAAGATTATAAAAATGCCCTCGGGTGTTTTTCAGGTTTTAAAGATTCATATTATGATTCGTCCCTAATCTATCCCCTTCCAGATGTTGAATCTTTATCAGTTGATTCATTTATACAATACAAGGAAATTAGCAAGAAAGAGGTCATCATTTTTTATCGAGTTAAATTCTTTTCAAAATTAAATAAGACTTGGAAGAGTTATACTACTGGTGATAAGCTTGTGTTTACAAAAACAGGCTGGAAGATAAAAGATGTTATTATCCCGAAGTAAAATTATAATTCTCATTTTTATTCTTCTAATTGGATTCGCACTGAGATTCTTCCCAGAGTTAGGTAAAAAAATTGAGAATGGAATTTTGTTTGTAACACCCGACCCATTTTATCACGCAAGGCGGGTAGAAATGATGTTAAATAATTTCCCTAAATTGCCGAATTTTGACTATTATATCTCTTATCCAGATGGTGCATATTGCATCTGGCCTCCCCTTTATGATGGCATAAATGTCTTGATTATATGGATCTTATCTTTTGGTAGACCAACGACTGCACAGATTGAGTGGCTATGCGCTCTGTATCCAATTTTTTATGGTTTAATTATAATAGTTTTTGTTTATTTAGTTGGCAGAACCTTATTTGATGAGAAAATTGGATTATTCGCAAGTTTTCTTTCCGCAGTCTTCCCCGGGCTTTTGGCTTGGTCACAATTAGGTTATAATGATCACCATATTGCTGAGGCATTCTCATTGATTCTAATATTTTATGCGCTCATCAAAGCTACTAATTCTTACAAACGAGCTTTATTTTTGGGATTATCAATGAGTTTTGCCCTGCTTACCTGGCAGGGTTCAATACTCTTTGCCGGTCTAATTTTTTTGTTGTTATTCTTATTTGAAAAAGAAACATTAAGTATACTGTCATTCGTAATAGTAATGATTGCCATAATGCCATTCAGTGTAAATGACCATTATCCCGGTGGTTATTTTAGTTATCGTGGATTATCTTTATTGCATATTACCTTACTTTCAGCTGCAATCACTATATTTTCTATTAAATATTTTATAATCAGAAATTACAAGTTATATGCAGGTTTAGCAATTATGGCATTCCTAATTGGATCATTTCTGTTATTAATAAATCCAAGTTTCAGAGGCGGATTAAATTTTATCTTTAAACAAAACCCGTGGCACAAGACTATAATAGAATTTCAGCCGATTTATTTAATGACAGGCATTTTAGTCCCCCAGAGAATTCATGAGTTTCTAGGAAGGGCATATTATTTTTGGCCACTTATGCTTTTGATTTATATATTTAACTTCATAAGATCAAAAAGAGTAGATGGTCAAACAAGAAGAAACCATTATTATTTTATTATCTTTACGACATTTACAGGTATTATGTCTTTTTTTACATTGAGATACACGCCGTGGTTTGTTCCGTTTTATTCTCTGATATTTGCTTATTTTATCTTTGAGGTTTACAGATTTTTTAAGAACAAATTACCCAGTGTGAAATTCTTAGGTATAATCGTTATTCTGGCTATCCTTACCATAACTTTTAAAGATATCCCATTTTTAGTGCTATTCCAATCAAAAGAAAGTATGCAGATTCACCCTTTTCCAGCTCAGATAAAAGCCTGTTTGTGGCTTCGTGATTCAACAGAAGTTACCAGTTATTATTTGAATCCTCAAAATCGTCCTGAATATGGAGTTATGTGTTTCTGGGATGAAGGGCATTATATTGTATATTTAGGAAAGAGGCCAGTTACTGCTTCAAACTTCGGTGATGATGCCCCAAATTTTAATCTAACAAACAGATATTTTCTTACTGAAAATGAAAAAGAGGCAAATGATATTTTAGATAGGTTAAATTGTAGGTATGTCCATATTGTTCCAGCAAACAGAATCTTATATTTAGCCCCCAAATATTTAGGCTTGGATGTCAAAGAATACCTAAAATTTTATTATGTGAAACATACTACCTACATAGGGACTCTAATGGAACCTACTGATAAAGCAATAGGTACTACAATTATGAGGCTTTTTGGCTCTAATGGAAATAGCTTTTACTATAAAGGCAATTATTATCCACCCTACCGGCATTACCAATTAAGATATAATTCACCCGAGATAAAAATTTTTGAATATGTAAAGGGAGCAGTAGTTGAAGGATATGTGAATAAAAATAGCAGTCTGAAGTTATACCTACCTGTAAAAATTGGTTCATTCAATTTCGTTTACACTGATTCAATCACTGCTGATAGCACAGGTAATTTCCAATTTGTTATCCCTTATCCTACAGATAGTCTAAATCCAAGCTATATTCATTTAGGAAAGAAAAAATATAAAGTATTTATTAGTGATTCAGCAGTTATGAATGGTGATACAATAAGATTGAAACTGGAAGATTAAAAAATCTTTATTACAAAGAACAATATAGGGGGTGTTAATGAAAAATAGTGGTTTTACATTGATTGAGTTGGTGGTTGTTGTTGTTATCATCGGCATACTTGCTGCAGTCGCAATTCCCAATTATTTAAATATGCAGACAAGGGCAAAAGAGTCTTCTACAAAAGAGAACATGCATACCCTTCATGTAACTTTGGAAGATTTCAATATCCGATCAGGTGGTGGTTATCCAGGTAATTTAGAGACCACAATTTCTACAGTAAATCCTAATATCCAGGGGCCTGAAGGTAATATAAGAATTGCTGAATCTATGGGGCCACCTTATGGTCCGAATACTATCCTTCCAGATAATGTCAGGAATCCATTCTCACCTAATTCTCCTGCGTTACAGAACCAGAGAGTATCCGCTGGCGACATTCCAGGTGTTATAGGTTATGAGGCAAGCAATACGTTGGGTGACGACCCTATATCTGGAAATCCGTGGCATGAAACTGGTGATGGGCCCGCGATTTTCTATCGTATCACAGGGATGGGCAAAAAGGGTCCTTTGCTTATAGTTTTAACCTCTGCCGGCACACGCTGATTTGGAAATTTTCTGACTTATGAAGTGTTTACAAAAGTCCTACATGTTTTAGGGCATCTGCAAATTTCGGGTCTTTCTGAGCGATTTCCTTTAATACCTTTTCAATTTGGTCCTGGCGTCTTTCCAATTCCCTATTCATATTTATAACAGGTGAAAGAGTGGTCCTACGGTCCCAAATTGCAAAACCAATGGTTACCGCAACAATTCCGGCAAATGCAGCAACAATACCGATGAAAATGTTAACAAGTTGGTCTAATCTCTTTTCTATCAGTTCAAATCTTTTATCTATCAGTTCAAATCTTTTATCTATTTGTTCAAATCTTTTATCTATTTGTTCAAATCTTTTGTCTATCTGTTCAAGTTTTGTCTCCAATCTAATGAGTCTATCTCGGTCTTCCAGGGTATAAGGTACTTCTTTAGCAAAAAGGTTTGTCAATAATAATAACATTAAAAACATCATCGATTTATTCATAATCGCTCCTTGTAATTATATTATATTGAAATTTAGTAATTCGTCAAGATGCATAAAATTCTGATTTTCACAGATTCCATTGTATTTGTCATAACTACTTTTTCTTTTGCCAGGTGGACTTTACCTTTCCTGATTTGAGATAATACTTCTCGCCATGTGGTTCAGAAGGAATTGAATCAATAAATTTATAAACCACAAGTTCATTTAGATTTATTGGTTGCCTGCCCATCTTTTGAGTAAATTCTTCAATCTTTTTATTTAAAAATTCAATATCCATCTCCATCTTTATTTCTTTAATGTAAATCTCTGCAATCTTTTTCTCCTCAGGGTTTTTTGCATTATTATACAAATCAAGCCAGAGGGCAAGGGCAACCTTTAAATCACCAATCCTTTTCAGGGCAATATATCCAGCCCATCTCTTGGGCATATCAGTGGCATTTGGTTTCTGGCTTGATATCCGTAGATATGCTAATGCAGTCTTATAATCACGTAAAAAAACATAATGGATAAACCCATAGATAAAAGGCGTCCTCCATTCATTATAATCAGCGCGCATCCCCTTTTTTAGAAGTTTCATCGCCTGATCAGGTCTATTCGCATCATGCGTGAGCATAAGCGCACCAAGGGTATAGGCGTGAACAAAATAGGGGTCAAGAGTGGTTAATATATCAAGGATATGATACATAAGGTCAAACCTTGCATCGGTCATTCTATGCTCTCCATAATACTGAATGAACCTGAGCCAGACCATATCCGCAAGGGGCACATAAAATCCCAGGGACAAGGCACGGACTGCAAAACCGGATGGAAAATACATAAGTTCACCAATGAGTTGGTGATGCGTCTTTTTAAGATCAATGCGGTAGGAAAGATTTCCTATTAGCAAGAGAAGTAAGAATATGAAAAGAGTCTTCTTAAACATAATTAATGCTCGAATTTATAAACGCAGAAAACGCAGAAAATTCGCAGAATATGCAGATTGCAGATTTCATAAGTGATATACCAGACGTTTTATCTCTAATCTTTTCCTACCGAAATTTAGAATTAATCCAACTTTCTTTTTTGTTGCCTTTAGATAAGATAGTAATTGAGCTTCAAAAATTTTTATTAACTTAGAAACGCTTTTAATTTCGACAATAATTTCTTCCTCAACAATAAAATCAATCCGCTGTTTATCAACTCTTGTTGAATTGTATACCACGTCTACCTTATTTTGATTTAAAAATTTGATTTTTGCATTTTTAAATTCATGGGCTAATGCACTCTCGTAGATTTTTTCCCCAAATCCAGGACCTAAATTCTTATGGACCTTGATAGCAAGTCCAATTATTTTACCTGTTAATTCGTTAATCTCTGCTATACTTAACATTTCTGTGCCATCTGCGGTTCTTCTGCGGTATCCGCGTTATTTAAACTCTCTATTTTCAAAAATAAGAACTGATACATAGAGCAAAAATATTGTATATATAAACCCGTAGCAGACCGAGAAGATCAACTGGTCAGGATAAATTGGTAATTTGTGGACGAGCTCCAGACGAAGATTGAAATTTTCCAGATTGGGCAGAATATAATAGAACCCATAGGCAAGGTATTTTAATGCTGGGACCTTTGTCACATCAGCAAAAAGTTTCAAATCCGGACTTGCATGACCAATCACATAAAATATTACACCCATTATTGAGGACAATGTAGCAGAAGAAAAAGAGGAGAAGAGGAGTAAAATTCCCAATAACACCATTATCTCAATCAATGAGAAGGGAAGATTTAATAGTATCAGAAAATCAAACTTACCTTCGTAGATAAATATGACAATCTGGTGAATAATCGCCATTGCCCCTTCTAATATTGTAATGAGCAAAAATAGACCAAGAAATTTGCCCAGAATAATCTCACCCCTCCTCACTGGTTTGGCAATGACCGTATATATCGTGCGCTTCTCAATATCCTTATGGATAAGGGTTGAACCGATAATAATAACGACAAGAACACCAAAGATTGAAGCGACTGCAAGTCCAAAATCCCTTAACAACTTTGGTGATTCACCCAAGGCGAATGGTTCAAGGAACATTGAGACGATGATGAGAAGGATACTGAATATTAAGAGCAAGAGCATAATCCTCTGCCTCAATGACTCTTTGAATGTATTTTCTAATATCGCAAGGATACGATTCATTTCTGGCTCCCTTTAACCTGATTAAAGAACCATTCTTCAAGGGAGATTTCATCGGTCTTTGTCCCTTTCTTTAAGAGTTCATCAAGTGCACCAACCTTCATTATCTTTCCATCAATGATGATGCCGATTCTGTCACAGACAGCCTCAGCATCAGGCAGGATATGGGAAGAGAAGAAGATAGTCTTTCCGTTATTTTTCAATTCCATTATTAAATCCTTTATCTCTTTTCTACCAATTGGGTCAAGACCAGTAAGGGGTTCATCAAGAATGAGTAAATCCGGGTCACCGACCAGTGCCTGGGCAATGCCGATACGCTGGAGCATTCCCCTTGAATACTTTCTCAAAGGAAGGTCTGCTGCCTTTTTTAATCCAACTTTATCAATAAGTTTTAGAAGCATATCCTTATCAGTCTTTTTATTGCATAACATTGAATGGACCTTTAAGAATTCATAGCCACTGAGGTGTTCATAGAAATATGGTGATTCAGGCAAAAATCCGATTCTTTTCTTTGCCTCAAGGGTATTCGGTGGATAGCCAAAAATTTCAATCCTTCCCCTGTCCGGTTTGATCAAACCCGTGATGGATTTTATCGTAGTCGTCTTACCAGCACCATTAGGACCAAGAAAACCAAAGACCTCACCCTTATAAACCTCAAAAGAAATCCCCTTTAATATCTCTTTTTTCTTTTCCCAGAAGTGTATCTTGAATGAGCGGTGCAAATCTTCTATTTTTATAGCAATTTCCATATTAAAATATTATATTCAAAAATAAAATTTTGTAAAGTATGACAAAGGTATTGAAGTGTCCGGATATTTTGGTTATAATTTTAATGAGATAAAAATGCTTGTTGATGTTGCCATCCCTAATACAAAATTTGACTACCTGACCTATGAGACGGATCTGGATTTGCATATTGGTGATTTAGTCCTTGTTCCATTGAAGAAGAAGTCTAAGTATGGTATCGTGGTCGCTACGAATGTAAAAAGGGAACTGCCTGGTATAAAAAAGATCCAAAGGTTGGTGGAGAAAAATTTCATTTCTCCAAAATTATTAAGTCTATATAAATGGATTTCTTCTTATTATGTCTCGTATCTTGGTGAGGTGCTTAAACAGGCATTTCCACCAAAGGTATTAAAAAGATTTGAATATATCAAAAAGGAGTATGAGAAACCTCAAAAGATAATGGAACCCGCACCAACTTACCAGCAGAGCAATGCCATAAATCGCATCCTCTATTGGGTTCACCGCAATACATTCAAGGTCTTCTTGCTCTTTGGGATTACAGGTAGTGGTAAGACCGAGGTCTATTTGAAGGTTGTCGCTGAAATCCTGAATAACGGTGGCAGGGCACTCATCCTCGTCCCTGAGATATCAATGACCCCGCTTTTATTGAAACGTTTTACTGAACGGTTCGGTAACGAGGTTATTGCAATCCATTCTGCACTTACCGAAAAGGAAAGAAGGCAAGCCTGGTATGGGATAAAAAATGGGGTTTACAAGGTCATTATAGGACCAAGGAGTGCAATATTCTTACCTATTCCGGATTTAAAGATAATCATCGTAGATGAGGAGCATGACCATTCTTATAAAGAACATCAAATGGTAGTAAAATACAATGCCCGTGATGTTGCAATTGTCAGAGCAAAGATGGAGAATATTGTTGTTGTGCTTGGTAGCGCAACACCCCAGATAGAGTCATATTACAATGCAGGTATTGGAAAGTATGAATTGCTTGTTTTAAAAGAGAGGATAGATTCCCGACCACTGCCTTCTGTTGAGATTGTTGATTTGAAACAGGAAGGTGGTAAGTTCATATCTCAAAAATTTGAGACCGCGATAAAAAGGGTGATAGAAAAGAATGAACAGGCAATACTGTTCTTGAACCGGCGTGGATTTGCACCGAGTTTATTATGCCCGAATTGCGGTTTCGTTGTTAGATGCCCTTATTGTAAATTACCTCTGGTTTATCATCGGGGTATTGATAAAGAAAGTGTTTCAGTTCTCTCCTGCCATACCTGCGATTATAAAACCGATTATTTTAAAAATTGTCCGAAGTGTGGTAAGTCGACCCTGCTTTATCGTGGTGCAGGAACCCAGCGTATTGAGGAAATCGTGAAAAAGATTATAAAATCTTTAAATTATAATGATAAGGAGGATAGAGATTCCCTGATTTTGAGATTGGACCGTGATACTGTAAGAAAAAGGGGAGAGGCAGAGGCAATATTAAAAAAATTTGAAGAACAAAGGGCAAAAATACTCCTTGGAACCCAGCTTGTCACAAAAGGCTTTGATTTTCCAAATGTTACATTTGTAGGGATTGTCAATGCAGATACAATTTTGAACCTTCCTGATTTTAGAGGAGGAGAAAAGACATTCCAGATTTTAACCCAGGTTGCAGGCCGGGCAGGCCGGGGTGACAAACCAGGCAGGGTTTTAATTCAGACATACCATCCCCAGCAGTATTCAATACTTTTTAGCCAGGTGCAGAATTATCCCATGTTCTATGCCCAGGAGATGAGACTCCGCAAAGAGTTAAATTTCCCGCCTTTTTCAAGGCTCATTCTTATAAGGCTTTCAGGCAAAAACGAAGAGGTTCTCTTAAATGAGGCAAAGCGAGTCTATGGATTACTTGGGGATATTAGAGGAATAAAAATCTTTGGACCGAATCAGTCATTTTATTATAAAATTAGAAATAATTATCGTTTATATATTTTAATAAAGGCACCGATTAAATTTGACCATCGTAAATTGAAATTTTTAAGACAGATTAAATTAAACAAAGTAAAATTGGAGATTGATGTTGACCCGCTTGATGTATTTTGATGTTGTAGAAGTTTGTTGTTGCTGAAGTTTTATTTAATCGGAGAGAGAGGGATTTGAACTTGCTCTTTCATTAGTTGTGATATTAGATTATAAGAGGAGGATGACAAATCCCGGCAGATATGGTTTAGAGTATTTCTTCAGAGTGAGTAGCCGCAGGATGTATTATCGGGCTTTAGGGTAACCGGAGAGAGAGGGATTTGAACCCCCGATCCCGATTTTTGTCGGGATATCCCGTTTCGAGCGGGACGCCTTAGACCACTCGGCCATCTCTCCATAAGGGGGAAGTCTCCCCCTTATCTCCAAAAAGTTTGGACAAAGCAATACTTT
>DAIRCK010000017.1:0-60962 GCA_036796695.1 bacterium
TTCACATGCGGCTTGGTTCGCTCAAACTTTGCCTTTGCCATAAAAAATCCTCCTTAACTTTTCTCCTTTCTTTTTACATCCTTTTTACCAGCCTGGAGCCGGAATCGAACCGGCGACCTCCTCCTTACCAAGGAGGTGCTCTAACCGACTGAGCTATCCAGGCAATTTGCCGGATGCATTTTAATCATTCAAAAGATATAGACTTTAATTATATTCAAAAAGTATTTCTTGTCAATACCAAAGTGCAACATTTATAAAGAATAACCAGGACATCTATTTTGGGCTAAAGATAAATAAATATTGACTTTAGACTATATATTGTTATAATTATCATCAAGAAAGGAGAGAATATGAAAAAGATTTTTATTTTTACAGGTATCTGTATATTTTTGTTTTTTATTAAACCTTTCTATGGAGCAGAATACCTGGTGCGCGTAGATAATCTAAATGATAAGAGTTTTCAGATAATAGAACTGATCGAAAATCATTCATTAGTCATCGCAAATGAAATTGATATTGCAAGACTTGAAAATAAGGGGATTGAATATCATATTCTTGATGAAAATCCCAGAGATAAATATTACCAGATTGTGTATTTCCTTGATGAGGATATCTCGAGTATCGCCCAATGTGGTGATATCCTTGACCAGTATGAAGATTGTTTATTGCTCAGGACCACTGAAGACCGATTAATAGAATTGAATAGATTAAGGGTTGAGTTGCGGAGATTGACATTTGACCCGGTTAGATTCCTTGATTATGACCCGTACCCATTGAGGATAAATTCTTTGGCACCTGATACTATAATCCAGAAGATAGTTGCAGCAGTGAACCAGGATAGTATCCGAACATCTATTTTGCGTCTGCAGAGGATGTATACAAGATATGCGACAACTGATTCTAACAAGATTACTGCTGTGAACTGGATAAAAAATAAATTGCTCAGTTATGGTTGTGATAGTGTCTATTTTCAATACTTTAATAACAATTATGGTCCAAATGTCGTGGGCATTAAAAAGGGTTATCTCTATCCGAGCATAAAGAAATACTGCCTCATCGGTGGCCATCTTGATGATATGCCGAGTTCTGGCTATGCACCGGGTGCAGATGACAATGCATCAGGCACAACTGCAATGCTTGAGGCAGCAAGAGTGATGAAGAATTATCTGTTTGAGAATACAATATATTATTTAGCCTTCAATGCAGAAGAACTTGGATTATACGGTAGCGATTCCTTTGCAACCCGTGCCTGGCGCAATGGTGACACGATACTTGGTGTCTTGAATTTTGATATGATTGGTTATGTTACTCCAGCAAATCCGAATCGAGATACAATGAATGCCCATTATACTACTGCAGTGCCTGGATGCAGTGCATTCGTCTGTGGTTTCTTTAAGGCAGTTGCTGATACCTATACCCAGTTAAAAATTCGCCAGGTCTATAATTCCGGAACCAGTGGTTCTTCAGACCATGCGAGTTTCTGGAAAAGGGGATATAAGGCAATGCTGGGAATTGAGCGTGTGCTCACACCTGCTTATCATTCCGTTGGTGATACAATTGGCCCGCATCTTTATACTAATTGTGGTGTCAACCATCTTCCTTTTGCAACCAAAGTGATACAGACCGGTGCTGCAGCACTTGCAAAACTTGCGGTTCCTGTGCATATTGTGGGCATAAATGAGAATAAAAATCTGGTAATGGATGAGTTTAAGGTTTATCCCAGTGTTGGTAAGAAATTTAAATTCCAGTATCCGGTGATGAATAAAAATATAGAGAGAATTTCAATATATAATGCACTGGGTCAGGTCGTTCGTAATTTCAATCCCCTGGATAATGGCATATTCCACTGGAATGGGACGGACAAAGATGGAAATCTTTTACCATCAGGCGTCTATTTTGTTGATTTCGGGTTTGATGATAAATCAATAGTGCGACGGGTTTTGCTAATCCATTGATCAATCTTTTCTTATAAGCACAACCTTGCCCTTTTGTTCAAAGTTATCCTTCTTGATGAGATAGAAGTAGACACCGGATCTTAGTTCGGGAATTATCAACTCATCAATTGGGTCATTCGCTTTACATTCAAAGACGAGTCTGCCATCAACCGAATATAATTTAAACAGGGCTTTCTCTGGTAGTCTTTTTATTGTCAGAATTCGCTGTGGTGATGGGATGTAAAATTCACTTATTTTTTCTGACCAAGTTTCAAAAACCCCAATCAATGTATCCAAATATCCATAAGCAATAACCCGATACCAGGGCACTGAATCAATCCCGGTGCGAATAAACCAGTTTGTTATGTGGTTTGAGCCAATGATTTTTGCAGTGCCTGTGACATTACCATAGGCATTGAGTTTATTAATTATCAATGAATCCGCATGCCACTGGGTATGGTATGATACACTCTCTACCTGGCAGGGTGATATACCCCAGTTTAACATTCCCTGGGTCTTTGTCTGCTCAATCCAGACCATATTCGTATTCTCGGTGCGGGCAAGACACACAACGAGAAAGGTCTGAGTCTGCGCAGTACTATCAATCCTTGTAAACCCAATGATGCCATCTGTATTGCCGATAACCCTTATCCCACCAAGAAAGACCGTATCACGTGCTGTCTTTCCAGCAAATGCCTTTATCCCTCGTGAATTTACCCGAAAAGTTGCCTTCTGTGAATTCCAGTGGAATTGATTGAATATTCTATCCCTGGGCGAACTTGGTATTGCCCTGCTCCAGTAATTACCAGAGTAAACATCCCTTATCAGCTGGTCAAGATTAAAACTGGTCCAGGGGGTTCTAACCTGGTCTTCGGGTCTGATATCGCGCAAAAAAGCCAGACTTGCCATCCTCAAAAACAAAAAATGTATCGGCTGTCCTGAGGCATCAAAGAATGGACGTATGCGATTGTTTGAAAAACCACCCTCGCTATGGGCTGTTGCAAAATTGATGATCGCATCATAATCCCTGAGTGCAGCATAAGCAGCAAATGGTAGGATTGTTACATACCTTGATTCACAGGGTGCAGGATGTTGCCATTCAGTAATAATCATCGGTTTCTGGGCTGACGCACACTGGTTCATATATGTAAAGAACCACTCACCATTAGAACCTTCCCCAAAATATGCATTTGTGATTCTGAAGTCAAGCGTATCCCAGGGTTGATTGGGAAAATCAGGGTGGTCAAAATAGGGATGTCCATCCATTACCGGCACAAGGTTTGCCCAGGCATACTGGTGGATCTGGTTTGCCCAGAAATATGAAGAAGTAATGAGTGACTGGCAATGGAGTGTATCATTGAGTAGTGCAGAGATGCGCTGGTAGAACTTCAGTTCCTTTTCATAAAAGAATCTAATCTGGTCAAAATAACGGTATGGTGAATAATCATACCGATTGTTCCATCGGACAAGTTTTATCGTTCTTGTGGAAAGGCTTTCACCAGGGTCAAGAACCTTAGAAAAAGGTGCACGTCTGAACTGAACATCATCAATCCAGACACGACCTGTATCCATACCAAGGTTGAATGTCAACTGGACTGTATCAGTGGTTGAAGAATAAAATGGCAGGGTGAAATTCTGGCCTGAAGTTGTAAGATTGACTGTAGTTGAATAATAGACGGTCCAGGGTGTGCGATTTCTCTGGATAACTATATCCATACTCCGATTTCTGCTTGACTTTGCTTTAAAACTTAAACGGTATGTGGAGTCAGAGTTTATTGTAAATCCAGATTGGAGAAGCTGGATATGCCATGAATACTGGGCAGGTGAATATATATGGACAAAGACTGCAGGTTCTAAGCTCAATCCTGCATTCTGAACACCCCAGGTAGAATTGCCGCTGAATTGATTTAGCCACCAGTATCTTGGAAGACCATTAAGCGTATCAGAGAATTCGCCATTTATAATTTTATTTGGACCAGTCGTCGTATCACCACCAGACCAGACCCGGATTAAAGTTGAATCCCAGTGGTATCTATTATATAGCCAGTCATTCCATTGGTTCTGGAGTTCATTTTTATAGAATCTCGGAAGATAATAATTGGACTGTGGATTATCCCAGTTATCCCAGAAATAGTGGTCAATGAGGGTTCCTTCATTCATTGGATTGATAAAGACAAGGACAGGTTCATTCTTATAAGCGATACCGGTATAGGGATTGGTATGGTTGAGCAGACTATCTGGATAATCCCTGAAAAGTTCATAGGCAGGTTCATAGAACATATATACCCTTTTTACAACATCCATTGAGCGGTTCACACTATCATAAAAAGGTATACCGTCACCAGATTTAAAAAACCTTATGCTATACAAATCAATTGCAGAATAGATCCCTTTTTGTTTTAATTGAGAAAATAAATAATCAAACTTATCAAGAACTTCATGATTCAATCTCCTTGTCGTATTGGAACCAGGTGCACTGGTTAAAGCACCATCAATATGGTGATAACGAACAAGATTGAATCCCTGTTTAGCAATATGGGATGCGACATTGATGCTTGTTGACTGAGATGGATAGGTGGCGGAGAAGCAGAAGTTCGTGCCGAAGAACCTTGCACGAGTATTATCCGCAAAGTATAAATGTCCATCAGAGTGGACCAATACCCTGCCGTGGATTCCTGCTGGTGCCTGGAGTATGAATTTACCAGTATGTGTGGTGTTATTGATTGTATCAGGAAATGGAGTTGTAAAATTGAACCATCCCTGTTTGGGTGTAACATATTGGGCATAGATTGAATTCAGGAAAATAAAAACAATAATACTTTTTTTCATTGCGCCTCTCAATTAATAATAATTAAATTAATGAAAATGTCAATGAATTAGTTTTGGGTTGCGGTTCAATTGGTGTAAAATTAAAATTGTGTAAATGATAACCAGAGGGAATATTTTTCAAAAATCTCTGTATATATTATTAGAGGAGGTAAAATGAGAAAAGGGGCATTAATTTTTATTGCTTTCTTAATTCTGGTCTATGCTAAGGCACCAGAAAAGGTGGTTGGAAGTTATATCGGTTCTCTAAAAATAGGATTCCCTGTAGAGTACAAAAATCTGAAGATTTTCCCTCTCGAGATGGCATCAAACACTTTAGTTAAAGATTTCATAATTCTTGATGAGGCAATGGATAGAGGATGGCTTAAGATAAGGGAGATAGAGACTGGAAATGTGAATCAGGTAGAGATAAAGAATAATGGGGATGAACCGGTTTTTATCCTTACTGGTGAAATGATTACAGGTGCAAAACAGGATAGAATGATAAAAGAAGATATTCTTTTGCCACCTAATAGTGGCTGGATTAAAGTGGATGTTTATTGTGTAGAACATGGTCGTTGGGTATCGGTTTCTGAGGAATTTAAAGCAGGTGGTTTCGTTGTGCCTAATACTGTGAGGCAGAGGGCAAAATTGAGTGAGAGCCAGACTGAGGTTTGGGCAGAGGTTTCACGGACCCAGGATAAACTTGGTGTTGCTTCTAAAACAGGAACAGTAAGGGCAAATTATGAAGATAAGAAAGTGCAAAAGGTAATTGAGGAATATGACAGGGGATTTGGAAAAATACCAAAGTTATCAAAATCAACTATTGGGGTTGTAGTTACAACGGGTGAAAAGATTATCTGCCTTGATCTCTTTGTCAGTAACGGTTTATTGAATAAACTATGGAAGAAATTGATAAAATCATATGCGATGGATGCCATCGGTGGTGAAAAGAGTTCAATTACGAAGCAGGATATAGAAAGTTTTATTGAAAATTTAGAAGGGGCTAAATATGTTTCAATTGGAACATCAGGGCTTGGCACATTACTTGCCATCGAGTCAGATATAGGCAGAGGTTCAGCACTTGTCCATAACAACGCAGTAATTCATATGGATTTTTTCCCTGATGAAAAGGGTTTGATTGATAGAGGAACAGATCTAAGGCTTGATTTCCGAAGGGATCAGAGGTTTGATGAATGATGTAATTCGTTAATTGAATTTGGAACAGGGTTTTGCCCGCTTTATCCCTGATAATTTAAAGTGTTGACTTATTATACAAAATGATTATATTAGTCTATGTTCAGAAGAATAAAAGAAGATATTGCGACGGTATTTATGCGCGACCCTGCAGCAAGGAGTGTGGTTGAGGTCTTTTTATGCTATCCAGGTTTGCACGCAATATGGATGCATAGGCTTGCCCATTTTTTATGGCGAAAAAATTTTAAATTTATTGCAAGATTTATCTCTCATATCAGCAGATTATTTACAGGCATTGAGATACATCCTGGAGCAAAGATTGGTAGAAGGTTTTTTATTGACCATGGTGCTGGAATTGTGATTGGTGAGACAACAGAGATTGGAGATGATGTGTTGATGTATCAGGGTGTTACCCTTGGTGGCACGAGTTTGGAAAAAAAGAAACGGCACCCAACTTTAGGTAATAATGTTGAGATCGGGGCTGGAGCAATTGTGCTTGGACCAATCAAGATAGGAAATAATGTTCGGATTGCTGCTGGATCGGTTGTCGTGAAGGATGTCCCGGACAATGCAACAGTGATCGGTGTTCCAGGTAGAATCGGGCTCGGATTTTCACCTGAAGAAATAAGGCGCCTTGAACATGGTAAACTGCCTGACCCGATTGCTGATGTCTTGCAGTTTGTGATGAAGGAACAGGAAAAATTGCATAAAAAGATTAAAGAATTAGAAAAGAAGATTGAAGATTTGACACATGCAAAACAATGAAATTTGTTACTATCTTTAATTCAAACTTCTAACTACCATACCCACTTCTTCAACTATCTTACATCATCTCAATAATCTTCTGCTTATTATTTGCAAGGCTAAAGCCTTGCCCTACTTCTTTGAAAAAGGATAAGATAATGGGTATTTTTGCCTCCAATTGCCTTCTTATTTTTCCGTTTCAGGGCTTCCCTCTATTCACCCTTCTTTACCCCTTTCTTTAAAAATCGTTTTTCGTTATACGGTTTCGCTGCCCGTATCGTCTATCGGCAATGGGTAACTTTTGAAAAAATTACGAATAACATTACCTTTAATGACGAAACGGGCGTCGTAACCATAACCAATTACCGAAGTAGTATCGCTTTCTCAACCTTCTTATACCCATCCGCCTCCAATCGCACAAAACAAACACCAGAAGGAAGCCTGTGACCAGAATCGTCAGTCCCATCCCAAACTATTAACGATTGGTAATTGGTTAAATGGTTAAATTGTTTGACCATTCTGCCTGTTACATCATAGATTGCAAGGCTAAAGCCTTGCCCTACATCTTTCATCCTGTATCCTGCATCCTGTATCGTGTATCTGATAATCGTCCTGTTCCTGAATGGATTCGGATAGACTTCTATCTTCAAATTCTGGATTTCGAATTTCGGGTTTGCCTCTTCTATCCCCAATGGTCTCATTTTAATGTTGAGTATCGTTGGAATATTAGGAGCCACAACAATATTATTGACTGATACAGTATCATAACCCTGTTTAATAAACTGTAAGGAATATGTTCCGGGATTTAGGATCCTTCTGTATCTGCCAAATAGTGAATCACTCAATCTTGGTGCCAGTGTAGAATCATAATATCCAACCACTCTCACCTCTGCTACAATGGGCTGATTTGTAATTGAATCGGTAATTGTCCCGGTTATGCCTGATCCGAATATTCTTTCAAGAAGGTAATATGCACCAACAATGTTTCTTCTGCAGATACTATCAACGAGATAACCAGGTGGGTAGCAACTCCTGCTTACTTCAATTGTGTAGGCGAATGTTCCACAAACACCATAAAGCCAGTTTCTTGCTGTTCCTTCAGTGGCATAGCCATATATTGATACATAGGTTCCGTTGCCTGCATCATTTATTATCCTTGTTGCAAGGGTGTCTGCGATTCTTTTTATAAACGGATGGTCGATGGCAAATTGATTTCCCCATCGCCAGGGATAGTATACTAATTCACCCTGACCGGTTCTGACATTGTGATAACAGATATCAAAGACAAAGTGATTTTCCTCGGCAAGGTCTTTTATAATATTGGTTTCATTCTCTGAAAATGGATAAGGTCCACGATAATTTTCACTTGTCGGATCACCGCTTCCGCCAAGGGCCCAATTGAAGTCATAATTGCGATTCAAATCAACACCATCAGAATCAAGGTCAAAAAAGCCGTTGTTGTTATTATCTCTTTTATTTTTCCGCCATATCGTATCAATTCCGTTCATTACAACATTGTGTCCTTCAGGATTTAAGATGGGGATTATCCAGATTTCAGAATTGTTTATCCAGTAAGTAATTGCTGAATCAAGACCATATTTACTGATTATGTCATTTAGTAAATATAGACAGACCTCACAACTGAGTATTTCCTCAGCATGGTGAACACCATTGAATAAAATTGCTGGCTCATCTTCCTTAATTGCCGGATTGTCAGAAATCTTTATTCCCATAATCGGCAAACTATCACGGGTAGAAAAACCAAGATTATATAGTTTTGTAATAGAAGGGTAGAGTGTAGCGATTGAATCAAGTTCCTGCATTGCCTCCTCATAGGTATGATACCGTGGGTCGATTAAAAGGGTATTTGATAAGAGATAGAGGATACAATATATTTGGATCATTTGAAGATTGTTATCTTTTTTACTCCTGAAGATTCACCGGTTCGGGCATAAATGAAGTATATACCAGCAGAAAGAGTTTCTTTTTTAAGAATAAAATAGTGATAACCAGGCGTTACAATCTGATTTATTATCGTATTTATATGCTTTCCTGTTATATCATAAACCTTAATTTCAAGGTTTGTTTGGACCGGGATTGAAACCTGAATAATCGGTTCAGAATTGCAAGGATTGGAAGATAGTAGATTGATTGAGAAATTTACTGGTAATGCAATCTTTCCTTCACTTATTCCTACTGCTCCAATAGTAAAACAACTATCATTTGTGTCGAAACCTGAATTGGCGGATAAATCATATGCGAGCACTTTTATTAGACATTTGTTAGAATTTAGTTGTGGTATTATCCAGTTATAAAGCGAATCATTTGTATTGAAATGAACAATCCTGTAAGGATATGTTAAACCACTATCAATAGAAAGATATATATTAATGCTATCAATCCCTATGTTGTCATTTGAGTTCCAGCGGACCTGATGAACTTCATTCCAGTACCATATTTCACCACCATTTGGTGCTAAAATTTGAACGATTGGTGGTTCTGGATCATAGATGGTGAAGTTTGCATCTGAAATATCAGTTCCAATATTATTGTTTCTATCAAATGCCCTGACGCGCACACGGCAACGATTTGAAGGCGTGGGTGGGATTGTCCAGAGATACGATGAATCATTCCCTATAGTGGTTGTTACGTAATTCCAGGTATTACCACTATTTGTTGAATATTCAATTACTATGGAATCTATGCCTGCATTATCCTGTGCCTGCCAGCGAACTGAATAATTCTGCCCTATATTCCATATTTCACCACCATTTGGAGTTATAACCTGTGCCTGTGGTTCAACGAGGTCAGAAAATAATCTACTATAAAAGATATCCCAGTTACCCCTGCGATTTGTCTGCCAGAAGACCCAGATATATCCTGAATCATCTGCTACTGCACTCGGGAATATGTCTTTTGCAGAGTTATTGCTGATGATTACAGAATCCTGCCATGCACCATTTTTATAATATTTTGCCCATATCTCCCAATCACCGGTTCTGTTTGATTGCCAGACACACCAGATAAAGCCATCCCGGTCAACAACAAGTGTGGGATGTTCGTCGCGATTCGGGTCAGCAACGACTGCCCGGGCATTGGACCAGGTTGAGCCATTGAAATGGCTTTCGTAAATATCAGTATTCCCATTACGCCAGGTTGTCCAGACAACCCAGACTGTGCCATCGCCTGAAACTGCAATCTTAGGGTCCTGGTCCTGTGCAGGATTACCTGTGATTCTATACAATCCTTCCCAGTGTCCTGAGTTAGGATTATATCTTTTTACATAAATATTCCGATTATATTCGTAACGTTCACTGCACCAGACTACCCAGGCGATTCCATTACTATCAGTCGCCATAGCAGGTCGGTAATCATTTGCAGAATCTGTTGTTACCGCAAACATCGGCTGCCAGGTAGTTCCATTGAAATAGCGACAATAGATATCACCGTTTAAATGTGTCCATCTTTCAAAGCATACCCATAGCCGACCATCACCATCGCGGGTCATTGCTGGATACATATCATTTGATGCCTTGGAACTCAATTGTTCTTCAGCACCCCATTGATTCCCTATATAGGCACTACCAAAAACATCATAATTCCTTCCATAAGCCCTTTGCCAGGTTAGATATGGATGTCCCTGGTTATCGGTTGATAGTGAAGGGAAGAAATCCCAATAGAGGAATGGACAGACAATCTGAGCTTGAGCCCAGGCTCCATTGAGATAATAGGATGCGCAGATCTCGGTTCTACCATTGGTCACTGAACGTCCGGTAACCCAGGCAGACCACAATCTTCCTGAACCATCTATTGTGGTGGTAACAAACGCATCAGTTTCCGCGTTGGTATCAACCGGAGCAGGTGTTGACCAGTTAAGGGTATTAATCAAAGGATTTTGAGAACTGGTTATATTTATAGTTTTTGCTACAGAGCGTTTTGGTTTTAAAGCAGGATCTCCTAAGATACACATACCATAGAACCAGTCAACATCTGTTATACCATACTGGGTAAACCATTGTTTAAATGCCTGGCCAATAGAGATGCCGGTATTGAGTGGTCCATAAAATGCATTAAAATAAAGCATACTACCGACCTTGGTTGAACCAATCGTCAAAAGTCCGTTTGTAGTATTGAATATGTAGCAACTCCCTTCAGAATTTTCTTCAATATATCTTGTTCCCCCGCACTGGAAGAGATTTAAAAACAAAAATGGTGGGTCAGCGAACCATAACTCAAAATTGAAGACAGTGCCAGCATAACCAGAGGTATTTTTAAATGTATTACCCCAGGGTGAAGAATGACTGCAGATTTGAACCCATTCATAAGGGTCATCAAGACGTGTGCGGAAGTCTGCTGCAGTGGTAGTATTGTATTGCCGGATGACTACGACTGTATCATAAAGTAAATTCAAATTACAGTTGTTATAACTATACCAGTCATCATCAACATAGGCGAGTGCCTTTTGGGGAATATTATATCCCCCGGTGCGGTATTTGTGGATTTTGTGTAGATAATTGTTTACCAACCAGATTTCATTTCCCCAGGTCATAGAATTTGAATAAAGCCTTCCCACATAAATTTCAGGTGCTTTATTACCGGTATGATTGTCAAAAAGACCGTCGTTATCTGAATCGACCCAGGTTCCGTTTAAATCCATAAAATACAATTCAATTGGAAATTCTTCACGACCTTCGGATGATGTATATTCATACCAGGCAATCGGAACATTGCCGATGAATATAGCACCTACAAGTTGACTGTCTAATAATGTTGCAAGATGGTTTCTAAGTTGTGGTGCCTGCCAGCCACGAACCGTGTCCACACGCACATTATAGTTTTCTGCTTCAAGGTCTGTTATGTAAGTATTTAATGAGTCAATGATATTTGGATACAGTGGTGCATAAACGACGACATCAAACATTGGTAAACGGGAATCTTTTAATTTGCTCTGGTAAGCCTTACCTATTTTGAAGGATTCTTTTGTTATCTTTGCTGACCATTCCTGATATGATGTCATCTGAACATCATACGGGTCAACATACTTCAATCTTTTTACCCCTGTAATCCCTTGTCCTGATAAAAGAAAAGGGATTAAAAAAATTATTGATAATTTCAAAAATTTCTTCATTACTCCTCCATTTTTTAAAAATTACTTCAACCTAATAACTTTTTTGATTTCTTTTATTTCGTCTGATTGAAATACGACAAAATATACACCGGAAGGAAGTCTGCGACCAGAATCGTCCTTTCCATCCCAGACAATCGTTGACCGTTCACCGTTTACCGTTAACCGGGAAAAATCACGCACCATTCTACCACTCACATCATAAATCTTCAAACTTGCATCTTGTATCCTGTATCGTGTATCATGAATCGTAAATCGTGTATCCTGTATCCTGTATCTGATTTCTATTTTCTCCCTGAATGGATTCGGATAGACTTCCAATTTCCTATTTCTCACTTTTACTTTATTAAGTTCATCCACTCCAACCTCGTAGTGAACCCTCAATGTCAAATAAGCATTCGTATTGTAATTTCCACTATTTCCGTAAAAATGGATGACCAATCCCACAATAGTATCAACTGGATTTTCTACAATCTGCACAACATATGGGTTTGAACTATTATCAGCAACCTGTCCAATATTAATATCTCCAAAATCAGCAATGGTATCAATTAGAAAAAGACTCGTTGAGTTTGTATTCAAAATGCCATTAACATTTGATACAAGCGTATCACCATTATTTTTGATGTAAATTGTCAATTCAATCGTTTCATTCGGCTCGGGAATACCATTATTATTTCCGCCTGCAGAATCATTTATTGCATAATTAACAAGGTTGATCCAGGGATAGTGCTGTGTAACAGGCGGTTTTGTTGTGATCAATAAAGCCCTGCCATTCACAATGGGCATTGCATCGGGTCCATAGTTGTTATTATATAAGTATTGCAGACCACGGGTTTCGGTTTCATCTTCAATACCCACAGTGCAACTGTATGAATTATCTGATGTATTATACATAATTAAAATCTCTCCGTCACCAGTAGGTGTTGGGTAATATGCTGGGTCGAGGAATATTATCTGGAAGGTTTCGAGCAGGGGTATGATACCAAAGTGTTTACAATCTTTATATTCAATAATAAAACGATGGTTGGTTGTGTCATTAAAGTAATAAATATCTCCGTTTCCTTCGGGAGGAGGTCTGAGGTCAAAATCATCCCAGAAAGGGGCAATAAGCCTTTTTGGACCAGATGTTGATGGAATTGGATTGTTATCTCCAAAAGGATAGGTTGATGTTAATAATTCTAAAAATCCATTTGAACAGATACCGATTGAATTATACTCAATTCCATAAAACTTGAAATTGAAGGGTAGGGGATAGGTAACTGTATCATCATCACTATCTGTGATTTCAGGAATTATAGTTCCTGGTCCACCTGCTGATGGCGCAATTTCAAACCAGTCATATACAGGTGCATTCCCGGTCAAGGTGTCAGTATCATCATAAATATAATAGCCATAAGGGTCTGGACCTGTGCCATTTCCACCAGGGATTGTTCCTGTTGTCATCAGTGAAAAATTTGCAATCCAGATACTATCATTATTATCATACATTATTAATTCAAAATTGATAAAATGTTGATGAGTCTTTGGTGAAATCGTAAATACAAATGGATTCTTGCCCTGCAAAATTTGATTCGGTTCAATATCACCATAAAAAGAAATACTATCTGTTATAACGACCATTGTATCATTCGTTCTTAATAATGCTTTCACATTCTGGGCAGTTATTGTTCCTATGTTTTTTATCTTTGCCCACAATAAGATTGTTTCTCCAGGATCTAAATTACCATTATTATTGCCCAAGGAATCTGTTAAAATATTTCCTGTATGAGTCAAATAGACATTGCTGTGGATTATTGATAACACACCTTCAAATGGATAGAGATTTCTGCCTGTAACTGTAAGAGACATTGTCCCGGTATCTAAGGGAGTGCATATAAAGGATACTGCGCCTGCTGAATTTGTCCAGCCGGTCTTGTAAATCAATGTATCAAGTGCTATACAAACATAGGCAGATTCCACAGGTGCTCCCTGATATTGAACATTTATCTGAAGGGTTTCTGTTTTGCCCGCATAGAGAATAGAATCATAAGAAACCGTTATCAATTTTGGTGTTGATGTCCAGATTGTCATTGCCGGGTCACCAATGGTGGTAAAACCTTTATACTCATTCGTTGCACCATAGGTATTATATACCCTTAACCTGCCATCTTCACAGGCTTCACCAAAGGTCCTTCTTTTATATAAAAATACCCCGTCAAAAAATCCACGCGTGACCGCGCTACGCAAATGGGCACCATTTGTTATACTTGTGGTCGTTGCAAAATAACCAGCAGCACCCCTTAAATTAGTAGGTGAACCAGTCAAAAACCAACGTTCAGCGGTCGTCGCGGTAGAACCTGTGCCCAATGTGCCACAGGTCGCAGAAATAACTATTGGCAATTTATTACCATTAGCAAGATTATCAGGATTTACAGCAAATGGCGAATACCAGTTATTCGTCGCCGAACCACGATAAAGAACAAATCCCCGACCATCATTCGTTGCATTTATCACCGAAGTCGCATTTGCACCACGACTCGCAAAAAAGGTATCAACCTTAATATATCCATTATTAACCATCAAACCTGCAACATACTGGGCATCGAGCCGATAAGTAACTGAATCATCATCCTGAATATCCCTGACAATTAAGCAACCTTTTTTAAACCACAGGGGGTCTGAGATATCAGGATACCGTTCATATCTCAACATCTTGGCAACCACGGTTTGGGCTTCGGCAGTGTTATGGACATTCAATCTTCCAGAAAGGATTTCATTGTAAATATCAGTATCCATATTGGTGTAGTCATTATCACCATAAGGTGTGTAACCAATTGACCAGGGGATATAATTTGGGGCACCAACAAATAGAATAAATTCTGGTCTAATCTGCCAGGTGTTATAGGCATTGACGATATAATTTTTGATCGCTGTGCGATCCTGGGCAAGCTCAGAAGGAACTCGGACAATCTTTGTTTTATATCCCATCTTATGCTTCCACCGGGCATAGGGGAGAATTGCATCATAATAGTTATCATGGGTTATTATTAAATATCTGGCACCAGTTTCTTGAGAAAAACTCAGAGAAAGAAAGAGAAGTAATATCAGACTAATTTTTTTCATTTTTGTTATCCTTTCTTATAATAAATTATAATCAATATTAGACTTAAGTCAAGACCCAAGATGCTTTTGAATTACATATCGATTTCAAGTGATTTTTGCTTTTTAGCCATCTTCTGCTTATTATATGCAAGGCTAAAGCCTTGCCCTACTTCTTTGAAAAAAGGGGAATAAGGGGGATTTTTGCCTCCAATTGCCTTCAATTGCATTCTTATTTTTCCGTTTCAGGGCTTCCCCCTATTCACCCTTCTTTACCCCTATTTTAGTAGTATCACCTTCTCTGTCTTTTTGAATTCATCATCTTCTAATCTTATGAAGTAGACACCCGAAGGAAGCCTGCGACCAGAATCGTCAGTGCCATCCCAAATAATTAACGATTGGTAATTGGTTAAATGGTTAAATTGTTTGACCGTTCTGCCTGTTACATCGTAGATTGCAAGGCTAAAGCCTTGTCCTACATCTTTCATCGTGTATCCTGCATCCTGTATCGTGTATCTGATAATCGTCCTGTTCCGGAATGGATTCGGATAGACCTGAAGGAGGTGGTTTTTATAGGTGAGATTGGAGTTTTTCATAATTCCGGTTTCATCGTGTATATGGAGTGTAAAATAAGTACAGGTCTGATATCCACCTCCATTGCCTGTAAAGCAAACTGCCAGGCCAACAAGGGTGTCAACCGGGTCCTGTGCAATTTGTATAACATAAGGATTGGAACTATTATCAGAAACTGCACCAATATCAATATTTCCGAAATCTGCAGTGCTGTCCATCAAGAATATACTGCTGGAAGTTGTTCTGATTATGCCATTTACATTGGTAACCATTGTGTCACCATCGTTTCTTATATACAGGACGATTTCAATAATCTCATTTGGTTCTGGTATACCATTGTTATTTCCGCCTGCTGAATCACTAAGTATATAATTTACTAAATTTATCCAGGGTGAATGCTGGCTATAAGGTGGCTTTGTAGTTATTAATAATGCCCTGTTGTTTAAAAGAGGCACGGCATTTGGTTCATAACTATTGTTATATAAATACTGTAAACCGCGGGTTTCTGTTTCATCTTCAATTCCTAAAGAATTTTCAGTAGCATTTGCTACTGTGTTGTATAAAAAGATTATTTCACCATCACCAGTAGGTGTTGGATAATACATCGGGTCGAGCAATATTGCCTGGAAAGTTTCTCGTGAAGAGGAATTTCCATAATGGCCACATTCTTTGTACTCTACTATCCATCTATGGTTTGTTGTATCATTATAGTGATATATATCACCATAACCAGTAGGGGCTGGTCTTGGGTCAAGGTCATCCCAGAATGGTGCAATCAATCTTTTTGGACCACCGCTTGCTGGTATTGCTGTATTCTCTCCAAAACGATATGTTGAATTTCCGAGTTCCAGAAAACCATTTGAACATATCCCAATGCTGTTGTATTCTATTCCATAATACTTGAAGGTGAAAGGTAAGGAATATGTGACTGTGTCAGCATCTTCATCAGTTATTTCACTTATGATTGTTCCTGGCCCTGGTGGTGCAATTTCAAACCAGTCATATACAGGTGCATTCCCGGTCGAGGTATCAGTATCATCATATATATAATAGCCATAAGGGTCTGGACCAGTGGCGCTACCCTGACTAATAACAATCAATGAAAAATTACTACTAAAGGTGTCGCCCTGTGCATCAATTAAAACTATATCGAAAGGTATATTGTGGGTTTGGGCATTGGGAGAGATTGAAAATGAAAATGGATTTAGCCCTTCTAAAACTTGACCCTGATTTATATTGCCAAAAAACGATACACTATCGCTTATATTAACCGTGGTATCTGCGCTTCTTAAATGTGCTGTAACATCATTGGCAGGGACCGAGCCTGTATTTCTTATTATTGGTATCAATAATATTGTTTCGCCAGGATTGATTATACCATTATTGTTTCCCAGAGAGTCACTAATTGTATTGCCTAAGTACTGGAGATAGATATTGCCGTTTGTTATCTGGATTGTGCCTTCAAAGGGATAAAGATTTTTGCCGGTGACTGTAACATCCATTGAACCCGGAACAGGCGCGGTGAATATAAAGGTAACTTCGCCATTTGAGTTTGTGTAGTTGGTTTGATAAATCAATGTATCAAGCATTATACAGACACAGGCAGATTCAATCGGCGCACCCTGGTATTGAACGTTCACCTTGAGGGTTTCCTCAACTCCGGCCTGTAAAATTGAATCATAAAAGACCGCAATTGATTTTGGTTTTGCAGTCCAGATTAGCATTGCCGGGTCACCGAGTGTAGTAAAACCACGATATTCAGTAGTACTACCATATAGACGATAGACATTCAACCTTCCATTTTCACAGGCTTCGCCAAATCTTTGTCTTTTGTTTAAAAATAAAGCATCGAAAAACCCCTTGCAAACCGCACTCCTTAAATAAGCCTGGTGGCTAACTATCGTCGTGGTAGCAAAATATCCTGCTCCACCCCTTGGAGATGTTGGGTTTCCGGTGAGGAGCCATTTTTCTGCAGTTGCAGGTGTAGAACCACTGCCGATTGTCTGACAGGTGATAGAAAGAACTATCGGTAATTTTTTTCCATTCTGTGTCAAATCCGGATTGACATTGAATGGATCCCACCAGTAACCAACACCCTGTCCGCGATAAAGGACAAAGCCTCTGCCATTATTAACAGAGGAAATAACATTATTTGCATTATTCCCCTGGGCGCGCGATAGAGTATCAATAATATGAAATTCATTGTTCATCATAAGGGATTTTGCGTGATGAATATCACTCCAGTAGATAGAGTCGCTGTATGATTCATAATCTTCACGGACAATCAAACAGGCGTTAATAAACCAGTCAGTATTTGTTGTATCTGGATATCTTTCATACAATAGCATTTTGTTTACCACAGTCTGTGCCTCAGTAAGATTATGGACTGTCAATCTTCCTGAAAGGATTTCATTTTCAATCGGGGTGTCCATATTTGTGTAATTGTTATCACTATATGGAGAAGTCATTGACCAGGGAATATAATTCGGGGCACCAACAAAGAGAATAAACTCTGGCCTAATCTGCCAGCTGTTATACGCATTTACAATATAATTTCTGATTGCAGTAGAATTCTGGGCAAGTTCTGAAGGGACCCGGATAATCTTTGTGCGTAAACCCATTTTATGCTTCCACAGGGCATAGGGGAGTATCGCATCATAGAAATTATCATGTGTGATTATCAGATATCGTGCACCAGTTTCCTGGGTGATACCGAGAGCAGCAAAAATAAAAGTTAATAAAAAAATTATTCGTTTCACTTATCTCCTTGTTTATTTATTATAACCTTTTTTAGACTCAAGTCAAGAAGCAGAATTTATTTAAATTGCAGACCACATAAATTTTATTGGTACTTAAAGAGCATCCTGGAAAGACCGTCAATCGTTATACGGTTTCAGTGCCGCTATGAAAATTAAATCCGAAATCCAAAGTCCAAAATTCTAAACAAATTCAAAATACTAAATGCAAAATTCAAAACTATTACCTCCACACGGGACTAAAGTTCCTATTCCTAAACAGGGGTTATCAGGGGTGATAAAGCGTGATACGGGTGGTCAGGGGAGTAAACTCCCTACCTCATTTCTAAATCCACCATTTTTTGCCCTTATTCACCCGTTTTTCCCCTTTCTTGTAGCCTTCTTGAGCCCTTTCTTTTATACCCTCAATTGCCTTCTTATTTTTCCGTTTCAGGTCTTCCTCTATTCACCTCTTTTTACCCCTCTTTACCCTTCTTTACCCCTATTTTAGTAGAATCACCTTCTCCGTCTTCCTGAACTCACCTTCTTCTAATCTCACAAAATAGACACCAGATGGAAGTCTGCGACCAGAATCATCAGTCCCATCCCAGACAATCGTTGACCGTTCACCGTTTACCGTTAACCGGGAAAAATCACGCACCATTCTACCACTCACATCATAAATCTTCAAACTTGCATCTTGTATCCTGTATCGTGTATCCTGTATCGTGTATCGTGTATTATGAATCGTGAATCTGATTTCTGTTTTCTCCCTGAATGGATTTGGATATAATTCTAACTTTCCACTCCCCATTTCCCACTTATTTACTTCTTTTATCCCAGTGATTTCACCGATGTTCCAGGTATCTCCACCATTAGTTGTATACAGAATTATATTGTAGCCGCAGGCAATGCCATGCATGGTATCGGAAAAATCAACATCAAATAATGTTGTGGTTGCGGGATTGTTCTGGGATGTCCAGGAATTACCACCATCTGTTGTGCGGATTATCGTGCCAAATCTACCGACTGCCCAGCCATTTAGGTTATCCACAAAATCAAGGGCGCGGAGATAATATGCATTTGCAGGTGTTTGAATAGTATTCCAGGTGTTACCACCATTGGTTGTTTTCCAGATTATCGGAGAGTAATCCTGTTCATTGCCGCCAACCACGATACCATTTGTATTATTAAAGAAATAAACATCAAAGAAATCTTCATAAATTGGAGAAAAATATAATGAATCCCAGTTAAAACCACCATCAGTTGTATGGATAATCTTACCCTGGGTAATATCAAGGCTATCAGGCCAGCCTGCAACTGTCCAACCTTCATAGGCATCAACAAAAGAGACCCCATAGAATTCTGCCTGGGCATAAGGGGTAAATATCTGTTCCCAGTATGAACCACCATCTGTGGTCCTTCCCACAACTCCATCACCACATACTGCCCAACCAAGTGTATCATCAATGAATTCTACCCGTGTTGCATACTTTGCAAGCCCTTGAACCTGGTGAATCCAGGTTTGACCACCATTGCTCGTATGGGTGATCTCGCCGAGGATACCACAGGTCCATACTTTTAGATCATCCCTGCAGGTGATATCAAAGAATTTCCTTGCTGCAGCACTATTGGGTTGCTCAAACCAGTGTGCACCACCATCAGTACTCTTCAAAACGATAATGGAATCAATGGTTACAATCCAGCCAGTAAGATTGTTTGGTGCCAGACAGCACCCATGAAAATTTTGATAGGCATAAAGCCCATTAATTATAAAAAGCAAAAAGAACAGATATTTTAGTTTCATAGACGCTCCTTAGATATTATAAAAAGGGCAATTGAAGGCAATTGGGGGCACAGGAGGCACCTGGTGGCAATATTGGCTAAAGGACGATTTCATCTTAATAGAATTGCCTTTTTGATTTCACAACGATATTCGTCTTTTAATTCAATGAAATAGATACCTGATGGAAGTTTGCGACCAGATGCGTCGGTGCCATCCCAGAAAATGGCTGATTCATGATACATGATACACGATTCAAGATTAAAAGACTTTACCAATCTTCCACTTATATCATAAATCGCAAGGCTAAAGCCTTGCCCTACATCTTGTATCCTGTATCGTGTATCGTGAATCGTGAATCTGATTTCTGTCTTCTCCCTGAATGGATTCGGATATACTTCCAACTTCCCATTTCCCACTTTCCGCTTATCAACTTCTTCTATTCCTGGAAATGGGTCAGGCTGGTCAGTAGTAAACTTTATTGCCCGGTTGTTGGCTATAGGTGTGGCTGATGCAGGATAGATGTTTGCATAAGAGTATTCAATGCCATTTATGTGGTGATAATCTTCAATGCCAACTGTTGCGTAGTTATGCCATCGGTCATCATTTGTTATATTTTTGTATTGAAAGATGATTTCGCCATCACCGGTCTGGGTTGGATAATGGGCAGGGTCAAGCAAGATTATTTCAAATGTCTGGAGTTCTGCAGGGGTAGGATTTGTAGGATTATGGATATGCTGAATCCTTGACCACTCAATGATAAACCGGTGATTACTCACATCATAATAATAACAGACATTGCCACTTGAATCTGTGGCAAGCGGGTCTAAATCATCCCAGAATGGTGCAATGAGCAATGGTGGACCTCCTGCAGAAAGTATATGCCAGTTATACATATCTGCGACCCAGGTCGAATCCATTGCAATGTAGCCATTTGAACAAATGCTAATTCTGTTATAATTGTTTCCATAATATTTGAAATTAAATGGGAGTGAAATTGTTTTTGTTTCATCATTTGATAGATTCAAAACAGTTCCTGGACCACCTAAATCAGGGTCTATCTCAATCCAGTTATATACTGGTGCTTCAGGATAGTTTGTATCAGTATTATCATAGGCATAATAGCCATAATCATCAGGACCTGTAGGTGAAATTGAATTTACAATACCAATTATTAAAGAAAACTCAACAGTATCTTTGAGATTATTGTCGCCTGAGAGCATAGAAATAAATTTTATTTCGTGACCGGGTGATAGTTGCGAAGATGCACTTACCTGGAACCGATTCCCTGAATTTGTTGCTGAATCACCGATTGGAACATTACCAAAGGAACCGATCGAATCAATTACTACTACACCAGGATTCTCTGATTTTAAAATGCCATTTATATTTGTGCCAGTGAGTCCTCCGATATTCTTTATGGTGATTGTCAGATCTGAGGTTTCACCGGGTTCAAGGACTCCATTACCATCAAGAATCTGGCACTGCCGATATTCAAAATCCGGTGCCTTTGCAATGAGCCACAAAACCGAATTCCAGTTCCCCTGTGAAGAGGTGATGGTAAGATTGAATTTTATTGTATGATTGTTCTTAATATTTTGTGATACATTAAAGACAAAAGGTGATGCATTCGCAGTGGCACCAGGACCGATACTTCCGTAATTTTTGATTGAGTCGGTGATGGTAATCAATGGGTCAGTAGTCGTAAGTTTTGCCAAAACATTCGTTGCAGTTGTTGAATTACCATAATTCTTTAATGTCATGGTCAGTTGAATCGTCTCTCCAGGATTTATCTCACCATTGTTATTGCCGCCAGGGTCAGCAATTGTATGGCTGTAGTATCCGACATAGACCCCTGAATTATTGACCATTGCATAACTACAATAGGGTTTAAAATTATGTTTTGTTACTGTGACAAAGAGTGTATCTGCAGTGGTCGTTTTAATCTGGAAATTTGCTAAACCATTTATATCTGTAAAACCAATTTCTTTTGTATCATTCTTTTTATAAAGGCTCACCATCGCACCCTTTACTGGTTGTGATGAGGAATTTAAGACCTGGACTGAAAAAGAATTTGTGCCTACAGGAATAGTGGTTTGATGGTTGACAATAAAATTCTTTGGCACATCGGTCCAGACCTCAAGAGATGGGTCACCAAGGAGGTTATAGGCATTAAAATAGAATTCACTCCCTGAATCTGGTGATGTTTCAAGCGGAAAATTAAGATAGACTTCCATCTTGCCACGATAGGTCATAGGACCAAGATAATAGATACTATCCTGTAATAGACCCCAGTAAATTCCATAGTCAAGACAGTTATTCCAGCGTGAATGGGTTGTGGGTGGTGAAGCGCCAAAGAATCCAATGCCACCCTTTGGTGTTGATGGATTCCCTGCCCTTAACCAGGATTCACCAAAACAGGGTTCTGCATTGAAATTTCCGGTCAGACAAACAATGCTTGTTATCACTGGTAATTTCCAACCATTTGAAAGACCGATTACATCCGTATTATAAAAACTCGGACGCTCCCAGCCTGACCAGGATGCAATGCCTCCGCGATAATTGATGAATGCGATACCCTGATTTACTGCATTGGTTATTGGAGTCGTTCCATTGGAAACCGGTGGATAAAATACAGTATCAACCTGATACCCATTATTCAGAAATTTTTCCCGGACCCAGCGCTTTACAGGAACTGGTGTGGTCATCTGACCATCAGGATAATTACCTGCAACCATTAATGCCCTCTTGAACCAGAGGGTGTCTGTGGTATAGGGATTTTTCTCATAGTTCATAATCTTTGCAATCACCGTGTTCAGTTCATTCACATTCGCCACCGAGAGCCTGCCAACCATTAAATCAGAAAGGAAATCATTACCATCAACTGTAGTATATGGATGGTCAGTAGGGTTTGATGAGACTATAAAACTGGGAAGGCTATCCTTATCACCGATAAGAATCACATACTCTGGAGTCGGATTCCAGTTATGATAGGCATTCGCAATATAATTTTTTATTGCATTTGCTGAGGTTCCAGTCTCTGAAAGTTTTGCAACTGTAACCTTCCAGCCCTTTTTCTCTTTCCAGTCGGCAAGGGACAGGACTGTATTATAGAATGAATTAGGGGTGATGATTAATAATCCACGGGGTTTTGTCTCGGCATTGTATTGGTAATTCAAGATCAAATTTTTATAAACCTGTGCGATACTAAAAGGAATATCAATTGATTCATACCCGAGAAAATTTAATTTCAATTTTATAGAATTTATTTTAATTATTTCATTCTTTTTCTCAAATTCGGACTGGATGATTACCGGATATAGAATATATTTATCTAATTTAATTGGCTTGCCAATATTTATTGGTTCATAATCATGGCTTTTATCAAGGGATTTTATTGTATCAGAATTGATTAAACTATAATCATAAATCGGTGGTTCAGGACTGGCGATAAAACCAATAATAACTGGTTCCATAATTTTTTCATATATTGAGATATCCAGATTGATTGTAGAATTTGTTCGTTCAAGAATTTTAATATCAAGATTATTAAATCCACCTGCGATAAAAAGGTAGAGCAAGAGCATTATCTATCTTCCTCTTCAATTATAACCAATCCAAGGTCACGGTCAAGAAGGTAGATTAAACTATCTTTAACATATAAATAAAATGCATATGGTGTATCCATCTCACCATATAAAATTGGGTTATAAGGGTCTGAGACATCAATCACCTTTAATCCACCGGTTCCATCTGCTATATAAGCAAGATTATCCTTTACAAATACACCCTGGGCATAACCAGGTGTATCAAATGATGATACAAATACAGGGTTTTCAGGGTTAGAAATATCAATTATCACAAGTCCATCATATCCATCAGCAATGTATGCATAATTGTTAAGGATATAAATATCCCTTGCATTTGAGGGTGTGTCCATTTCACCGATTTGGGCAGCGCTGTCTGGATTATTCAAATTGTATATTATTAACCCCATCTGCTCACAGGCAAGGAAGGCGAGTGAATCAATGACAAAAAGGTTATGGACATTTCCGGGCGTGGCAAATCTGCGGGCATAACTCGGATATTGAGGCCAGGAGACATCCTCAACTATGAACCAGTATCTTGCAGCAATATAAACATATTTGGTGTCGTTTTCTGGAGCAAAGACATTGTAGCCATAGAACCAGTTATCCTGTCCAACAAAAGTTGGATTAGATGGATTAACAACATTAACAATTAACATTCCGCCATTATTGGGCGGGCCAGCAGCAAGGGCAAGATAGGCAAAACTATCTCTTACTGCTACACCCTGAATATTTGTCTGGTGAAAGTAATTGCCAATAATAAATGTAGATTCAGGGTTTGATATATCAACAATCTGCAGACCGCCCTGGTCATTTGCGATATAGGCATAATTTCCTTTTATATCAATATCCTTCGGATATCCAGGGAGTCTACATTCACTTACTATTACAAAGTTATGGGTTTCCACCTGAGGACGGTGGCAGGAAAGGGTGAGGATAATGAATAAAATTATCTTTCTGGTCATAAACGCTCCATTTCTATTTATTTGCAAGGCTAAAGCCTTGCCCTACATTGGATGGGCTAAAACTTTGCCTTTGATTTGCAAGGCTAAAGCCTTGCCCTACAGGGGATTGGTTGAAACTTTGCCCTACGAAAAATGAAATGTAGGGCAAACCTTTAGGTTTGCATAATGTCATATTCAAATGAACCAAGAAAAGGATAATTTTTGTAATCATCAACGAGCCCCTTTCTTAAAGGATTACAGAAAATATAATTCGCAACAGCCTTGGTTTCTTCTTCTTTCCTCAAGATATGCTCATAAAAATTTACCTGCCATAATTTATTTCCGGTTTTTCTTTTATAATGATACCCTGTGCTTTGTTTAAATGAAGTGATAAATTTTACCATATCTGAACTATCCATTTTCCCTTCTATAAGCAAATGGAGGTGATCAGGCATAAAACAATATGCCCAGACTTTGAATCTAAATATTTCGGCTTTTTGTTTCAACACATCAATCAACCAAGAAATTAATGATTTATTGTGTAGAATGCTTCTTTTGTTGAATGTGCAAATTGTTATTGAATAGCGATAGCAACCTTTATAATCAAAGGTGCGGAGTCTGATTCGTTTTTTGTATGGTTTTTTGTTTGATTTATTTGCAAGGCTAAAGCCTTGCCCTACAGGGGATTGGTTGAAAATTTGCTTCGCCGTTTGTGCCACAAGATTAGTACTTAAATTCCACTCCACAGCCTGCCGTCCATTTATTATAATTTTTGTAATCACCAATATCCGGATAGACCTCTGAGGATGATTTACGGAACTCGTATCCGTAATTAAAAGAAACAAAAAGATTTGTAAAGACCGGAAATTCATACTTAGTTTTGAACATATGTGTGATATCTTCTCTACCACTGTGTGGTGAATCAAGGACAGGGGAGACCTCGGTCGTAAAAATACGGTATTTTAATTGGTAGGCAAAAGTCATTTCTGAAAATCTGGGAACACCGGTTTTGAGGTTGGAGATTATCCCGATTTTGTGCTGGAGATATGATATATCAGGTATTGGTCCTTTTGCCTTGGACGATTTTAATTCAAAATTGATTCCAACCTTAATAAACCTTAATAATGAAAGGTCTATGCACGGTCCTATACGGATTGCCTTTGAATCATAGACATCAAAATTTTTGATGTAATCATCAATCTCAAAACCGAATACCGCGCCAAATTCTAATGGGGTCAATTTCAGATTTGTTCTAAGGGTGAATAGATGTTCGGCAAATGTGCAACCGATATAGTCAGTTCCTTGCGGGTCTCTGTAATACCGGATCAAATAATCAGGTATTAACAGATATTCAAATTTTGTGGCTAATTTTCCAAAGGATTGTCTTATCCCTGTTGAAATAATCAAATAGTCTTTTTGTTGATTTGTGAAATAATTATACCCATTGACATTCAGATTAAAGGTTGTAGTATGCTGTCCAATAAATTTATTGCGAATTAATATCCTGAAGTCGTAATTTGTATATAAATCATCGTATGTTTCGAATGGAAAACGTTCGGGATTTATTTTGTTTATGAATTCCTCAAGATATTTTGGGGGATATTCAAATATATTATCATCATAGATAAAATTAAGATTTGCATTGATTGAATAATCAAATACAGTTAAAAAAATAAGAACTATAATCATTTTGATTCAATGAGAAATCTAAGTCCACAGGTATTACTGTTTTCGATGTAGAATTCATAACGATGGATTCCTTTACGGACATTGAGAAAAATCGTATGGGGATTTGATGGTAAAATTCCGGGACGATTATTATAATGGACAGTTTCTGAAGGGTAGGCACGATAAGTCGTTGATTTTATTGTTTTCCCTTTTTCTTTGATATTGATTGAATATATATGTTCACCCTGTCCATCTGATTTTAAATTCAAACGTGAAATTATTTTCAATTTCTTTGGTCCTTCTATCTCTAATATGACTGGTTTCTCAGAGGTGGTCTCATAGTAATTTATGATCTTCTCATCTTCAACGAGTTCAAGTTTTGTATTGTAAGATAATGGAGTGATATCCTGCCATTTGCCCGGTGATTCATTTGTGAATCTTAAAAAGATTGTATCACCAGGTGCACGCCAGTGGATAAAACGATAGATATGTGTTCCTTCAGGAACATTTATATAAAACGAGCGCCATTTACTCAATCTTATGTTATTAATACGGGAGACCTTTGAATATTCACTTTCAAGTGTAATAAATCTTTCTCTTGTGTCATCTTGCTGAAGGATTATTTTGTATAATTTTGTTCCTTTTTTCTCACCGGTCCAGGGAATTCTTGTATACACACGGAGCCAGGTCGGACCAGAGACCTTTATCTCCACAGGTTGTTTTCTGGTCAGAACAAAATATGATTCTTCTTTTAAGGTCTGGATCTTTATACGGACTTCATTCTCAGGTGAAATATTAACAACCTGATTCATAATAAAAAATAAAATAATATTAATCATTTTTATGCCTCCTGATATAATAATCAAGATCAATCCTTAAAACGACAAAAATTATAATACCGAGAATGACCAGAAAGATTGTAGAAAGGGTGACTGAATAACGATTTTCATAGTATATTTTTCCTTCTCCGATTTCAGGAATCGGTATGGGTGCGATTGGAAGTTCATACCGTCGAGTTAGGTGATTTATGTTATTGATATTTATCACCTTTACACCGTTCCTTAAGAATCTTCCGGCAAGTCCCTGATGAAAAGAATATTTCAACGGGTCTAAAATACCTGTGGGCAGTTCATAACTGGCAAGGGCAGTGGCACCACCACCGATATTGATAAAACAGACGATTTTTTCCTCACCCGCCATTGTGTAATAAGATTTCAATCTTTTTTCTATTGCCTCCTCAAGGTCTTTAGATTTTAATTCCTCAACACCGTTCCTCATTATTGCGGTTTCTATCATCTTTCTTCCTTCCGGGCTCAGACCCCTTCCTATATCATCAATACCACCCAGGGAAGCAGCAACTGAACGGAATTTTAAAAGACCATTTTGATAGAGAATGTTTTCCATATCAAGATAGGTAAATTCAGGGATATTTGCACCCCACATTGAAGAACTTACAGATGTGATGATGATAGGTTTTAAATTCAGGGTCTGGATTGCTGAAAGAACTGCGAGATTCAATCCAGGAAAAGAGCCACTGAAAGAGATGGCTACAACATCGCCCTCATTTAAATGGCATTTTTTGAAGAGTTCAATAATTATTGCAGAGATATTTGGATTGGTCGTTGTAAGTTTTGCATTGAGGTCGCCGGGCTCACTTGTAATTGGTGAATGTTCTAATCCAATCAACCCGGTTTGATTTGGGTCATTGATTGGGTCTATGGTTAAACCCCTTTTTAGTCTTTCTTCTTTTATTTTTTCAAAGAAAACCTTTGTTAGACGGGCACTCTCTATTTTTTCCTGATAAAACCGGGCATAAAGTTTTGTTTTATACTGGAGCGCAAAAAATATGAATAACACTGAAATAATCGAGACAAAAACAAGAATATAATTTGGTAATCTGCCGCTTCTCAGCCTTATGGCAATATTGCACCTCCGGTAAGGATTATCAATATCAATCTTACAATTACTGCGGCAATAATCATAGTGCTTATCGTTTCTACGATACCCTGCCTCTGCATCCAGTATGCAATCAAACCCGGAACCACAAATCCAATAGTTGTAACATCGAATGTAAGTGATTCAAAAGAGATTGAAGGATATAATCTCGTTAAATAACCCAAAAGATAACCAATGATTATAGAAACTATCAACAATCTTCTGCCATAAAGAAGGATAAAACGTGATAAAAGAAATAATATAAGATATGTTATTAACGCTATTATAATCGTGCTTATGACCATATCGGGCTGATGGATATTCAAAGCAATATAACCAGGAATAACAATGCCACCTGCTGCAAGACCGATCGTCTCGGTAAGTAGCAGATTGAGCATCATTCCTAATCCAACTGCTATTACAATCATAATTGTTGTGTAATTCCCTGGGATGATGCGGCAGAATACTGCGGATTTCCTTTCTGAACAAAGTATTCAATTAATTTCTCACCGTAGCCAACGATATTTCCGATTGCAAGTATCACACCTCTATTATTGATGCATTCGGCTATCTTTTCATACACAGATTCTACATCTTTGTTGCCAAGGTCGACCAATTTTTCTCTATTTATTCCATTTTTTATTGCTGTTCTGCATAATACACGGGTCTCACCACCGGTTACAAAATAATAATCAGCCTTAATCTTTGTGCTGATTAATTTACCCAGTTGAACCGAGCGGTCGATTCGGTCTGCCCTGCAATTGACAATTATATAAAAATTCTTCTCAGGTTTATCAATCCTTTCATAAATAAAATTTGTGGAATCAGGGTCATTTGCAGCAAGGGCATTATAGAGCAAGATATTTTTACCATTGATTTTCAAATCATATTTTTTTAATACACCAGAATCAGGGATATAATTATACATTTCTGCAAGTGCCTTATCTTTTTTGATATTAAGGTGTTTACATACACTTAAAACGAGTGCTACATTTTCGCGATGCTCAAAATAAGGAAATGGTTTTAATTCTTCAATAGAAACCTCGTTTTCATCGCTCAGATAAATCTCTAACCCGCGCGCTTCAGCCAGTTTTTCTAATAAATTAAATAATACCTTTTCGCCGGTGAACACCTTTGCATTTTTGGGTACTGCATTTATAAAGTTTTTCGCAATATCTTCTAATGTCGGTCCCATAACATCAAGATGGTCAGCACGAACATTGGTGATGACGACGATCTGTGGTGATATTATCCTCGTTTCTTCAATCCATTGGAGGTCAGGTCTTAATGACATATTTTCAAAGACAATAGCATCTGCCTTTTCCTGGATTGCCTTTCTGGTTATGGATAGTTGTTCGTGAATATTAGCCCGACCTGGTCTTATCACTGGTTTTTCAATTTGATTGTCAATCACAATCCTCGGTTTTGTGCCGGTTGTCTTGGCAAGGGTCTTATATCCCCCAGCCTTTAACGCAGCACCAAGTAGTCTTGTGACTGTTGATTTTCCCCTTGTTCCATTGACAACAATCCGTAAAGGGATAGAGTCTATGTTCCGCATATGATTTACCCATTCAATCCTGCCGATTACAATAAAAAGAATTAAGAGACAGAATAAGAGAAATATTCCATAATCAAAAACCACACTTAAGTTTAATCAAAAATATGTCCCTGTCAATATTAAATAATTTTACAAAGAATAATATGTGGTGAGACTTACTATACCCGCAAGGGCTGCGGTTTCACTGCGCAGTCTATTCGTGCTGAAAGGGATAAACTTTACCTTATTATTAGAAAATGTTTCTATCTCTTCTGGTGCGAAGCCTCCTTCTGGACCTATCATTAAAAGGATATTTTGCACACCAGGAATGATTTTATCCTTGCCATCCCGGTCACCGACAACGATAAGGTCATAATTCATAAATTCTTTTTGTATATCTTTGACAAATATTATATCAGGAAGATAATATTGTTGAGACTGTAGCATTGCTGACAGGGCAATCTTTTTAAAATGTTCAATCCTTGGTGTGGTCAAATTGCTTATCACAGAAAATTTTGATATAAAAAATATAAATTTGCTCACGCCGAGTTCAGTGCCTTTTTCAATAATAAAATCGGTCCTGCCGCTTTTTAACGGGACAATTCCAAGGTCAATATTTATTTTATTATGCCTCGGTATGTTCTCTTCTTCCTTGATTTTTATCACCATTGCATTCTGTAGTATCTGTTCAATAAGGGCTTTATACCTTTTTCCTTGTCCATTCGTAAAAAAGATTATTTCCCCGGGTTTTTTTCTCAGAACATTTTTTATGTGATGAAACTCAGGACCGGTTAATAAAATTTGCGAATTTTGAATCTGTTCTCCTTTTATAAAAAAAAGATTATGGGGGCTATTATTCATATCAAATCCGTTTTTTAATTACTGGTTCACCTTCATATTTTTTAAGTTCATCAATGATTTTCCCGAGATTTCGATCATAAGTGGATAAAGGCTTTAACCCGATTTCTACATAAAGGTCGCCATTGCCACCATTTATTCTGGGCATTCCTTTTCCTTTTATTTTTATTATCTCTGGTGCACCGCATCCTTTGGGAATCTTTACAACATTATGGGTACCATTCAACCCCGGGATTTCAATCGTGCCGCCATTCATCAGGGTTGAATATGGTGCAGAAACCCTTATAAACAGATCATCACCGCGTCTTTCATAATACTCGTGTGGTTTTTCTTCAAATTCAACGATAATATTACCTTTACCACCAGATCCATAATGTCCTTCACCACGCAATACAATATATTGTCCATTGCTCACACCACGGGGAATGGTAATCTCAACAGTCCTAAAAACTCTTATCCTTCCAGTGCCACCGCATTTTGCACAGGGTGTCTTTACTATTTCACCACTTCCCTGACATTTTGGACAGGTTGAGATACTTGTAAAGGTGCCGAAGAAACTCCTTGTCTGGGTCCTTATCTGTCCTTTACCACCACATTGCGGACAGGCTGTAAAATCATAGCCACCCTTTCCTGAACAGGAAGAGCAATATTCATAACGATTTACCTTAAATTGTTTCCGGGCTGAATTGGCTATTTCTTCAAGTGAAACTTTTAATACAACCTTTATATCTCCGCCCCTTTGCCGGGTTGTGCGGGTTCTGGTTGTTGTGCCAAAAAAGTCATCAAATATTGAGCCACCAAATAGATTACCAAGGATATCCTGGAGGTCATCAAAGTGAGTAAAATCATCCCAGGAGAATCCACCACCACGGAATGTTTGAGATACTCCTTCATGCCCATAATTATCATATAATTGTCTCTTCTGTGGGTCCATCAGAACTTCATAGGCTTCAGAGATTTCTTTGAATCTCTCTTCGGCTTCTTTTTTGTTGTTTGGATTCATATCCGGGTGCCATTTTTTGGCAAGTTCCCGGTATGCCTTTTTTATTTGTTCAGTCGTCGCATTCTTTGATACACCGAGAATCTCGTAATAATCCTTCTTCATACTTTTAAGACACTACCTGATACCCTGATATCCTGCTCCCCTGCTTCCCCTTACTTATTTCCCTCGTCGTCAACTACCCGATAATCAGTGCCACCTGGTTGACCCTCCTCTGGTTTTGGTCCCTGGGGAGGTGGTTCGGATGGACCAGGCTGCTGGGCTCTGGTTGCTGCCTCACGATAAACCGCCTCAGATAATTTGTAAACAGCTTGCTGGAGGTCATCGATTGCCTGGTGGATCGCATTCACATCATTGCCATCTTTCTTCTGTTTCAATACCTCAAGTTTTTTGCCAATCTCACTCCGTTCCTCAAAAGAAATCTTTTCACCGTATTCCTTCAGTGTCTTTTCTACACTGTAGATCACTGAATCAGCCTTATTCCTTGCTTCAATCAGTTCACGCTGGCGTCGGTCTTCAGCTGCGTGTTCTTCGGCTTCTCTCATCATCTTGTCTATCTCTTCCTTGGTGAGACCGCTCGATGCAGTTATCCGTATCTTCTGTTCTTTTCCTGTGCCTAAGTCTTTTGCTGATACATGGAGAATGCCGTCAGCATCAATGTCAAAGGTTACCTCAATCTGTGGAATACCCCTTGGCGCCGGAGGAATGCCATAAAGGTCAAATTTACCAAGGGTCCTGTTTTGATGTGCCATCGGTCTTTCACCCTGTAATACATGGACCGTGACCGCGGTCTGGTTGTCTTCAGCAGTGGTGAAGATCTGAGATTTTTTCGTAGGGATTGTTGTATTGCGTTGAATAATCGGGGTCATCACACCACCAAGGGTTTCAATACCAAGGGTCAAAGGCGTAACATCGAGTAAAAGGATATCTTTCTTTTCACCGGCAAGCACTGCACCCTGAATAGCTGCACCGATTGCAACAACTTCATCAGGATTTATTCCTTTATGTGGTTCTTTACCAAAGAAATCTTTTACAATCTGCTGTATCCTCGGCATTCTTGTCTGTCCACCAACGAGCACGACCTCGTTGATATCGTGGATATTAAGGTTGGCATCGAGGAGTGCCTGTTTAATCGGTGGTATTGAACGTTGGAGTAAATCTTCAATAAGGCTCTCCAATTTTGCACGGGTGAGTTTCATTTCTAAATGGAGGGGTGTGCGGTCTTTATCTGATGCAATGAATGGAAGGCTTATCGTTGTCTCCATTACTGTTGATAGTTCGCATTTTGCCTTTTCTGCTGCCTCTTTCAAACGTTGTAATGCAGTTACATCCTTTCTCAGATCAATGCCATGTTCGCGCATAAATTCATCAGCAATGTAGTGCATAATTCTTTCATCAATATCATCACCACCAAGATGGGTATCACCGTTTGTAGAGAGGACTTCAAATACGCCTTCACCAATCTCAAGGATGGATATATCAAATGTTCCACCACCAAAATCATATACAGCAATTTTTTCATGCTTCTTTTTGTCAAGCCCATAAGCCAGAGAAGATGCAGTGGGTTCATTAATTATCCTTAGAACTTCAAGACCAGCAATACTACCTGCATCCTTTGTTGCCTGTCTCTGTGAATCATTGAAATATGCAGGGACAGTTATCACTGCCTTTGTAACCTTTTCTCCAAGGTATGACTCAGCAGCCTGTTTTAGATATTGCAATATCATAGCAGAGATCTCTGGTGGTGAATATTTCTTATCCATTACCTCAACCCAGGCATCACCATTTGTATGTTCCACCACCTTGTATGGCACGCGTGCTATTTCCTGAGGGACCTCGGTGTAGCGTCGACCCATAAATCGTTTTATTGAATAGATTGTGTTCTGGGGATTGGTAATTGCCTGCCTCTTTGCAAGTGGTCCTACAAGCCTTTCCCCGGTCTTGGTAAAGGCAACGACTGAAGGTGTGGTTCTGCCACCTTCTGGGTTTGGAATAACTACAGGTTGACCACCTTCTAAGACTGCAACACAGGAATTTGTTGTTCCCAGATCAATCCCTATTATCTTGGACATTTTCTTGACCTCCTTTTTCATCTGGTTTGGAGACCAGGACCTTTGCTGGTTTTATCACCCGGTCCCCAATTTTATAACCTTTGCTTATTTCTTCAATAATTGTATTCTCTGGATGGTCATTCGTGGCAACGACACCGATTGCTTCATGCAGACTCGGGTCAAATTGCTCACCCAATCCAGAGTATTCAACAAGGCCAATTGATTTTAAAACATCTCTCAACTGCCGTTCAATGATTTGAATACCTTTAAAAAAACTTTCAAAATCAGGATTCAGTTCAGCACCTGCAAGTGCACGGTCAAAGTTATCCAGCACCGGAATTATCTTCTCCAGAAAATCCATCTTCGCATATTTTTTGAATTCATTAAACTCGTTCTCCATCCGTTTCCGGTAATTGTCCCATTCTGCAAGTGCCCGAAGATAATCATTGCGCAATTCCTTTATCTGAGATTCCTTTTTCTCTAAATCTTCTTTCATTAAAGTGACAGGTCCTTTCCTCACCATTTTATAAACACTCCTTTTCCAAAATTTAGACAGCCCCTATTTAAAGAAGTTTAGCACCTAATAGTTTATTTTCCGACAAGGAGTCTTTCGGATAAAATCTCAGGAAGCCCAGCTTCTATTATTTTTTGCCCGGCAAGTGGAATATTATATTCTATCCTCACAAATTCTATGCTGTTTTTATTTCCATCATAAATTACATAACTCGCACGAGGGTCAAGGTCACGGGGTTGTCCAACACTTCCTACATTAATTATATATCTTCGTTTTTTTATAATCGGAAATGGATTTTCATTGAGAAAATCTGTATATCCATTGTCATCCTGAAAAACAGCACTCGGAATATGAGAATGTCCAATAAAACATATCTGCTCAGTAAAAAAATTGAATTGTTTTTCAAATTCTTCGAGATTGAAAAGATAGTTCCATTCTTCAGGATTTTCTGGAGTCGAGTGCACCAGTAGTAAATTATCAATCTTTTTAGTAAGGGGCAATTCCTGGAGTTTCTTGAAGTATTCTAATTTGATATGTTCTTTAGTCCATTTCACGGCAATGGCAGCAACTTTATTGAAATTTGAGGTATCAGTTTTATCTGTGGTCGCCCAGTCATGGTTACCTGCAATTATCTCATCAGATTCTTTAAAACATAATTCTGCACACTCATTCGGATTTGCACCGTAGCCAACAATATCACCAAGACAGAAGATATTTTTTATTCTTCTTTTTTTAATGTCTTTAATCACAGCCTGGATTGCTTCTAAATTTGAATGTATATCACTTATTATTGCTGCTTTCATTTTTATTGGTTTTTATTTTTTTTGCAATGGCATCAAGGATACCATTGACAAATTTATTTGATTCATCAGCACCGAACTTTTTGGCAAGTTCGATTGCTTCATTTATTGATACTTCAATAGGTATATCATCAAAAAAAAGAAATTCGCAGATCCCCATTCTCAGGATTAATTTATCTATAGTCCCTATTCTTTCAAATTCCCAGTTTCGCAGTGCACCTTTGATATAATTGTCTATATTAGATATATTTTCTATGGTAAGCATTGTCAGTGCAGTAGCAAAATTTTTGTCTGAATCGGTGTATTTTTTCTTACCGAGGATTTCATTTATTACAACATGTATTTCATTTCTGCCACTTTCATAACTGTATAACATTTTCAATGCAATCTCCCGTGCCAGTCTGCGACTCATCCCAGCCACTCAACCAATTATTTATTTTTCGCAACCTGCGTATAAAGGTTTACCAGTTCAAGCCCGGTCAGTGCTGCATCCCATCCTTTATTACCCATTTTAGTCCCAGCCCGTTCAATCGCCTGATCAGTGGAGTCAGCAGTAATTATACCATAAACTATTGGAGGACCGGGTTCAAGGTTCAATTGTGCTATCCCTTTGGTTACTTCACTTGCGATATAATCAAAATGAGGGGTATCACCCCTTATGACTGCACCCAGGCATAATATGCAATCGATATTTTTATCACGCAATCTCTTTACCAATCCAGGGATTTCAAAACTTCCTGGAACCCAGTATATATCTATATCTTTTTCATTGACACTATGCCTCAACAGGCAATCAATTGCGCCATCAAGAAGTTTGCGGGAAATGAATTCGTTAAACCGTGATACAACAATGGCGAATTTTTTACCAGTGCCAATGAGATTCCCTTTTATTTCTTTCATAGACTGCCTCCTTTGAGACAGAAATTATTTATCACCGAGTCAGGTATTAAATGTCCGAGTTTTTTTCTTTTTGTCCTCAGATAATTTATGTTACACTTATTCGGTGCAAAGATTGGAATTTGTTCTACAACCTTGAGGCCATAACCTTCAAGTCCTATAATCTTTTTGGGATTATTGGTTAATAGCCTGACTGTGGAAAGTCCAAGGTCTGCAAGTATCTGGGCACCTATTCCATAGTCCCTCAAATCCGGTGGAAAACCAAGCTTGATATTTGCCTCAACTGTATCCAGCCCTTTATCCTGGAGATGGTATGCCTTTAATTTGTTTACCAGTCCGATACCCCTTCCTTCCTGGCGCATATATAAAAATACACCGAGTTTATTCTTTGCAATCATCTGGAGTGCCTTTTCAAGCTGGTCTCCGCAATCGCATCTTAGAGAATGGAATACATCACCGGTTAAACACTGGGAATGGACTCTCACAAGGATATCTTTTTTTCCGGCAACATTCCCCATTACAAGGGCGATGTGATGGTCATAGTTAAGTTTGTCTTCATAAAGCAGAAGTCTGAAATCTCCATATTTGGTCGGGAATTTTGTCTCAAGGATTTTTTCAATAAGTTTTTCTCTCTTACTTCGGTATTCTATGAGGTCTTTTATGGTTATGATTGCAAGATTAAATTTTTTCGCGAGTCTTTTCAATTTTGGTAATTTTGCCATCCTGCCATCGCTGTCCATTATCTCACATAAGACACCACCAGGATAAAGGCCGGCAAGCCGAGCGAGGTCTACGCTTGCCTCGGTATGCCCGGCACGTCTAAGCACACCACCTTCCATTGCCTTTAACGGAAATATATGTCCTGGACGGGCAAGGTCTTCGGGTTTTGTATCTTTGCATACGAGTGCCTTTATCGTTTTTGCACGGTCAAACGCAGATATTCCTGTTGTTGTTCCTATTTTATAGTCAACGCTAATAGCAAACGGGGTTTGAAATTTTGCGGTATTGTTAAGAACCATTACCGGAATATCAAGTTGTTCAAGACGTTCAGCAGGAAGGGCAACGCAGATAAGTCCCCTTCCATACTGTGCCATAAAATTTACCAGTTTTGGGGTAATCTTTTCCGCGGCAGCAATAAAATCGCCTTCGTTTTCTCTATTTTCGTCATCAACAACGATTACCGGCTTACCTTTTTTTATATCTCTTATTGCTTGGTCAATCGTATTAAGCATACAAATATTTTATTGAAAATTCTGAAAAAGTCAAGGATAATATCAGATTTTTTTCTTTATATTTCCGGGATCGTATCTATCTGTTTTAGAATAGTTTTCTGACAGATAGATTTCAGGGTGTCAAATACACCTATTCCCCTCAGGGCGACCGCCTCAAAATAGGTATAACCATCACGATTGACATACAATTGAAGGTCGGCTAATGGCATTATATTGGGCAGATCCCTTTTATTATATTGAATTACCAAAGGGATATCCTTTATATTCAAGCCATAAGATTGTAAATTATCTCTGAGATTATTAAAACTTTCAATATTCTCTTCTAAGCGTTCTTCCTGGGAATCGACAACAAAGACTAATCCATCCACACCCTTTAAAACGAGTTTCCTTGAGACATTATAATATACCTGTCCTGGAACAGTGAATAAGTGGAATCTCAATTTCCAGCCTTTGACGCTTCCCATATCGAGTGGTAAAAAATCAAAAAATAGGGTCTGGTCAAGTTCAGTGGCAAGGCTCATCATCTTTCCTTTTCTTTCCTGTGGGAATGCTGCATATATTGAGCGCAGATTTGTTGTCTTACCGCATAGACCGGTCCCATAATAGACGATCTTAAGATTCAATTCTTTTGAGTTATAATTTAAGTTTGCCATAATCCTATTTCAATAATATTCAACCTGTTATCTATTGTATATAAATCAATGCCATCAGTCAATAGTGGAGAAGGGTTACCTTCACCAAAAGGCAATAATGGCTCAAGGAGTTTTATTTTTGATTTATCAATGATTGCCTCTGGTTTAATCTCATTTTTATCCTTTGGTTCGGGTTCTGGCAATATATTTATCGCATAGTCAATAAAATTATCAAGATTTTGTTCTGACATTGAGAAACCCGCTGCCCTTTTGTGCCCGCCAAAATCAATAAATAGTCCTTTTGCTTTATTAAGAAATTCAAAGAGGTTGATATCGTGAGAACGTAATTCTGCATAACATTTCTTTCCTTTAGTTATGATTGCCACTGCGGTCTTATGGAAATGGTCTCTTAGTTTTGATACCACAGCACCGAGGTTATTAAACTTTATTTTTTGAGTCTTATTTATGGCTTCATAAGGAATCACAGATATCACGACATTCGGGTATACCTTGGCAACATCGAGTGCGACCTGGAATAGATATTCAATATTCTCTTTTCTTTCGTTCTCTATGGATTTCAATCTATCAGCGACTTTGTTGAATTCCTGGTCAATGAAAAAAGCAATACCCAGTTGTGAATCTTCTAATGCTGCACACTGGAGTAATGGAACGATCTCACTGAATATGCACGGGATGCTTATTGTGTTGCCATTCAGGAAATATCTTGCCCAGGGGCTTTCTATTTCCTTAAATCCTTTTATCCCTTCGTAACACAGAACACGATTCTCATCAAGGGGCATTACCCTGTCTGCAAGTGTTCCAATCATAGTAATAACAACAAAATCTTTTTTTAATCTAAAAAAATCTCTGGTATTAATACCAAATGCAGTTTTATAAATGACCTGGCATAATTTCAGGGTAACCCCCACACCAGCGAGTTCCCGGAATGGATATTTTGAATCTCTGCGCTTCGGGTCAACTGCAGGAACCGGAAATTCATTTAACTCTGTTTCATGATGGTCACATACAACCAATTTCAGGCCTAATTCCCTGGCAATTTCAAAATTCTTTGGATTGCTTATGCCAAAATCAACCGTGACAAGAACCTTCACCCCTTTTTCCATATAGCCTTTAAGGACCTCATAGTTCAAAATATAACCATCCTTTTCACGGTTGATTGGATATATAAAAACTTCTGGTCTTCCTCTACGTCTTATGTCTAAGAGGGTTTGATAAAGAATTATTGCGGATGTATAACCATCAGGGTCATCATGGGTGTAGATAAGTATATTCTCGTTATTCTTGAGACTATTTATTAATATTTCAGTTGCAATCTTTATGTCAGGTAATGCTTCCGGATTTTTTAACTGTTCTATCTCTGGATACAAAAATTTTCTTGCGTCATTAAAATCAGGAAATCTTTTGCTGATGATACAGGCGAGTTCATATGGAATATTGAACTCATCCGCATATCTCTGAATCAAAATATCATCCATTTTCTTCGTTGAATTTGTCTTTTATAAAATTTAATATCTCATTATTTTCCTTAGGTAATAAAAGAAAGACACCGCGGAAATTATTTAGAAATGTCTTATGCTTGAATGGACTTAAAAGGATTCCATTCTTTCCTGTGTATAATTTTTTGAATTCACGCAACTTCCTTTTTTGGGTTGTGAAGATTGTCTTTATGATTATTTCTTCGTCAGTGATTTCATAGGTTGTGGGAAAATAATAAGAATATAAAGAGGCAAGGAGAAAAAAGAGACCAAGCAATGCCCAGTATAGATTATAAAAAATAGCGATGAGAATTACAAAAATAAATATAAATGCTATGCTCAGGATTGTCTTTGTTATGTTTTCCTTTGCAGGATGTGTTTGCCATTTCATTATCAATTAATAAAAATGGGCCCGGTAGGACTTGAACCCACGACCCGCTGATTATGAGTCAGCTGCTCTAACCACCTGAGCTACGGGCCCGAGACATTTATTTCAATGATAGATTATATCCATAAAATTGATAATGTCAACCTGTTATTTAAAATTGCTCAGGAGGGTAACCAAGAAAGGGTGAAGAGGGGAGAAAAATTCGTGAAACGTTTACCGTGTACCGTGATAACCCCTAATCACCCTTTATCACCCTTGATAACTCTTGCTTAGGAGTAGGGACTTTAGTCCCGTGTTAAGGCAAAAGTTTAGAATTTGGAATTTGTTTGGAATTTGGAATTTGGAATTTATAAAAAATGGGGCTCCATTAGAATTCCCTGCTGTATCTTTAGCCCGTAGGAGGGAGTACGGGTTTTTTAATAGGATACAGCGGTTCTAACAGAGCCAATAATATTATACTCAAAAATTTAAAAAAGTCAAACATTGACAAAACTAAACTTTTGGTTATAATAGTCAGTCTAAAGGGCGAATAGCTCAGATGGTGAGAGCGTCTGCCTTACAAGCAGAAGGTCACCCGTTCAAATCGGGTTTCGCCCAGGTTATTGTTTTAAGGATAGGGGATTTATATATTAAAATAAAAATATTAGAAAGAAAGGAGGTCTGATGACAATAAAACCACTCCATGACCATATCCTTGTGGAAAGGATTGAAGAGGAAGTGAAAAAGGGTGGAATAATAATCCCTGATACGGCCAAGGAAAAACCACAGCAAGGTAAGGTGATTGAAGTTGGTGATGGCCGAAGGGATGATAAAGGTAATCGTATTCCTCTGGATGTTAAAAAGGGTGATATCATACTTTTCGGAAAGTATGCTGGTTCTGAGGTGAAGATTGAGGACAAGGAATATTTGATTATTCGTGAAGATGATGTCTTGGGTATCATTCAGAAATAAAGAAAGGAGCGTAAAATATGGCAGGAAAAATCATTAAATTTGATGAAGAGGCAAGAAGGTCTATTTTAAGAGGTGTGCAGATATTAGCCAATGCGGTCAAAGTTACTTTAGGACCAAAAGGTCGCAATGTCATACTGGAGAAAAAATTTGGTGCTCCTACCATTACCAAAGATGGTGTGACTGTTGCGAAAGAGATTGACCTTGAAGATAAATTTGAGAATGTTGGTGCCCAGATGGTGAAGGAAGTTGCTTCCAAAACATCTGATGTTGCTGGAGATGGGACCACAACCGCCACGATACTTGCTGAAATGATTTATCGCGAAGGTTTGAAGACTGTTACTGCAGGTGCCAATGCTATGGAGATTAAAAAGGGGATTGATAAGGCAGTTGAGGCGGTGGTTGAATCTTTAAAGAAACTTTCGACACCAATAAAAGGCACAACCGAGATATACCAGGTTGCGACGATCTCTGCTAATAATGATGAGGTGATTGGTAAAAAGATTGCTGAGGCGATGGATAAGGTTGGTAAGGACGGAGTTATCACGGTGGAAGAGGCAAAGGGTCTGGAAACCACCGTTGATATAGTTGAAGGTATGCAATTTGACCGCGGATATTTATCTCCATATTTCATAACCAATCCGGAACGTATGGAATGTATATTGGAAGATACCTATATATTATTATATGAAAAGAAGATCAGTGCAATGAAGGACCTTTTACCGATTCTTGAAAAGGTTGCTCAGAAAGGAAGACCAATCCTTATTGTTGCTGAAGAGGTTGAAGGTGAGGCACTTGCAACACTCGTTGTGAATAAGATTCGTGGCACACTCCAGTGCTGTGCAGTTAAGGCACCGGGATATGGTGATAGAAGAAGGGCAATGCTTGAGGATATTGCAATACTCACCGGTGGTAAACTCATTTCTGAGGATATTGGTATAAAACTTGAAAATGTCCAGATTTCTGATTTAGGACAGGCAAAGCGGGTTGTAATTGATAAAGAAAACACCACAATCGTTGAAGGCGCGGGTAAAAAATCTGATATCCAGGCCCGTATAACCCAGATAAGGAATGAAATTCAGGAGACCAAGAGTGACTATGACCGTGAAAAACTACAGGAGAGGCTGGCAAAACTATCAGGTGGTGTTGCAGTATTGAATGTTGGTGCTGCGACTGAAGTTGAAATGAAGGAAAAGAAGGCAAGGGTTGAGGATGCCTTGCATGCTACAAAGGCAGCAGCGGAAGAAGGTATTGTCCCTGGTGGTGGTGTTGCATTGATTCGTTGCATCCCTGAACTCGAAAAATTGAAATTGCCCGGTGACCAGCAGATCGGTGTTGAAATAGTAAAGAGGGCACTTGAAGAACCAGCAAGACAACTTGCAGAGAATGCGGGTAAAGAAGGCTCGGTGATCGTTGAACAGATAAAGAAAGAAAAAGGGAATATCGGTTTCAATCTACTTAACGAGAAATTTGAGGATCTGGTTGAGGCTGGAATAATTGATCCCACCAAGGTCGTCAGAACTGCATTGCAGAATGCTGCGAGTATTGCTTCACTCCTCGTTACTACAGAAGCAGTTGTGGTTGAAAAGCCTGAAGAGGAAAAGACTCCACCTGCACCACCGGGTGGTTATGGCGAATATTAATAGATAGTGGGATGGTTGGGGTTAGGAATTTTGAGGTTATTCCTGGCCCCAACCTGACAACTTTTTATTTGATTATATGCCGATTTACGAATACGAATGTAATAACTGCAAATATCTTTTTGAGGTATTGCAGGGAATAAATGAACCAAGAATAGAAAAATGTCCAAAGTGCGGTGGTATTGTGAGAAAATTGGTCTCAAGTGGTGCAGGTTTGGTTTTCAAGGGGAGCGGATTTTATATAACTGATTACAAAAAGGCGAGCCTGCCCAGAGAAGAGAAAAAATCAGAATTAAAAAAACCCGAAGAAAAGCCAGCAATTGCCCATAAAAAGGATTAATAAAATCTGAGATGTTCAATATCGGCAAGATTCTCATACTATTGGGCATTATATTTATTTTTACAGGCTTTTTATTTCTAATTTTTCCAAAGATTCCGATTTTCAGATTACCCGGTGATATTATCGTAAAGAAAGATAATCTTTTTTTCTATTTTCCAGTGGTGTCAAGTATTTTGCTATCCATAATTTTGACCATCATACTCAATCTGATTTTTCGGAAGTAGTTGTGCATTATTTTCTTGACTTTTTTTAAAAAATGATTATAATAAAAGTCTATGTTTATGAATATAAACTATAGCAAGATAATTAGAAATATATTATTGTTAGGAGGCATCGGTGGTTGATCCAATTGCTGATATGTTTTCTATTATCAGGAATGGCTGTCATGCCAGTAAGGTAGAAGTGGTTGTGCCTTATTCAAAATTGCATGTGGAGATCTTGCGGATACTGCTTGAAGAAGGATTTATAAATAATTTTACAGTTGATTCGGAACAGAAACCGCGCCGGATAACGGTTATGCTGAAGTATTCAAAAGAAGGTGAACCGGTGATCAGGGATATCCAGAGGGTCTCCCGTTCTTCCCGAAGGGTATATGTTTCAAAGGATGAAATTCCTTCAATTCTGAACGGAATCGGGATTGCAATTTTGACGACTTCAAGGGGTGTGATGACAGACCGTGATGCGAGACGGAAAAAAGTTGGTGGTGAAGTCATAGGCTATGTCTATTAAAAAGGGGTGATTATGGCTAAACTGAGAACTAAACCAATAGCAATTCCTGATAAGGTGCATTTAGAAATCAATGGCCAGGAAGTAAAGGTAAAGGGACCGCTTGGCGAATTAAAGATGACTTTTTCAAATTATGTTCACCTTGAATTGAAGGACAGGACGATAACGGTTTTGACTGCGGATGGATCAAAATTAGCCCAGGGTATTCAGGGAACGACACGGACACTCATTGTCAATATGATAAAGGGTGTGACTGAGGGTTATTCAAAGACGCTCATTATTCAGGGGACCGGGTATCGTGCCCAACCTACAAGCGGTGGCATCCAGTTATTTCTGGGGTTTACAAAGCCAGTGACTGTTGAACTGCCACCCGAGATAAAGGTTGAAATGCAAACGGTCAAAAGTGCGGATAAAGGAGATCTTACGCATATTACATTAAAGAGTATTGATAAACAATTACTTGGTGATATTGCAGCAAAGATAAGAAGGATTCGCCCACCAGACCCATATAAGCATAAAGGAATAAGATATGCAGAAGAAATATTGCGCAAGAAGGTGGGTAAACGAGCAGTTGGTCAGACTGCATAATAGGTGAAGAGATATGAAATTAAAGGGCAGATTAAGAAGGCATAAAAGAATAAGAAAGAAGGTTGCAGGTTCACAGTCCAGGCCCAGGCTTTGCGTTTTCAGAAGCAACAGACATATATATGCCCAGATAATAGATGATACAAAAGGGATTGTTTTATGTGGAGTGTCATCAGATACCAAGGAATTTAAAGGAAAGAAAAAGACGGAGATCGCTCTTGAGGTAGGTAAGAAGATAGGTGAGATTGCAAAGTCAAAGGGAATAGAGGTTGTCTGTTTTGACCGTGGTGGTTATAAATATCACGGTCGGGTAAAGGCACTTGCTGAAGGCGCAAGGCAGGCAGGATTAAAGTTTTAAGGAGAATATTAAATGCAGGAAAATAATGTTGAATTAATTGAAAGGCTTGTTGAGTTAAAAAGGGTCTCAAAGGTGATAAAGGGTGGTAAGCGTTTGAAACTTTATGCCTGTGTTGTTGTAGGAGATGGTGCAGGAAAGATAGGAATTGGCCATGCCAAATCAGCGGAGGTGGCACCGGCAATAAAGAAGGCAACTGAGATTGCAAAGAAGAATATGGTCAAGGTAGATGTTGTTGAAGGAACGATTCTACATCCGGTTTCTGGCAAATTTTCTGCAAGTAAGGTGATATTAAGACCAGCACTGCCGGGTAGTGGTATCATTGCATCAAATGCAGTGAGGGCTGTTTGTCAGGCTGCAGGTATAAGGGATATTCTTTCCAAGGCACTCGGTTCAAGGAATTCGACCAATCTCGCAATGGCAACAATAAAGGCACTGAGATCTATTAGACCGCTCCAGACAGTTGCTGAATGAAGGAATAAACCAGTTGATTATTTTTTAAGGAAGAGATATGAAAAAGATAAGAGTGATATTAAAAAAGAGTCCGATTGATAAAATAAAAAAACATAAATTGACCCTCAAGGCACTTGGATTACGAAGGATTGGACAATCACGGATATTACCCGACAACAATGCTGTGAGGGGTATGATTGAGAAGGTTTCGTATATGGTTGAAGTGGAGGAGAATGTCAAATGAAGCTCAGTGAAATAAGACCAAAAAACGGAACCACACACAGAAAGAAACGCAGGGGATGTGGTCCTGGTTCAGGCCATGGAAAGACCTCCTGCCGGGGGCATAAGGGGCATAAAGCGCGTTCAGGATACCAGGTGAAAATGGGGTTTGAGGGTGGTCAGATGCCATTGACAAGACGTATCCCAAAACGTGGTTTCAAAAATTATACAAAGAAGTTATACGAGGTAGTAAATCTTTTCCAGCTGGCAAAATTTTCAGCCAATACTGAGATCACACCAGAATTATTAAAAAACAAGGGTTTAATAAAAGGTGGTTTGAGATTAAAGGTTCTCAGTCAGGGCACTATTGATAAACCGCTCTTTGTGAAGGCACACGCCATCTCTAAGAAGGCAGAGGAAAAGATTATTTCTGCTGGTGGCAGGGTGGAGTTGATTTTATGATGTCGACATTCCAGAATATATTCAAGGTCCCTGACCTTAAAAAGAAACTGCTTTTTACACTTGGTGCAGTTTGTATATACAGGCTTGGCGCGCACATACCACTTCCAGGTATAAATGCCCAAGCACTTGGACTATTAATGCAACAGTTGAAACAACAGGGTTCATTATTTGGAATGTATGATATCTTTGTTGGTGGTGCATTATCAAGGGCAGCGATACTCTTTCTTGGAGTAATGCCCTATATCTCATCTTCAATCATATTCCAGTTGCTCGGTTCGGTATTCCCGCAGATTGAAAAAATGCAGAGGGATCAGGCAGGAAGAAGAAAGATAACCCAGTATACAAGGTATCTCACAGTGGGACTTGCTGCATTCCAGGCATTCGGTATCGCTGCATATCTTGAAATGCAGAAATTTAACACTGCTTCAGGTGTTGTTCCAATCGTTTATGAACCAGGCTGGGTGTTCCGTCTTTCTTCGGTGTTGACCCTTACCTGTGGGGCAATATTTGCAATGTGGATTGGTGAACAGATAACAGAAAAAGGGGTTGGTAATGGAATTTCATTTTTGATTTTTATCGGTTGTCTTGAAGAATATCCTATTTACTTCTTGAGAACCGCCCAGCTTGTTGCCACCCAGGGTCTTTCGATCTTTAATCTCCTCATTGTTATTGTAATAATGATCCTGATCGTTGCTGCGGTCATTGTGATGACCCAGGCAACGAGACGAATTCCTGTTCAATATCCCAAGCGGGTTATTGGAAGAAGGATGTATGGTGGTCAATCAACATTTTTACCATTGCGTGTGAATACTGCGGGTGTTATTCCAATTATTTTTGCCCAGTCTCTTGTAGTATTCCCGAGCACCATCGCAGCCTATGTTCCAAGTTTAAAATATTTAGCCGAAATGTTCAGACCCGGACATTGGGCATACGACATAATATTTTTTGCCCTGATTGTATTCTTTACTTATTTTTACACCTCAATCGTATTTAACCCGACAGAACTTGCTGAGAATATGAAACGTTATGGTGGTTTTATCCCGGGTATAAGACCTGGTCAGAAGACCGCTGATTATGTAGATGGGGTCCTTTCCCGGGTTACATTGCCTGGTGCATTATTCCTTGGTTTTATCGCCCTTGTCCCCTGGTATTTGATAAACTATCTTAAGGTGCCATTTTATTTTGGTGGTACTACACTTCTTATCATTGTCGGTGTTGCCCTTGATACAGTGCAGCAGATTGAATCACAATTATTGATGTATCATTACGAAGGCTTTATGAAAAAAGGAAAGATAAAGGGGCGTCGTTGATGATATTTCTTTTTGGACCTCCAGGGGTTGGAAAAGGCACCCAGGCAGACCTTCTTGTGGAACGATATAATTTTAAAAAATTCTCAATGGGCGATGTTTTGCGAGAAGAAATTGCAATTGGTAGTCCAACCGGGAAAAAGGTTGAAGAATATCTAAAAAATGGTATTCTTGCTCCAGATGATATCGTCTTTGAAATAGTCGAAGATTTCGTGATTGAAAATTTAAACGAAAGAATATTATTTGATGGATTTCCGAGAAATCTGAATCAGGCGATTGAACTGGAAAAACTCCTTGCCCGCCATAGCAAAAAGATTGCACTTGCAATAGAACTCCATCTTACAAAAGAAGAGTTGATAAAAAGAATCCTTGGCCGTCTATATTGTCCTAAATGTGGTGTTGTTTATAATGCAGTCACAAATCCACCAAAGACTCCTGATATTTGCGACGAATGTGGTTCCCATCTTGAAAAAAGGAAGGATGATAACCTTGAAGTTATTGAAAACAGGCTTAAAGTTTATGAGGAGTTGACCAAACCGCTCAGTGATTATTACAAATCCCTTGGTGTCCTTGTATCTATTGATGCATCCGGGACCAAAGAAGATGTCTATCAAAAGATAGTCAAGGTTCTTGATGGCTATATTAAGTGAAGAGGGGATAAAGAATGTTATCCTTGCTGGAGAGATTATCAACAAAATCTTTAAGGAGATTGAAAAGATTGATTTAAGGGGTATGAAGACGATTGAATTGAACGATATGATACACAATCTCATTATTGAGCATAATGGATATCCTGCATTCCTGGACTATCGTGGTTTTCCAAAGAGTTCCTGTATATCTTTGAATGATGAGGTCGTCCATGGAATTCCTGATAACAGGGTGATAAAAGATGGGGATCTGGTAAAGGTTGATATCGGTGTTGTTTATGGTGGGTATATCGCAGATGCAGCAAGGACATTTATCTCAGGCACAGTCTCCGAAGATGTTTTGAGGTTTGTTCGATTGAGTAAAGAGGCATTGAAAAAAGGTATTGAAAAGGCAAAGCCCGGTAACCATATTTCTGATATATCACAGGCAATACAGGATTTTATCGAAGCCAATGGATACAGTGTGGTAAGGGAACTTACCGGCCATGGTGTTGGTAAGACACTCCATGAAGAACCGATGATACCGAATTTTGTTGCAAATGGACCAGACCCGGAAATTGTCCCGGGTATGGCACTGGCGATTGAGCCAATGACGAATATGGGCAGATTTGAGGTAAAGACCTTAAATAATGGCTGGACCATATCAACAAGGGATGGTTCTTTATCAAGCCATTTTGAAGATACGATTATCATTTTAAAAAAGGGCAATTTAAACGCAACAAGGGTAGTGGAGAACTGAGATGGCACGAAAGGACTTGATCCAGACCGAAGGCACAATAATTGAGACATTGCCAAATGCAATGTTTCGTGTTGAACTTGATAACGGTCATAAGGTATTGGCGCATGTTTCAGGAAAGATGAGGATGAGTTATATAAAGATTCTTCCTGGAGACAGGGTTTTGCTTGAGCTGTCACCTTATGACCTATCACGGGGCAGGATTGTCTGGCGTTACAAATGATAAAAATATTGACTTTTTATAAAAATTTGATAAACTATGAGTTTAAGGAGAAAAATTGAAAGTAAAGTCATCAATTAAGAAGAGATGCATAAAGTGCCGGGTCATAAAAAGAAAAGGTGTTGTCCGAATAATCTGCAAGGATCCCAGGCACAAACAACGTCAGGGTTAATTTTTAGATAAGGAGGTTTATGCCGAGAATTGCTGGTGTTGATTTGCCTTTGAATAAAAAAGTTGAATATGGTTTGACCGCAATTTATGGGATTGGTATCCCAACTGCCCAGCAGATTGTTCTGCAGTGTGGTATTGATCGGTCAAAGAAGATAAAAGACCTTACTGAGGAAGAGGTGACAAAGATAAGGAAGATGATTGAATCTGAATATAGGGTCGAAGGGGCGTTAAGAGCGGATAATGCAGCAAATATAAAGAGGTTGATTGATATTGGGTGTTATCGTGGAATCAGACATAAGATTGGACTTCCAGTCAGGGGACAGAGAACGCGCACAAATGCCCGAACTCGTAAGGGTAAAAGGAAGACTGTTGCGGTTAGTAAGGGTGTAGGAGAGAAGAAATGAGAAAGAAGACTGTAAAGAAAAAGAGGACACAAAAGGCAGAGTTAACCGGAATTGCCAATATCTTTGCCAGTTTCAATAATACGATTGTTACGATTTGTGATAATCAGGGTAATACCCTCTGCTGGTCGAGTGCGGGTAGGGTCGGTTTTAAAGGAACCAAAAAAGGGACTGCATATGCAGCACAGCAGTGCGCTACTGCGGTTGCCAAAGATGCACTGGCAATGGGCATAAAAAAGATTGAAGTTCGAATCAAAGGTCCAGGACCAGGGCGTGAGGCAGCAATAAGGACTTTACAGACGGTCGGTTTGACAATTACTACGATCAAGGATGTTACACCGTTACCCCATAATGGCTGTCGTCCACCACGGAGAAGGAGGGTATAAGTGGCAAGATATATTGGAGCAAGATGCAAGATTTGCAGACGAGAAGGTGAAAAATTGTTTTTGAGAGGAAGTAGATGTTATACTGATAAATGTTCATTTACAAGAAGGGGTTATCCACCAGGACAGCATGGAAAGGCAGGAAGAAGGAAACTTACCTCATATGCTACACAATTAAGGGAAAAGCAAAAGGTTAAGGCAATTTATGGAATACTTGAGGCACAATTCAGGAGATTTTTCCAGGAAGCAGTAAGGATGCCTGGTGCTACCGGTGAAAATCTTTTGATACTTCTGGAGAGAAGACTTGATAATGTAGTATATCAACTTGGCTTTGCCTCGTCAAGGACCCAGGCAAGGCAGATTGTAAAACACGGTCATATTCTAATTAATGGTAAAAAAGTTGATATTCCGAGTTATCTTGTCAAGCCGAATCAGGTGATTTCATTGAGTGAACAGATGCGTAAGAACCCATTTGTTAAAAGATCAATAGAAGAAAGGGAACCGGAAAAAATAACAGGCTGGCTAAAACTGGACAGAGAAAATATGACGGGAACGGTTATCAGATTACCAAAAAGAGAAGATATCACAATACCTTTACAGGAAAATCTAATTGTTGAGTTGTATTCTAAATAAGGAGTAATATGGTATTAAAACCAATTGTAATGCCCAAGGGCATTGAGATTGATAAAGAAACAGCATCCGATGTCTTTACAAGATTTACGATTTCACCCCTGGAAAGGGGATATGGTATTACACTCGGGAATGCAATGCGCCGTGTTCTTTTATCATCAATACAGGGTGCTGCTATAACAAATATTAGAATATCAAATGTGGCACAGGAATTTACAACCATCCCCGGGGTATATGAAGATGTTGTTGAAATAATTTTGAATCTCAAAAAGATTCGTCTCAAATTGCTTGGTAGTGAACCAACAACACTCACCCTGAAGGTCAAGGGTAAGAAAGAATACCTTGCTGAGGATATTGAAAAAAATCCGCTTGTCATCATTGTCAATCCCAAACAGAAAATCCTTTCGGTAACTGATGTAAAGGTGAATTTTACAATCGAAATGGCAGTGGAGACAGGCAGGGGATTTGTGCCGGCAGAATTATTAAAAAAATCAGAAGCGCCTGTGGGTACAATCTATATCGATGCAATATTTTCACCAGTTTTATCCGTAAACTTTGATGTGCGTAATACAAGGGTGGGGACCAAGACTGATTACGACCATCTCGTTCTTGAGGTCAAGACCGATGGCACCAAAACACCTATTGAATGTGTGACTGAGGCAGCGAGTATCCTGAGGCATCATTTTAAATTCTTCGTCGACCTTGGTGAGAGACAACCATCTGCTCTCCTTGATGATGCAACCCAGAAGATGATCGATGAACTCAGAAATACGATTAACAAGAAAGGGTTACAATTGTATATTGAACCCCTTTTGACATCTCGTGAACAACTTGATGCAGAGCATAGAAGGATAAGGGAGATCTTGAAGAGAAGTATAGACGAACTTGAAATTTCCGTGAGGACATCAAACTGCCTTAAGAACAAGAATATTAAAACGATTGGGGACCTTGTGCGTAAGAGTGGTAGAGAATTACTTACCTATGATAATTTCGGCAGAAAGTCCCTCAAGGAACTGGAGAAGATCCTGCACAATATGGGTTTACATCTTGAAATGGATGTTGAGAGATATTTGAAAGAAGATGTGTAGTAATCAAGATATGGAGTTGAGATGAGACACGGCAAAAAAGTGAAAAAATTGGGAAGAAAAAAGGCACATCGTTTGGCACTTTTAAGGAATTTATGTCGTGCATTATTTATCTTCGAAAAAATCAAAACAACCCTGCCCAAGGCAAAAGAAGCAAGAAGGCTTGCAGAACACCTCATTGAATATGCCAAAAAAAATACTGTGGCGGCAAAGAGATTTATTTATCGGTTCATTCCTGACCATAAACTGGTAAAAATTATCTGCGATGAGATCGCACCAAAATTTGCCAGCCGCAAGGGTGGATATACACGTATCTATCGGCTTGGTCCACGATTGGGTGATGGTGCGGAGATGGCAATATTAGAATTGACTGAGAAGAGTGAGCCTGAGAAGATTGACCAGCGCAGAAGATTGATTGAACATCGCTGGTTGCCTGAAAAAGAGAAAAAAGTAGAGAAACCAAAAAAGGAAAAACCGAAGAAAGAAGAAAAAAAGGTAAAAGAATTGCCCCAGAAAGAAGCAAAACCAAAAATAGAAAAGAAGACCAAAAAAGAGAAAAAACAGATTGCAAAAAAAGAAAAAAGAGAAAAGAAAGATAAGAAACAGAAAAAGGGTAAGAAGAAAAAATAAAGTTTTTAACAATCTTTTAAAGTGAAAAGTCCATTTTAAATGGACGATTCCTGGATATGATAACCCTCGGCATTGAAACATCCTGTGATGAGACATCGATTGGTATAATAAAGAATAACAAAGTTCTAACAAATATTGTGTCATCCCAGATTGCACACACAAAATATGGTGGTGTTGTTCCAGAACTCGCAGCACGCAATCATATTAAGGTATTATTACCACTGACAAGGATTGCGTTTGAAACCGCAGGGATTGGATTAAATGAAATTGACCTGATCACAGCAACCAGGGGCCCGGGTCTATTAGGTTCGCTCTTAACCGGACTTTCTTTTGCAAAATCCCTGTCGATTGGTTTGAATAAGCCATTTGTTGGTGTGAATCACCTTGAGGGACACATCTATGGATTATTTTTTAATGAAAAGGTGCCCAGATATCCCTATCTTGTATTACTCGTTTCCGGAGGTCATACAGAACTTATCTTTGTAGAAGAGGAATTCAGATATAAAACACTGGGCAGGACACTGGATGATGCCTGTGGTGAGGCATTCGATAAGGTGGCAAAGATGATAGATTTACCATATCCAGGTGGCCCTTATATTGAGAGGTCAGCAAAAAATGGCAATCCAGAAAAGATCAAATTTCCGATACCAAGACCAAAAGGATTGAATTTTAGTTATGCGGGATTAAAGACTGCAGTTTTGTATTATATCCGTGATAATAAAAGATATAATAGAGATGATGTATCTGCTTCTTTCCAGGATTCAGCATTAGAACATCTGGTCCAGGTATCAAAAAAGGCAATAGAGTATACAAAGGTCAAATATTTTGGAGTTGTCGGAGGTGTTTCAGTCAATAAGAAACTAAAAGAAAAATTTTTAAAACTTGCAGAATCGATGGGTTTTGAATTGTATATTCCGGATACACAATTTTGCACAGATAATGGGGCGATGATCGCACTGGCAGGACAGAATAGATACAAAAAATTTGGACCTTCTGATATTGGAATTGATGCAATCGCCCGTGAACCCCTGGACCAGATTTCATAACCCTTTACCTAAAGTAAAATTCCATTTTTCAATACTTCTTACTTCCTAATTGTGCTACTGACTACTGCCTACTGAGTTACTGACTACTGGGATACTGCCTACTGTGTTACTTCCTAAAAGTATTGACTTTTTCATTATGCTGTATATAATTCAATCGGTATGAAAAATCTGTATGATGTAATAATAATAGGGGGCGGACCAATAGGCTCTTATACTGCACTGAGACTTTCAAGAAGTGGTTTTAAGGTATGTGTCTTTGACCAGAAAAACGAGATTGGTGATGGTGTTATCTGTACCGGTGTAATCAGCACCGAATCATTTGAGAGATTTGACCTTCCTGTGGATTCTATTTTAACAAAAATACAATCCTTTACTTTTATTTCACCTGAGAATCAAAGACTTGAATATATCGCAACCAAGCCATTCGCCTATGTCGTTGACAGGGAATTGTTCGACCGTAAACTTTCAGAGACTGCAAAGAAAGATGGTGTGGAATTTAATCTTGGCATTAATGTAAAGGGAATAGAAGAAGATCGTAAATATTACAAAATAAATTTTAATGGCACCAGTCGATTGGCTAAATTTGTTATTATTGCAACTGGCGTAAAATACAATCTGCAGAAAAAAATCGGTCTTGGTATACCACCGCAATTTCTTTATGGCTCGCAGATAGAATTATCCAGAAATGTTGAATCTTCTAATATCGAGATCTACTTGAGTCAGAAATATATACCAGGTTCATTTGCCTGGGTTGTGCCGGTTAATAAAAATAGGGCGCGTATAGGAATGATTCTTGAAAAAAATGGCAATATTTTTCTAAAGAGGTTTTTAAAGCATAGATTGAATATCGCTGATAATATGTTAAAACAAAATAGAATAGATATGAAACCGATTGTGTATGGACCGATTAAAAAAAGTGTCTTGGAAAGGATACTTGTGCTTGGTGAATCTGCAGGACAGGTTAAGACCACGACCGGTGGTGGTATATTTACAGGACTTTTGTGTGCAGAGATTGCAGTTGATTATCTAAAAAGGGCTCTAATGTATGGTAAGTCACTGGAAGAATATGACATTACCTGGCGTTCTGCATTATCGTCTGAAATTGAGATTGGTAAAAAAATCCGCAGGGTGGCTTCAAAAATAAACGACCGCACAATTGAGCGACTATTTACTTTTGTTAAACACAATCGGTTCTGGGTTGACCTGTTGGTTCCAAAGATAAATTTTGATTTCCATTCTGACCTATTTTATTTCTGTTTAAAGAGTTTTTCCCATTTGCTAAAAATCCCTTGACATCAAAGTATTTTTAAATATAATTACATACTATGAGAAAACTCGCAAGAGATAAGGATTTTATTTTAAAAATACAGGAAATAAGTCAGCAGAATATTGCTGATTGTTATCAATGTGGAAGATGCACAGCAGGCTGTCCATTCGCTGAGTTTATGGATGAACCGCCAAACCGCATAATAAGGTATATCCAGCTCGGTTATAAAGATGATGTCCTTAAGGCACAAAGTCCCTGGTTCTGCGCTGCCTGTTTGGTGTGTGAAACAAGGTGCCCCCGGGGTGTTGATATACCAAGAATAATGGAGGCAGTGCGAACGCTCCACCTGCGCGCCAAAGAACAGATGATCGATATTGATAAGATTGATAAAGAGTTGCTCAAAGATGCCCATCCCCTTGTATTGATGAGTGCACTCTATAAATATTCCTACTGATTATGAAGGTATCATATTATCCTGGTTGTGATTTATATACAAAGGCAAAGGCGCTCAATGATTCGATCAAGGCTACATTCAGTGCAGTGGGTATGGAACTGAAAGAACTCGCAAACTGGTACTGCTGTGGCACCACATTTACACTTGCCCGGGATAATAAAATGTCCCTGATTGCACCTTTGCGGATTCTGGCAAAGGCTCAGAAAGAAAATGGTTCCCTGCTTGTGCCCTGTTCTATTTGTTACAATACATTGAAAAGGGCAAACTACATTTTCAAAAATGATCCTGATACCTTGAATATTATAAATGAACATCTTGGTGAAGATTATAATGGAGAAGAAAAGGTAGTGCATCCGTTTGAGTTTATCAGGGAATACAGAGAAGAGTTTAAAAAGGGTGTGAAAAAGAGCCTTGAAAATTTAAAATTGGGTTGTTATTATGGGTGCTACTTATTGAGGCCAAAGGATGAGATAGGTTTTGATGACCCGGAATCACCAACGATTATGGAGGATTTTGTTCAATTAATGGGTGCACAGCCTGTCGCTTTTCCCCTTAAAGTTGAGTGTTGTGGTTCTTATCTAATTGTAAATTCTCCTGAAGCAGCCCTTGGGGCTTCCTATAAGATTTTAAAGAATGCAAGGGAAAAAGGGGCTGAGGCAATTGTTACCTCCTGTCCAGTATGCCATTATAATCTTGATAATTTCCAGACCAAGATTGCAGGTATCCATCCTGACCATAAGTTCATACCGGTATTTTATTTCAGCCAGATAATGGCAATGGCATTTGGACTACCAATTGAAGTCTGGGGTCTTGAATATAATAAGGTTAACCCTACAAATTTATTAAAGGAACATAAAATATTATGAGAAACTACGAGGCAATGTTCATATTTCATCCTGGATTAAAGGATGAACAATTAGAAAAAGAAGCCGGTACTGTTGAAGAGATTATAAAAACAAGCGGTGCTGGCAGTGTCCGATATCAATTACTGGGCAAAAAGGTTCTTGCTTATCCAGTGGAAAAACAAAAAGAGGGCTATTATGTGAATTATGAGTTTTCCATTTCCCCTGATAAGATTGAGCACATTAAGGATAAATTAAAACACCGCAGTAATGTCTTGAGGTTTATGATAATTTCCAGGGAGAAGAGAAAATGAATCAATTGAGGCTGGGCTATCTTAATTCAGTTCATCTCATAGGTCGTCTCGTTGCTGACCCAGAATTGCGTTATACACAGAAAGGGGCACCGGTTTGTTCTTTCAGAATCGCCACCACACGCAGATTTAAAAATCGGGAATCCGGTGAGACACACGAAGAAACGCTTTTTGTGACAATCGTTGCCTGGCGCAGGCAGGCTGAACTTGTTAATGATTTCCTTAAAAAAGGGAGTGCGGTTCTCATTGAAGGTAGATTAAGGTCAAGACAGTGGGAGACTGACACTAAAGAAAAGAGATCAATCGTTGAGGTTGTTGCCCACAGAATCCAGTTTCTGGATTTACCTGAATCTGGTAGTGAGACAGGCGCGAATACCTCTATTGAGGCAGAAGAAGAAATTAAGGAAGAAGATAATATAGACACCCCATTTTAATTAAAAAGGAGAGAAACAGTGGCAAAAAAATGTCGGTTATGTGAGACTAATGTAAAGGTGATAGATTATAAAGATACTGCACTTTTAAAAGGTTATATAAATGAACGTGGTAAGATACTTGCGGCGAGATTGACTGGTTTATGTGCCAAACATCAAAGGAAACTCGCCCAGGCAATCAAACGAGCCCGTGAGATTGCCCTTTTACCATACGAGATAAAATAACAATGAAAGTAATTCTTACAAAAGATGTTGCAAAATTAGGTAAAAAGAATGATATTGTTGAAGTAAAAGATGGTTATGCGAGGAATTATCTTTTTCCCAATAAACTTGCAATACCTGCTACCAAAGGCAATATAACAGGTCTTGAAAAGGCAAAAAAGCGTTTTTCCCAGGGTATAGAAAAAGTGAGAAAAATGAGCGAGCAGATTGCTGAGAAAATAAATAACTTGAATATAAAAACTGTGATCAAAACAGGAATCGATGGAAAGTCATTTGGTTCTATCAATCCTAAGGATATTGTAGAATTATTAAAGGCAGAGAATATTGAAATAGATAAAAAACAGGTCGAACTTGATGAACCAATAAAACATCCCGGGATTTATGATATCAAAGTCCGTTTACCCCAGCAGGTCACTGCAGTATTTAAATTGATTGTTGTTGAGGAGGAAAAATCTTAGAGGTATTCGTCAGCGGTGTTGTTGAAGACCAGCAGTTCCACAACTATGTTGTTTTGCTTAAAGAAAAGTATGGAGAGAGGACATTGCCTATATGGATTGGTGATAATGAGGCGATGGCGATTGCGATGTGTCTTGAAGGTGTAAAACCGGTAAGGCCGCTTACCCATGATCTGATGAAGATACTGCTTGATGCACTTGAAAGTAAGGTTACAAAAATTGTTATCAATGATCTAAAGAATGAAACATATTATGCACGGATCTATCTTGAAATTGATGGTAAAATGATTTCGGTTGATGCACGACCTTCAGATTCTATTGCCCTTGCCCTCCGTTCCAATGCAACAATATTTGTTGAAGATAGCATAATGGAAAGAAATGGAATAGTGTTTAAGGGTGATAGTGTTGAAGAAGAACTCAAAAATAAATTGCGTAGCACCAAACCTGAAGAATTTGGCAAATTCGAAATAAAGTAATTTAAATAATTTCAATCATTCTCCAACCAATGGGAAAAAATATAAGAGAAGTGCGTAAAAACTGGGAGGAATTTGCAAAAAAGGACCCATTATGGGCTATTCTTCCTTTCCCTGAAAAGAAAAATAATCGCTGGAAAATGGATGAATTGTATAAAACCGGAAAGGATGAGATAGATTCGGTTATGGATTATATAAAAGCGCTGAATTTAAATCTGCAATTTCATCGGGCACTTGATTTCGGTTGTGGGGTTGGACGTTTGACCCAGGCATTGTGTGGATATTTTGAAGAATGTGTTGGGATTGATATCGCACTTGGTATGTTACGCATTGCGGGTGATTATAATAAATACAAAGAAAGGTGTCTATATGTTCTGAACTGTTCCTCAGATCTGAAGATCTTTAAAGACGGCGTTTTTGATTTTATATATTCAAATATTGTTTTTCAACATTTAACACCCAAATTAACTCTGGGTTATATTAAAGAATTTTTAAGAATAATTAAAAAGGATGGGGTGATTATCTTTCAGGTCACAACGGATATAATTGGATTTAAGAACCGGGTAAGGAGATTTCTCGGTTTTATCACACCCGCACCACTCCGACATCTTTATAAAAAAATAAGGTATAAAACCTGGGGAATAAAGGATATGTTCTGGATAAAAGAGAGTATATTAAATGATTTTATCAGATCAAACGGTGGTGTAATAATAGATTGTAAGGATGATTTCTCTTCGATGCCCAGGTATAAAGGCAAAAGATACTGTATTACCAGGTAAATTAAATAAAATATTGACTATTAAAATAATTTGAATATAATGGATTGTGATTATTGACGCACTTGATTTAAAAATTTTACGCCATCTTGAGGCACAGGGTTATGTTCCGATTGATGAGGTTATAAATAAATTCCACATCAAACAGGATGAAATCTTCTTACGCATCCAGAATTTTGAAGAGAATGGACTTATAACAGGTTATGGAATAAAACTATTTATTCCGGCGATTGCAGGCGGTAGATGGTATCGGGGATGTGCATTTGTCGATGCTGATGTCGAACCAGAGATCGCAAAGATATATCCACTCACTGAAGAGGTGATTGTCAATACGACAATACCCCAGGGTGTACTTCCCTCATATTCATATTTTTTCTATGCCCGGGATTTAAAACACTGTTATAGATTATTGAACAAATCTTTTGGTGTAAAATATGTAGAGATTTACAAAATTGCCGAATACAACATACCTGTGCCCAATGAATTAACCAAAGAGGAATGGCAGTTGATTTATCAATTGACCCGTTCAAAGATAACATTTTCAAGGATCCACGAAATAATTGAAAATCCTTCTACAGATGTAGATGTTCAACTAGCAAGATTGATGCTCAATCGTAAAAACAGGCACGGTGTATTTTCAATCTTTCCGAATATCAACTGGAATCTGATAAAGAATTTTGCCCATATCCATATTGCAATTACAACCCGTATGAGGCCTGGTGAATTAAAGAGATTTTTAAAACAGCATATGATCCCGGCTGACATTTTTAATAAATTTAAAAAGAAATACCTCCAGCTGGAATTTGATCTCTGGGGTTTCTCTGATATGATAAAGATATTAGAACAGATAAAGAGAGAAAGGAGAATTACAATCCATGGCCTTTCTATTGCCAATCATAATGAAATCTGTGATGACTGGATTAAAACTTTTATAAAACAAAAGGCGCATTAACTATGCAGCGATATATTTCGTCTTTTATATTTTTTTTGATTCTTTTTAGTGGTGGATGTAAAAAAGAGAAGAAAGAGGTTCTAAAAAAAGTTGAACCAGTCTATACCGAGGTCAAAAAGGTTCTGAAAAAAAATGAAGTGATACAACCTGCACTAACTGGTATCCTGAACGATCAAAACCTTGCCGAAGAGATTATAAAACTATTGCAAAAATGTGATTTTCCTTTTCGCAGATGTCTACCTGGCGATTCCTTAATTGTTTTAAAGGCTGATAATGTATTTAAAAAACTCACATATTTTCAGAATCCGACGACTGTTTACTATGTAATAAATAATGGCAAATATATTAGTCTGGCGATGAAATATCCCTATATCACCTATGAAAGAACTATTCTTGTCGGGAATATAAATTCAACCCTTTATGAATCGGTGCTCAAAAGGGGTGAGAAACCTATGCTTGTATATAAATTTGCTGATATCCTTGCCTGGGAGATCGATTTTACTACTGAAACACAGAACGGTGATTCATTCGTTGTGCTTTTTGATAAGGTTTTCTGTGATTCTCAATTTCTGGATTACAAGAATATCTCCTTCATAAAGTATAAAGGAAAAATTGGCGAGTATTATGGAATATATTTTAATGACCCCACAGGATATGATGACTATTATAATCTGAAAGGCGAATCCCTGCGTAAGTCGCTTTTAAAATCGCCTTTAAAATACAGTTATATAAGTTCATATTTTTCAAAACGCAGGTATCATCCAATATTAAAGGTCTGGCGTCCACACCATGGCCTTGATTATTCTGCACCAGTTGGGACCCCGGTTTCTTCAATTGGTGATGGGGTGGTGACTTTTAAAGGCTGGAAGGGTGGATACGGAAATCTTGTTGAGATAAGGCATAAGAATAACTTCAAAACAAGGTATGGACATCTATCAAGATTTGCAAAAGGGTTGAGGCAGGGAAAACAAGTCAAGATGGGTGAATTGATTGGCTATGTAGGTTCTACCGGGCTTTCAACCGGTCCCCATCTCCATTTTGAATTGCACAAAAATGGTAGCCCAATAAATCCATTGACTGTAAAACTTCCCAGGGCACCCTCGGTGAATAAAAAATATTTTAAACAATTTGAACAGGTGAGGGATTCGTTATTGAATTTTGTTTCCCAATCCACTCTTAAGAAGATAGAATAAACAAGGAGGAACGATGCCGATACATTTAAGGGCAGAAAAAGGCGATTATGCCCAGACTGTGCTCGTTGTAGGAGACCCAGCAAGGGCTGAGGTTATCAGTTCCAAACTGACTGATTCAAGATTGGTCAATAAAAATCGGGGACTTTTAGGCTATACAGGTTTTTACAAAGGAAAGAAGATTTCGGTCCAGACCACAGGGATGGGCTGTCCCTCAGCTGCAATAGTAGTTGAGGAGTTGATACAACTTGATGTTAAAAGGATAATTCGTATCGGAACCTGTGGTGGCATTGCCAGTCATATAAACTCCTTGGATATGATATGTGCGTTAACATCTGCACCATATGACGGAACAACGAATTCTTATCTCAATGGAGAACCTGTAGCACCTTATGCAACATTTAAGATTTTGAAGACTGCAGATGATATTGCTGGAAAAATGGGATTGAAATTATATTTTGGTGGTATCGCAAGTGTTGATGTATTTTATAGTCCTGACCCTGAGTATGTGCCGAAACTCCAGAAAAAAGGTATCCTTGCTGTAGAAATGGAAACGAGTTTGATTTATTATCTTGCCAATCGCAGCAACTTAGAGACTGCTTCATTCTTACTCGTTTCTGATGTGGTGGGCAGGGGAGAGGAATTTACAAAATTTGTTACAGATGAAGAACTCAGACAGGGTATGGAAAAATTGATCACCCTTGTGCTTGAAGTCTGTAATATCCTTGATTGATTATGTAATAAACAGGAGGTAAAAAATGGATAAATGGCGCTGCGGAGTTTGTGGATATATTTATAACCCTGATATAGGTGACCCGGAAGCCGGGATTGCCCCCGGGGTATTATTTGAAGAATTGCCAGATTCCTGGGGATGTCCTGAATGTGGTGCAGAAAAGGATTTGTTTGAGCCCTGCAGTGAAGAGGGAGAAGATTTTGGTATTTACTGATACGGTGCGATAGATGAAACGGGGTGTTGATTTATTGTTATTGATTGTCTGGATTGTAATTATCTTCATCCTTACTGGTTATCCTGGTCTGGAGACACCAAAGATTAAAGAGTTCCCGGTGGATAAATTCTACCACTTTTTA
>DAIRCK010000018.1:0-54587 GCA_036796695.1 bacterium
GGCTGGATCACCTCCTTTCAAAGAGAAAAAATTGACCCATACCCTGGACTTTTTTATTCTTCTGGTTTATTTTGTTTTGTGGTTATAATTTTTACCGTATTTCCGTGAGCATTCTTTTATTTACTACAATTTAGTTAATTTGTATATAGGGGCAGGCTATTTTTAATAGCCCACCCCGATTCTTTTATCTTACTACAATCTTACCTGTAGTATTTATCTCTGGACTGGTGAATTTATAGAAATATACTCCTGATCTTACAGATTTGCCATTTTTATCCTGCAAGTTCCATTTTAGAATTTCTTCACCACCAGTGCTAACACCCTTTATTCTTTTAACTTCGCTGCCTAAGAGATTAAAGATTTGAATTGTGTATTCAGAGTTGGATTTCAAATTATATCGAAATTCAGTTCCATTGATGCACGGATTTGGTGTAATCGTAATTTGTTTATGAATTATTTCTCTGTTCTGTTCTTCAATTCCGGTAAGGTCGGTAACTTTAATAAATCCTGCCTGATACACTTCACGTGTAGCATTGTTTTGTATCCAGGTAACAATCTTACAGCGATTCACATTCCAGCCCGATTGAATCGTAAATGCCTGAGAAACAGTCAGTGAATCTCCTGCTGGTATCGTTACCTGCTGTCCAATCTGATTGGGCACATAATCCCGTGCCACATGGTTATGCCACTGGTCACCGTTTGGTGCAGAATAATAACAGCTATCTTCAGTAATGACAAAATATACATAGGCTGTGACCGAAGCAGTAGAATCATTATAATAACAAGCATATATCGTGCCTGAACCAGAACTATAAGAACCCCACATTGATATCCGCATCGGCGCAGGCTGATTCATCCGAGCGACAATATAAGACTGCCAGCTTGAATAACTACTGCATTAAATTCTAATCCGCTTGCCCTTTACCCTTACCCTTTCCCATCACCCCACTTCACCTTTTCTTGTCACCCTATAGGGATGAATTTCAATCATTTCCCCCTTGACAATTTATAAATTTTGATTATAATATATAATAGAAAATTAAAAATGCTTTATATAATTAACAAAACAGGAGAAATTTTATGAGATTAAGAAAATGGATTGAAAATCATTACAAAGTCCTCTGGGAGAAATTTGGTAAGCGGCAATTTCGTTTTGAAGATGCATATAATTTATTAAAAGAAGAGCCAATAAAGGATAGTAAAGAACAGGTAAATGTTGCCCTTTCTGAACTTCGTAAGGCAGGCTTGCTTGAAGTGGAGATGGACCCTGATGATGCAAGAAAGAAGATATATGCCTTAAAGAGCACAGTTGAATTTATCTCTGAAACCCTGAATTTTGAAGAGACCCAATTATCCCGTTCTGACCTTGAATCACTCCTTAAAAAAGCCGCAGACCTTATTAGAACCCGTGTAGATTATACTTTTATTCTCGTTTTGTTATTTTATAAGCGAATATGCGACAAGTGGAATATGGAATTTGAGAAGGCAAAGAAAGAGGCACTGGATGATGGGCTTTCAGAAAAAGAGGCAGAATTTGAGGCACAACAATCTATGTATCATGATTTTGACATACCTGAAGGCTATCGCTGGGATGATATAAGAAAGGAGACTGCACATATTGCCGAGAAATTCTCCCAGGCAATGAAACAACTTGCTGAAAAAAATCCAGAACTGAGCGATATATTTGAAAATATTGATTTTGTTCAATTCACAAGTAGCAGAGAGAATGCAGAAATCTTGAGGCAATTGATAGAACTTTTCAGTGCCCAGTCATTGCATAATGTCTCTCCAGATATTCTTGGTGATGCCTATGAATGGATTTTAAAGTATTTCGCACCCCAGAAGGCAAAAGAAGGTGAGGTATATACACCACGGGAGGTTATCAATCTACTTGTGCAGATTCTTGACCCGAAGCCAAATGAATATATCTATGACCCGGCACTCGGTTCAGCAGGTATGCTCATTATGTCTTATCAGTATGTTAAGGAGAACAAAGGTGAAAAAGAGGCAGAGAAACTCTTTCTATTTGGCCAGGAGGCAAATTACAAGACCCTTGCCTTGGCAAAGATGAATCTCTATATCCACGATATTAAGAATGCCCGCATTGCCTTAGGTGATACCCTTTTATATCCCAAATTTAAACAGGGTGAAAGAATCCAGAATTTTGATATATGCATTGCCAATCCACCCTGGAACCAGGATGGCTATAATGAGGTGGTTCTTAAAAAAGGTGAATTCTGGCGTGAAAGGTTCAAATATGGTTTTCCAACAAAACAGTCTGCTGACTGGGCATGGATTCAGCATATGCTTTATGCAGTGAGGGAGAAGAATGGACGGGTGGGTGTGGTGATTGATAATGGATGTCTATTCCGTGGAAATACCGAGAAAAATATAAGAACCGGAATAATAAAAGATGATTTATTAGAGGCGGTTATCCTGTTACCGGAAAAACTATTTTATAATACCGGTGCACCAGGTGCAATCTTGATTTTTAATTTGAATAAACAGGGTAATAGAAAGAATAAGATTTTATTTATCAATGCAAGCAAGGAATATGAACAGCATCCTGAGGTGCGTAAACTCAACCGTCTTGGAGAAAAGAATCGTGAGAAGATTGCCCAGGCATACAGAAAATTCTCTGAAGAAAAGGGTTTTTCGCGCATCGTTGATAAGGCCGAGATTGAACAGAACGATTATAATCTGAATGTAACACTCTATGTCTATCCCGAAGAAGAGATTGAGGAGATTGATATTGTAAAAGAATGGAAAGAATTGCAGGAGATTGAAAAGGAAATTGCTCAGACAACGGAAAAATTGAGTGGCTACTTAAAGGAACTGGATTATGGCATCAAGAAAGAGTGAAATAATTCCGGCTGAAGTAATTGAGAGTAAGATTTATTTTATAAGAGGTCTCAGAGTGATGCTGGATAGCGACCTGGCAAAACTTTATAGGGTTTCTACGAAGGTATTGATTCAGGCCGTAAAAAGAAACATCAAAAGATTTCCCGTTGATTTTATGTTTCAATTAAACAAATCAGAATTCGCCAACTTGAGGTCACAAATTGTGACCTCAAGTTGGGGTGGAAGAAGATATTTACCCTATGCCTTCACCGAACACGGAGTAGCAATGCTTTCAAGTGTTCTTAATAGTGAACGGGCGATTCAAGTAAATATTCAGATAATACGCGCTTTCGTGCGCTTGAGAAGGATGATATTGGGCTACGAGGATCTAAAAAGAAAAATTGATGAACTTGAACGAAGATTGGAAATGCACGATGTAGAAATCAGAAAGATATTTGACGCGATCCGCCAACTTATGTCCCAACCAGAGCAACAAAAAAGAAAGATAGGATTTGTGAGAGATGAGACACCTCCACCATTATCCTCCCCCTTTGAAGGGGGAGGAAATAGGAGGGGGTGAAAGGAGGTTTAATGCCTACCCTACAGGATTGTTATTTTTGTCATTCTGAATTTATTTCAGAATCTCAAATTCTTTTTTTGCAATTGCGCAGTCTTAAATCTTCAATCTTAAATCAAGGAGCGTAATGTTTCAGCCTAATTTCAAATATACTCACAAAATCGTCAGACTGCTTTCAAAAATATCTGCAGCGCGTGAGGTCATATTAAATTCACCTTTTATTCCCAAATGGGAAGTGGCTTTACGTCGTGAGGCAATCATCCGCAGTGCCCACTCATCCACTGCAATTGAAGGTAATCGTCTGAATTTAGAACAGGTGAGTAAACTTGCCCAGGGGAGGGAAATTACTGCAACAAGAAAGGATAGACAGGAAGTATTAAATTATTTAGAGGTGCTTCAAAATATTGAGAAAATTGTCAAAGGTGATTTCATCACAACCAAAGATATTCTGAAGATACACCGCCTTTTGACAAAGAACACCCTTGAGCGACCTGAAGACTGTGGAGTTTTTAGAACCCGTTATGTTGTCGTGGGAAACCAGATGACTGGAGAAGTTTTCTTTAGGCCGCCACCGAATAGTGAAGTTCCAAGGTTGGTTGAAAATCTTGTTGCCTGGCTAAATTCCCAGGATGCACAAGAACTCGACCCTGTGATTGAAGCAGGTATAGCACATTATGAATTTGTCAGAATCCATCCGTTTGTTGATGGTAATGGAAGGACGGCCAGGATTCTGGCAACCTGGATTTTATACAAACGAGGTTTTGATACAAAACAGTTCTTTTGTCTGGATGACTATTACAATTCGGATAGGCCTGCATATTATAAGGCTTTGCAAAGTGTTGTTCAGGCAACATTGGATTTGACGGGGTGGCTGGAATATTTTGTTGAAGGTGTTTACATCAGTATTCAGGCAGTTAAAGAACGTATTATTCGCCTCAGCAGTGAGCGACTGCGTAAGACCAAAAAAGGACAAATAGCCCTAACCGAAAGGCAGATGAAAATAGTGGAGTTTATTAACCAAAATGGAAAAATTACAAACCGGGATATGCGAAAGATGTTCAAAATCTCTGATCGTGCGGTCTTAAAAGAAATCAGAAAATTAGTGGATTTAGAAGTTGTTAAGGCAGTTGGTCAGGGGCGGAGTCTCTATTATGTGCTTGTATAATAACCCATTATTAATTGGTTCGGGATTAAGTTCGGGATTAGGTTCGGGATTAATTTCACGATTAATACCTAAAGACTTCCTCTTCTTCAACAGGATGAGATTGACGGCGTGGTTGCAAAATTATCTAAGGATTTGCGAATGAAATATCCTGCCCAAAGTGGATTTTCTGTTCAAAATCTTTGGTATGCGAAAAAATTCTTTTTGACTTATATGGATAATTCAATTCTCCAGACACTGTCTGGAGAATTAAGTTGGTCCAATAATGTGCTTATTTTAGATAAGACCAAATCTGTAGAAGAAAAAGATGGATTCAAGAAACTTTATGGTTGGACATCGGATGCTTGCGGCATAAGGCACGGCGAATATCCTGATTCATTCCTTTGTGGTGAATCCGAAGCCCGTTATATGCTTATAATTTGTTCAGCATTTATAAATTATCTAATAACAAAATTAGAGGAGAAAAATGACCAACCGGTTTAGCCACATCGAAATAGGCAAAATTCCGAATAATTGGCATTTTGGGAAGTTAGGAGATTATGTGACAATTGAAACAGGTAAACGAGCAAAAGGTGGAGGACTATCAAACGGGATTATCCCAAGTATTGGTGGTGAACATATAGATAAAAGTGGCAATATTTTGTGGGAAAACCTAAAATTTATTCCAGAACATTTTTACAACGACCTTAAACAGGGGAAAATAATACAAAATGACATATTGGTTGTCAAAGATGGAGCTACTACTGGTAAAGTTGCTTTCATTAAGAACTTGCCTTATGAACGGATTGCTGTGAATGAACATGTGTTTATTATCAGAACGAAAACGACCGATGTATTCAATTGCTTTCTATATTATGTGATGGCTTCGTCAATAGTGCAGAAACAAATTAAATCAATATTCCATGGTATGATTGGTGGAATAACACGGGAAGAAGTCTCTTCTTTTGTCATTCCGATGCCACCTTTTGAAGAACAGCAGAAGATTGCGGAGATACTTTCTACGGTGGATGAGGTGATTGAAAAGGTGGATAAGGCGATTGAGAAGACAGAAAGATTGAAAAAGGGATTGATGCAGGGATTGCTATCAGGAAGATTGAAAGTTGTGGAATCAAATGGTCAATTGCGTCTAAAAATCAGGGATGCAAAAGACTTCGGTATTTCGCCAATTGGCGAAATACCGAAAGAGTGGAAGGTGGTGAAATTGGGGGAGGTTGTTAATTTAAAAAATGGTATAAATTTTGATAGAGAACAAAAGAGTAATAAAGGTATATTAACTGTTGATGTATTAAATATGTATGGTGCCGGCATAGAAATAGATTTTAGTAATTTGTATCGCATTGAAGTTCCACTTGAAAATTATTCAGATTTCTTATTGAAAAAAGGAGATATTTTAATCGTCCGTTCTTCATTGAAACGAGAAGGCGCTGGCTGGGTCAGTCTTTTTAATGGTTTGAAGGAACCAATTACTTTCTGTGGATTCATAATAAGGGCGAGATTAACTCAATCAAGTATTTTACCAGAATTTCTTACTTACTATTTAAGATGCGACATCGCCAGAAACCGCCTTATTGCAAGTGCAGGTCAAGTTGCTATTACCAATATAAGCCAAGAAATGATAAAAATCTTGCAAGTTCCAGTACCATCTTTAAGCGAGCAGCAAAAAATTATAACCATCTTGATAGAAATAGATAAGCGGTTACACCTATTGAAAAACAAAAGACAACATTTTGAAAAGATTAAACAGCAACTGATGAATGATTTGTTGACCGGGAAAAGAAGGGTGGAATTGGAGGTGTCAGATGGAACACCCTCACCCTTACCCTCCCCCTTTGAAGGGGGAGGAAATAGGAGGGAGTGAGATTGGAGGTTGGTGTATGAGTGGAAAAATTAAAAGCTTCTGGAACAACATTATGTTGCTCCAGAAGCCGGAGGGTACACCTATCTATCTATCTATTTTAGAGTATATTGATTTTTTGGATTTTGTCAAGGGGTGTTATGACCAACTGTTGAAAATATTTAAATCAATCATCTTTGTCATGCTGAATTTATTTCAGCATCTCGGAATATCAGCATCTTTTGAGACCCTGAAACAAGTTCAGGGTGACAGAAACAGATTTTTTCAGCAATCTCGGTTGGTGTTTGGAAGGTGTGGTTTTTTATCGGTCTTTATGATATAAAATGGAGGTTAATATGAGGAAAAGAGAAAATGGCAATGGAACAAATTTGTGCCATATGGAACAAAAATATTTTAATTGTGCTGAAAAAAATTTTATCCATATGGAAAAAAATTTATCCAATGGAATATCAGATTTTTTGAATTTGAAAAAGGGAGATTATGCCTAATTTTTCAGAAAGTTCGTTAGAAGATTATATTATTGAAGGGCTGGTTAAGTCAGGCTGGCGTTTTGTGCCTTCAGATGAATTGGAAAGGGAGAGCCTTGAAGAGCCTCTTTTGGTGCCTGTAATTGTCCGCTGTATCCAGAGAATCAATAAAGATACAAATATTAGTGACGATGAGATTAGTAAGGTGCTGAATGAATTGAAACTGGTTACGACAGGACAGGAAGGGGCAAAGAAGATTTTGAACTTTTTTAAATTTGGTGTGCCAGTAAAGTTGGAAAAGGAACGGGTTGTCCATTATGTCCAGTTATTTGATTATAGAGGGGATAATGAGTTTGTCGTCTCAAGGCAGGTCTGGTATGCAGGGAAGGATAAGATAAGGACTGATATTATGCTTTATGTTAATGGCATACCCCTTGTGAATATTGAGATAAAAGACCCAACAAAGTTTGGTCAATCCTGGTATGATGCCTATGTCCAGATTAAGGATTATGAGATTACTGCGCCTGAATTGTTTAAGTATGTTCAGATTGGTGTGGCAGTAGAATCACAGGCAAGGTATTTTCCAATTGTGCCCTGGCAGGCAAAAGAAGAGGTAAAGTGTTATGAGTGGAGAAAGATTTCAGAAATAAAAGAATCAGACCCGATTGAAGGAATTTTTGAAATGCTTGAGCCAGAGAGATTGTTGGATATTATCAAAAATTTTTTATTCTATCGGATAGAGTTCGGAAATGCGACAAAGGTAATTACACGGTATATGCAGTATCGGGCAGTGAATAGGATGGTGGAGAGGGTGGTGGGTAATATTCACCCTCACCCTTACCCTCTCCCATCAAGGGAGAGGGAAATAGAAGGCAGGGCTCTCCCATCAAGGGAGAGGGAAATAGAAGGCAGGGCTCTCCCATCAAGGGAGAGGGAATTAGAAAGTGGAATTCTCCCATCAAGGGAGAGGGCAACAAGCGATGGGGTGCTACCTTCAAAGGAGAGGGAATTGGAAGATGGAATTGTTCCTTCAGGGGAGGGAGAAGCAGAAAGTGAGAATTTACTATCACAGGATTTTAATAAGAAAAGGGGTCTAATCTGGCACTGGCAGGGGAGTGGCAAGACATTGACGATGATTTTTACTGCCCATAAACTGTATCATAACAATTTATTAGAAAATCCAAGTATATTCTTTATTGTTGACCGTATTGAACTTGAAGAACAATTGTATACTGAATTCTATTCTTTAGATATCGTCCAGCCTGAAGTGATACAGACTGTTGCTGACCTTGAAGAGGTCCTCAGTTATGATAATCATCAGGGCAAAAGGGGATTGTTTATCACTTTGATTCATAAATTCCGTTATGAAGAACTTGATAGATTACGCAGACACCTTGAAGAAATTTCAAAAAGTCAGGAAACGATTATGAATCGTTCCAATGTCATTGCGTTTATAGATGAGGGGCATCGCTCACAGTATGGAATCCTTGCCGGTGTGATGAAGGGTATATTAAAGAATGCATTTATGTTTGCCCTGACTGGAACACCTATCTCCAAATCTACCCGTGATACATATAGGGATTTTGCCTATCTGCCTGAAGAAAGGTATCTTGACCGCTATTTTATAATTGATTCAATAAAAGACGGATTTACCCTGCCCATTGTCTATCAACCCCGTCTTGAAAAAGATGTCCATCTCAAAAAAGAGATGCTTGAGACATTCCTTGAGATAGAACTTGAAGAGATACCAGAAAAGGCAAGGACTGATGTTGAACAGAAATTAAAACAGAGACTTGATTCCATAAATGTCTTTTTAGAAAATGAAAAACGGATTGAGAGTATTGCTGAAGATATTGCGAATCACTTTAAAGAAAATGTGGATGGCAAATTCAAGGCGATGATCGTTGCGGCAAGTAGAAAGGCATGTATGTTGTATAAAAACGCCCTGGAAAAATATCTGCCCAGGGAATATTTTGAAGTTGTTATGACCGCGGAATCTGATGAGGACAAAATAATCTATGGATATTTGAGGGATGTGCGTGAAAGATATGCGGGCAGGGACCACAAGAGCACATTAAAGAAGATAATTGAGAAGTTTAAAGAGGATGATTATCCTAAGATTTTGATTGTAACAGAGATGCTACTTACCGGCTTTGATGCACCGATATTACAGGTGATGTATCTTGATAAACCATTAAAAGAGCACCGGCTTCTGCAGGCGATTGCCCGCACAAATAGACCTTATAAGGGACTGAAAGAGGCTGGTATCATCATTGATTATGTCGGCATATTAAAGGAATTTAAAAGGGCATTTGAACTATATAGCAAAGAAGATTCTCTTAAAGGTGCCCTTAGCAATATGGATAGTGTTCATAAAGAATTTGATATTTTAATCTCAGAACTGACTGGAATGTTTGGTGACCTTAGCAAAGACTATGAGAGGAGTTCTCTTTTAAAGGCGATTGAAATCCTGACTACTGATGTAACCAGAGAAGAAGAATTTGTTGAAAAATACCATAAACTTCGTAAACTATTTGAAATCTTAGGTTCTGATCCTCATAAATTAGAATACTTTGAAGAGTATAAATGGCTCTCGGCAATTTATGTCTATTATTTAAAGACTGTGCTTCAGAAAGCAGGTGTTGACCCATATGTTCATAAATATTTTGATAAGACTTTGAAATATGTGTATAAAACAACCGAGATTGATAACCTTGAAAAAGATTTGCCCGTAATAAAATTTGATGTTGATACATTGAAGAATATTGAGGAGCGGGTTAAGGGCAGGGAGGAGAAGGCAGCAAATATTTTGTTTACACTCCAGAGGTTTGTGCTGGTTGATAAGCAAAAAAATCCAATATATGAATCATTAACAGATAGAGTTCAGCGTTTGGTTGATATGTGGCGCGAAAAGACAAAGGATTATGAAAAGATTTATAAAGAAGGTGTTTCAATCTTTGAGGCAATACAGACAATGGCATCGCGCCAGCAAAGATTGGGTCTATCAGAACTTGAATATGCCCTTTTATTGACGCTTGAAAATAGATTGAAGGCAAATGAAGAATTTGTTAATAGAGTAAAAATACTGGTTGGTTCACTAAGAAATTATATGTTTTCAAACTGGATTATGCAGCCGACCGCCTGTAAAAATATAGAAAGAGAGGTGCGGAAATTTGTCAGGGGGCTTAAAAAAGAATATAACCTGAGCATAGAAGAGATGGACGAATTACACAATATTTTGATGGGACAGATAAAAAATTATGGTTCATAATTATCGGGTCTTTTACAGAGATATTAAATATCCAAGGATAGAATTAAAAAAGGGATTCTTAGAATTGATTTTGCCTTTTGGCACTGATACCCGAAAAATCTTGAAAAGGCATCATAAATGGATTATGAAAAAGAAATCGCAGATTGATGAATACCTTAAAAATAATGGAAATATCAAAATTATAAATCGTTCTGAAGACAAATTCCGAATTTTAACAGAAGAAATTGTCAAGAAATATAGTGAAGAATTGGGTGTAGAATACAATAAAATATTTTACAGAAAGATGCGCACAAAATGGGCAAGTTGTAGTCCAAATAAAAATATTACGATAAATTCAATAATGAAGTATCTGCCGAAAAGACTGATTGAGTATATTCTGTATCACGAATTTATCCATTTATTTGAAAAGAGGCATAATACCAGATTCTGGAATTTAATTTCGCGGAGATTTAAAAGTTATGAAAAATTTGAGGCAGAACTTTTTTCTTACTGGTTTACACTGGCAAATAGGTTCAATCTTTAATTATCTTGTTAAATAATCTTCTAACACTTATTTTTTGATGTTTATTTTTAGGGGATGGGGCTTTGCCCCATCCCCTGTATAATCACTAATCAATCTTTATCACCTTCTCAATATGCTTTTTCTCGCCAGAATCCAGACGGACGAAATATACCCCAGATGGAACACGAAGACCAGAATCATCAGTGCCATCCCACACCATGGCAGATACTTGATTCACGATACACGATTCAAGATTAAAAGATTTTACTACCCTGCCTGACGCATCGTAAATTTTCAATGATGTTTCGAATTTCGGATTTCGTATTTCGAATTTTATCACAAGGTGATTCCGGAATGGATTTGGTGAAATCTTCAATAAAATCTTCTGGATGTCACCCTGCGCATCATTCTCTTCAGCACCTACCTGGATATTCCAGCGATACATACCAGCACCATTCGTTCCGCAAAAGAGCCAGTTATTGGGATAAATCCCAAGTGATGTAGTATTGGTGTTTAGAAGGCCAGTATTCATCAATGTCCAACCACCACCACCGCTTGTGCTTTTGTATATACCAGCAGTCGTTGCGGCATAAATCTCATTTTCATTTGAAGGATTTATTAAAACTGCCTGGACATTTGCTGATAAACCAGTATTTGTCCAGTTTGCACCAGCATTGGTTGATTTAAACACACCCGATGATGTCCCGGCATAGAGAATATTTGAATTGGTTGGAGAAATCTTGATGTCATATACAGTTCCGCTTATACCAGTATTAGAAGCAAACCAATTAACCCCGCCATTAGTAGTTTTAAATAAGTAGGCATTATACCCACCTGCATACACTACATTTGAGTTATTTCTGTCTACTGCAAGGGCATAGCACATACTGTAATCTGTTGTCAGTGTATCTCTTTCCCAGGTTGTGCCGCCATTAGTAGATTTTGATACTGCCATAACATAGGTTGAACCATTATAGATATAACCGCCTGTATGGATTACCGAACTATTATTAGGGTCAATCGCCATTGCTCCACCATCTGTGTAATATGCATCTAAAGCACTTGACCAGACGGACCCGCCGTCTGTGCTCTTATAGAGCTCGGCGTTCCCTCAACCACTTCCTTCCAATGCATAAATAAGATTAGGATTATTATAGGCAACTACAATCTCACAGATATTTCCACAACCAACCGGTGTAGGTAATTGAACCCAATCTGTCCCAGAATTCGTCGTTTTAAATACCCCGACCTCAGCAAATGATGTATAAATTGTTGAAGGTGATGAAGGTGCATTGGCAAAAGAAGTTATCTGTCCCATATTCAGGTTATTGTTAATACTAATCCAGGATGTGCCGCCACTTGTCGTCTTAAACATCCCTTTGTTATTACCTGCATAAACAATGGAACCATTGGTTTGACTTACTGCAAGTCCATAGATACCATAGCCACTCAGACCAGAACTTGCAGAGAACCAGGTTGCACCTGCGTCCGTAGTCTTATAGACCTCATTATAACCACCACAATAGGCAATATCTGGAGATGCTGGAGTTGTTACCATACTGTAGTTATAATAATTTGAGGAATTTTTTGTCCAGGATAATCCACCATTGGTTGAGCGGAAGATTCCTTTTAAATAGGTCCCGGCATAGACAATACTGGAATTTGTAGGATGAACCGCCATAGAATAGATGTAGTAAGCATTATTGAACAGGGTATCAGTTGAAATATTTGTCCAGTTTGTTCCACCATTTGTAGTTTTGTAAATCCTCGGTATATAAGATGAAGTATAAGAATAACCACCGATATAGATATTATTTGGATTTGTGCGGTCAACTGCAATACAGTATCCATAATTTGAACTTCCTGAGGTATCCATAACCGTAGTTGTCCAGTTTACTCCATAATCAGTGCTTTTAAAGAATGCAATTCCCCATTTTGTTCCAGTATAACTCATCCCTGATGCATAGATAGTAGATGGAATTGAAGGATGAACCGCAATACCATAAATATATTTGTTGGACATACTTGTGCTCAACCAGTTCACACCACCATCAGTAGAGCGATAGATATTATGGCCACTTCCTGCGTATAGTCTGTTATCATTTGTGGGGTCAATTGCCATACAATAGATTGAATTTGGGATGCTACCCACTGTAGTCCAGGAAGAACCACCATTTGTAGATTTGGCAATTATCGCCGGGTTTCCGTTTGATCCAGCATATACGATATTGTCATTTGTAGAAGAAACAACGACCGAACGGACATAACCACCATAAGGGCCTATTGCCTGCCACTGAGCAAAGACCAGATTGGCAAAGATTAAAAACAATAGGATTGAACGTAATTTAATCATATTACCCCCTTTCTAAGCCCTGTTCAGACTTAAGCCTTGATATTTTATTTTTAAGGGGATGAGACAAAACCTCATCCCCTATATAATAATTAATCAATCTTTATCACCTTCTCAGTATATTTTTTCTCATCAGAATCCAGGCGGACGAAATATACCCCAGATGGAACACGAAGACCAGTATCATCAGTGCCATCCCAAACCACGGCAGATACTTGATTCACGATACACGATTCAAGATTAAATGATTTTACTACCCTGCCTGACGCATCGTAAATTTTCAATGATGTTTCGAATTTCGGATTTCGTATTTCGAATTTTATCACAAGGTGATTCCGGAATGGATTCGGTGAAATCTGAAGTGAAATCTTCTTGATATACTTTTGTGCATTCTCTTCATAGACCGGAACCTGGAATATCCCAAAGAAGTGTAGAATTGAATCCAATAGAGCCCTGCGGGTCGACACTCCTGACCCATCAACAAGATTACCAAGTTCAAATGATGTGCCTACAGTTCTGTATGTTCCTGCATCACGCGCAACACCACAGTCATAATTTTGGTTAACATCTTTGAATATCAAAAATGCACCTGTTCCACTCGGGCTTATGTGGTCCATATAAGCATTTTCACCTGAATAGTTGAAATACATCTGGTTTGTGAATGTACCTGTCTGCCCCTGAATCGGTCCCAGATCACCTGTGCCATCATCAGTTGCACTAATCCCAAAGAGCGGGCAGAAGTTATAACCACCTGTTTGTGGGTCATAATACCAGACATCACCACCTTCAAGATATAGTCTGCCACCGCTATTTACATAGTTGACAAGAGCAGATGCTTCCTGACTTGAAGCGCCAATAATATAATTGTTAGGGTATATACCTACACACACAAGAATTGCCCTGTATAATCCAAGGTCAGTTGTTGGCAATGTTGTTGAGTACTGTCCATTATAACCCATTGTAGTTAGAATATTGTGGATTGCCTGTCCTGGCGCAGGTGTGGGGTCTGGATTCCAGATAAGATAATGATAAGAACCCACAACAAGATTGAAGAAGAATGTATCCACAAAAGAGCCTGAACTTGCAATAACTCTAAACTGGGCATTGTGCCCCATTGGTGTTGAAGAACTCACATTTACCACATAGGGATCGGAAAGATTCTCTTTGGTGCTGTCAATCATTATAGTCCCAAAATATCCGCTATTATCAGTGACTGTGATATAAGGACTTGTTGTTGATAAAACTGTATTCAGATTGTTTAGATTGACACCGCCGATATTCTTTAAAAAGGCAGTAATATTTGCCGTCTCTCCAGGATCAAGTCTTCCATTATTGTTACCACCTGTATCATAAACCTTTGATTTTATGAATGTAAGATATGGTTGGGTTCCAGTATAGTTTAACCTGACATCGTCGGCGAAGACCTTCGCCAGTTGTGAAGCCCCTCAACAAGTATGAGCAGTAGTATCATACAGCGCAATTTCTACCTTTTTAACATTTGCAGGATTAACACCTGGTAAATTACCAAGTTCAGTCTGAAGATTAAATGAATGTGTATGCCAGAGTGAATCACTGACAAAAATCAAATGACAGGTTGATGTATTCTGCCAGGGACAGGGTGCTGTGAACTGGCAGATTCTGGTCTCACCAAGGAGTGCGCCAGTTGCTGAACGATAGCCAATTCTTACCGCAACTGCAGCATAGGTTAAGGTATCTGCGTTATTGTCATATGCATAGAGTTTTGCCTTTACCGAAAAATTAAACTCACTCGGTGTAGTTATGTCGGTTATCTGAGATATCTTTATAAATCCATTTCCTGCACCTTTTTGTGCCAGCAATTCATAATCCGGGTCTGGCTCATAATTCGTCGCACGATTAATAGTAATGTTAGACCCACCTGAGGTCGTTGCCCAGCCCTGGTCAAGGGATTGCTCAAAGTCTCCATTGATTATCCAGTTTCCTGCGAACATTAAACCAATCATTATCAAGGTTGTTAAAGTTAATCTCATAATACACCCCCTTGCTTACTAAATCCCAATTTTTTTATATTTATTTCTCACCCCCTTTCTATTCTAAAACCACGAACTTACCACATTTTTCAAAGCCCTCAGAAAAGATACGATAATAATATACACCTGCTGGAACTCGATGCCCCTTTTCGTCTTTAAGATCCCATCTAATCGGGTTTGAATTTTTAGAGAATTTGTTCACAATCCTGCCGATACAATTATAGATTTCTATCTCGTATTTTCCAGTAAATGGAAGATTGAATTGGATAAATCCACCAGAGACACAGGGATTGGGTAAAACTTGAAATTCTTTTATTTTTGAAGCCTGTTCTTCTTTTATGCTAAGTTCAAGTAGATTCACCATTGCGCCCTGCCATATCTCTTTTGTTGAATCTGGTTGCATTACATCATTCTGAATCCAGGTCTTTATCTTGCAGTGTGATTTGTTCCAGTTAGGATGGGTTGTAAAGGGCATTGTGATAGTCACTGAATCACCAGGTGGAATTGATGTAGTTATTCCATTATGTGTAGGAATATAATCCCTGGGCACATTAGAGTGCCACATTGCACCATTCGGTGCTGGATAGAATAGACTATCCTCGGTAATCACAATTATTACCCTGCCATTTATCGTTGCAGTTGAATCATTTCTGAATGTAGCATAAATAGTTCCAGAATTACTCCCTGGAGAATATTCTCCATCAAGATGGATTGTCACAGGTGCAGGTTTATTCATACGATTGACAATCATTGATTGCCACTGGGAATATTCCATACCACCATGTTGATTTCCATCATACCAGAGCCAGGGCTCAATATACATTCCATAAAATGGTGGTGGATAATAATGTATGCGGTCATAACCTTCCTGTAAAAAATATGAATCTGTTGCTGGATAATGGACATCCACTGCGGCAACACGGCCAGGATAATTTAAAACAATCTGAGCCAGTGTCCCACTGGCTTGAGCGCAGGAACCTCAGGTCTCACTCGTTACCATTTCAGCAACAACGACCCGCTGGGCAGAAAATAGAAGGTTTATAATTAATAACAATGCGCAACCCAGAAGAGCAAGAGATTTCATAAACCTCCTTTCAATCTATAATATGATATTATTATAACTATATTTTACATAAAGTCAAGGGCGAACAATATAAATTAAATTATTATCAATCTTCCATTTTTTATCGAAAAATCCCGCAGCCATTATTCCTGCCCAGCCGTATCTTTCTGCAGATTCATTCCAGATTATAAAATCAGGGAGTCCTGAACCTGAATAGATTACCGGGAATAGATTAAGATACTTCTGTGCCTTTTTTGTCGTTGCTGAATAGAGTAAGACAAATTTTTCTGGATTCAATGGATTGGGATATATCTTCATTAAACATAAATTATGGTTTTTTAGAATTTTGCCGTTGAATGAAATGCAGACTTCATTCGGATCGATGTTTTGTATCATTCCACCAATGGATTTATAATCTTTTTTGAAATTTATTGGCAGGTTATTATTTATTCTTTTTATCAGTGCATTTGTCTCAGAATTGCCAAATAGTATCAGATTGAAATTTTCTATCTGTTCTTCAGTGACTTCGGTATCCGGAACAATCTCTGTATATCCATTTGCCCTTATCCACCAGGTATAGGATTGGAACCGTGCCTGATGGAGATTATTTTCTGTATCAATTGAATCGCCGATTGTGCCATAGACTAAAATAAACGGATTGAAATAAGCCTGTTTAATTGGACCGTATAAATTAGAAGTTTTCTTTAATTTATCCTTTTTTTGTTTGCCTATTTTGAATTTTCCATTTATATTTAAAAATGTAATTGGCGTTAAATATTCAGAAAAATAATTTATTTCTTGACCATTTATTATAAACTTAAAAATGTAACCCTTGGAACCCTTTGTGAAGAAAGTTTTTGGAGTTTCTGTTGGAACAAAAAGTTCTTCATTCAAATCAACTGTAAAACTGGATATATTTTTGATGTTTATGTAAACAATATTCAATGTCTGCTCAAAGAAGCTATTAGGAATCTTTTTTGAAAAAATAACTGCGCTGACTCCACCATCCTGATAAATATTCTCCAATTCATCAATCCTTATCCAGTATGCCTTATTTGAATGGCTAATATCAGTGGTTTTAAAAATTATCTCATCCGGATAAGGATTGCGCACTTTTTCTTTTAAAAAATCCATCATCTCTTTTAAATCCACACAATCCACACCTGGTGTTGAATCTATATCCCACCAGTGCCCCTTCCCTTCAATCTCGTTATATATAAAATCATATTTCAATTCTTTTAAAAATTGTGCCATCATCCTGCCCTGAATTGGTGGAACATTATCATCTGCCCCACCGTGCAGAATATAAATGGGCAGGTTTAAGGCATTTACTAAGAATAATGGTGTGTTATCCTTTCTTAACACCATATCCCGGAATTTAATCTGGTCTGGCTCTGCAAAAATTTCGCTTCTTTGCAAGAACCAGGGAATGTATAATGGAAAACTTGTCCAGCCTGCACTCGGTGCAATTGCGGCAAAAAAATCAGGATGGGATAATCCAATATGCCAGACACCGTGTCCACCCATTGAATGTCCGGTAAGATAGATTCTATTTGTATCAATCTTAAAATTTTTTTTCACATCTTCAAGGACTTCAAAAAAATCAATCTTTCCCCAGTCCTGCCAGTCAAAACCATATCTTCTGCGATTTGTTGGTGCAACTACATAAGCCCAGTCCTTTTGTGAATAATAGCGCATCTGGTTTATTGCCTCAACACTCGCACCATGGCAGGACATAATCAGAGCGTAGGTGGTTTCAGAGTCGTAGTTTTTTGGTGGCAATACTGCATAATACTGGCAGGAATTGTCTATCTTAGAAATGAATGTCTTTGTGTAAGGTTCACCAGGTTTTTTTATTTTAATCCAGAAAGAATCCTGTATTTCATAATCATTGTTATATACCCTGACTTTTATCAGTGAGCTATCCCCTTTTCCGATTCTGCCTCTTGATTTCAAATGCCCAGGGATTTTTATTGCGGATAAGGGCATAATCCTTGAAATTTCTTTTTCAGTATTTTCTATTATATCTCCACTGAGTTCAATCTTAATATTTTTGATAACCCCTTCGGTCGTATTCATAATCGGAATACCAGCATAACCATCATAGCTCTCGCCCTCTATAAAATCCGGGCGTGTAATATCACTGATAATCATCAATGCTTGAGGATTGGTTATAATCCGAAAAGAAAAAGAGTGCTCACCAAACCCACTCGGCTTTACGATCACCCTATTTTTACCCTTTTTAAGAACAACTGGAATCAAAAATCCATCACCATAAGGGTCTGCAGGATAGGTTCTACCATTAAGAACAAAACTTCCGAGGCTCTGGGCGTCTATCAATGCCAAAGCCCTCTCTTTTGATTCAAATTCACCATAGCAAATACTTGCAGAGACGAGTCCAGCAATACCATAATAATTCTGGAGTGTATCCCAGAGGGCATCTTCGTATTTGAGTTCTACTTTTTCATCGTTGATATTTAATACCTTCCATTTTAAAAATCCACCCTGAACAAGAAAACTTGGATAAGAAGCATTTGTATCTGGTGTAAAATTTTCATCGGTCAAATCCAGGTTAATACCAATGATTCCTTCGCGCACACCAACTGGAAAAGGTCCAAGATAATGCCAGGTATTTATAAAGATGGTATCTTCTAAACTTGCAAAAAAGAAAAAGGTGACGATAGAGACAATCATTAATTAACTCTTTCGGTTATGACAAACCATCTATAAGTAATTACTAATCAATTGCCTAAGTGCAAGCAATTTAATCAGCAACTTAATATTACTTAGATATTTCAACCAAAAAAATAGATTCATTTAAATCTAAATGGCATCTTTCCGGGTAATTTACCCTGGGACATCTTCTTTAATAAATCCCTCGCATAAAAGAATTGTTTTAATAATTGATTTACATCAGCGACTGTAGTGCCACTTCCCATTGCAATCCTGCGCCGCCTTGAACCATCAATTATCTCAGGATGCTGTCTCTCTTTCTTGGTCATTGAATTTATTATCGCCTCAATCTTTTTAAATTCATCTTCGTTTATATCTGTTTCTTTTACTCCAGGGAGCATCCCAGCAATTTTGGAAAGTGGTCCAAGTTTCTTCACTGCTCGCATCTGTTCCATAAAGTCTTCTAAATTCAAATCACCCCTGGCAATCTTTTTCTGCAACTTTGCCTGATCAACCTCTTTCTCTATGGTCTTAACCTTTTCTACCAAACTAACCACATCGCCCATTCCCAAAATTCTCTGGGCAATGCGGTCAGGATAGAATTCCTCGAGGCCATCGATATTTTCACTGATCCCAATGTAGTATAGTGGCACACCAGAGACACGGGCAATTGAAAGTGCCGCCCCACCCCTTGCATCGCCATCAAGTTTTGTTAAGATAACGCCATCAAGTCCGACTTTTTCTTTAAAGGTTTTCGCCTGATTCACTGCATCCTGACCGGTCATACCATCAGCAACAAGGATTTTGTAATCAGGCTTTACTGTATCATTTATCTTTATCAGTTCATCAACGAGTTCATCATCAATATGGAGCCTACCTGCTGTATCAATGATGACCAGTCCGTAATTCTCTTTTTCTGCGGTCTCTTTGGCAAGTTTTGCAGTCAAAATTGGATTATTATCTTTTAATGGAAACACAGGAATGTTATTTCTCTTGCCTAATTGTATTAGTTGTTCAACTGCTGCAGGCCTTTTTGCATCTGCAGGCACGAGCAGAGTTTTTTTATTGTTAAAACGAAAGGCAATCTTTGCTGAGGTCGTGGTCTTGCCCACACCCTGTAGACCAAGCAGACTTATTATTGTCGGACCGGTATTTTTAAATGTCAGATGCCGCGGTGTCTTGCCTAATAGTTCTACGAGTTCTTCAAATACAATCTTCATCACAAGTTCACCAGGATTCAATCTCTTATCAAGATTCTGGTTCAATGCCTTTTTCTGGACATTATCAATAAATTCCTTTACAACCTGATAATGGACATCGGCCTCAAGCAGGGTTATGCGCAGGTCCCTTAATATCGCATCAATCTCGGTCTTTGTGATTCTGCCATATCCCAGGACCTTGCGCCTGAAAATCTGAAACCTATCAGTCAGTCCTTCAAACATTACCCTATTTTACTGAAAATTTAACGGATTTCAATAGAGGAATAAACGCCCCTTCACCTTAATTTTCTCCCCGCCACAAAGATAGGCAGGGAGCAGGAAGGGGGAATTAAAAAAAGTAAAAATTAAATTTTTGCCTGCATACAATAAAGAATATTTAACAATCCAAAAATTCTATATTTTACACTGTCTTAAATTTTCTATCGCCTTTTTGTAGTCTTTTGTTTTGAATACACCAGCACCAGCGACAAGGATATCTGCACCGGCATTTGCTACAATCTTTGCATTTTCTCCATTTATTCCACCATCAACCTGTATTAAACAATTCAATCTATTTTTATCAATGAAATCCCTTGCCCTTTCAATCTTTTTTAAAACCTCTGGAATAAATTTCTGGCCATAAAAACCAGGATGCACGGTCATTATCAATAAAAAATCCAGATATTCAACAAATGACAAAACTTTTTTTAATGGTGTTTCAGGATTGATGGCGATACCGGCACGACATCTTTTTTTCTTTAAAAAATTAATACTCTTTTTGGGATTTTTTACAGTTTCAATATGAAAAGATATCCAGTTTGCACCAGATTCAATAAATCGTTCAAAGTATTTATCAGGGTTTACAATCATTAGATGGGCATCGAGTTCAAATTCAGTCATCTGATTAATTGCCTCAACAAGCATCGGACCAAATGTGATATTGGGAACGAATACACCATCCATAATATCAAGATGGAGGATGTCTGCACCTGCCTTTTCTATTGCCTTTATTTCTTTATTGAGTTTTGTAAAATCAGCAGCAATGATTGATGGTGCAATCTTCACTTGACAACCATTAAATTTATTGTATCACCCTTATTTACTAACTGGTCTGGTTGTGGATTCTGAATAATGATTGTGCCCTTTTCTCCGGTTCCTTCAACCTCAGTGATGGAACCGAGGATTAAATTTAAATTTTTTAAAATAACCTTTGCTGAATCGATCTTTAATCCGACCAAATTCGGTGTCTTTAAAAAAATGCCTTTGCTCAGGATGATCTTTATCGCATCACCCTTTTTTACTTCAGTCTCTGGTTCAGGAACGGTCTGTATCACTCTACCTTCGCCGATTGAATCAGAGAATATTGTATCAATATCACCAACTATCAAACCGAGACGTTCTATGATCTGCTTTGCCTTAGCAAATTCTAAACCAGAAAGGGCTGGAACTACAATTTTTTCAGGGCCCAAACTTACAGAAATGTTTACAATCCTTCCTTTTTTGACTTTTGTATCAGGCAGTGGCTCCTGGATTATTATCCTGCCCTGTTCAATTATCTGGTCATACCTCCTTTCCGTAACAACAGATTGTAACCCTGCCTTTTTCAATACCATTGTTGCAGAATCAAGCGGAAGGTTGCATACATTCGGAACTGAAATTTCTTCTCCTTTGCGCACAACCATTGGTATTAACAAAAAATTCGCCATTAAAAGTCCGATGATAAAAAAGATTAATACAATTATTAGATAAGTTAGGAATCTCTTCATTGGTCAAGAACTGTAGCAACAGTGAGGTCGATCTTGGTCCCCTTTTTCGCCTTTGTCCCGGCACGGGGGTTCTGTGCCATTACAATCCCTACATCAAATTCTGTACTCACTTCGTAAGAGACGCTACCGACCGTAAATCCTTTTTCTTCAATAATTCTCTTCGCTGTAGATAATGCCCTGCCAATGACCCTTGGCACCTCAATCGCTTCTGCACCACTACTTAAAACAATTGTTATCGCATCACCCTTTTTAACTTTAGAGCCTGATCCTGGTTGGGTGGTCACTATCCTGTCTTTTTCAACAGCAGCATTCTCTTCAGTCTTAATATCACCGATGCGCAGACCGAGTTCATTCAATTTCACCGTTGCCTCACTTAAACTAATGCCCTTCAGGTCAGGAACTATCACACTGCTTGAGCCTTTTGAAATAAAGACCGTGATACTTGATTTGCTTTTGACGATTGAGCCGGGCAGAGGTGTCTGTCTGCAGATTTGATTATCTGCATACTTTTCATTCTCTTCTTCACCACCAACAACAAGTAGCAAACCGCGATTTTCAGCAATAACCCGTGCCTGATCAGGGGTAGAACCGGTGAGATCAGGAATTACAACTTCACCAGATTTGCCAACAGGTAGGACAAAAAGAAATAATACACATACTATAACCGAGGTGATTAAAGATACAAGGAAAGAGACTAAAAAAATTTTCGTTCCATTATAATACATTATTCTCCTTTCGTTCTATAAAAAATGCAAAACGGAGAGGGCGGGATTTGAACCCGCGTTCCGCCTTTCGGCGGAAACACGATTTCCAGTCGTGCTCCTTGGGCCACTCGGACACCTCTCCTAAAAGATGGTTGATCGTTGAACGGTTGCGCTGCCCGTATCATAAATAAATCCGAAACAAATTCCAAAATTCAAACCCTTAAAGCACTTTTTGCAACCAATAGACACCCAATGTTCCTTTATGTTTTTTTCTCTTTTTCATTCGCTTTTGATTCCTCTTCAGAGGCAGAATTTTCAATCTCATGTAAACCCTTTTTGAATTCTCTAACCCCTTTGCCCAGGCTCCGTGCGAGATCAGGAATCTTCCGTGCACCGAAGAGCAGAAGCACGATGAGCAAAATCAAAAGAATTTCCTGCCAGCCTAAGTTCATTAAAGCCTCCTTGAAATAAGTATATAGAAAATCACCGAATTGTCAAGTTTTATGGAAAAAATCTATTGACAAATACGTCTGGTGGTTTATAATTTATCAATGGGGTGGTCGGATAGCCGCCCTGCACTGAATAGTGCGGGGAGGAAAGTCCGGGCTTCACAGGGCAGGATGCTTCCTAACAGGAAGGGAGGTGCCTGTTAGATAGTAGTACCATTTATGGTGCTCTATCAAAAAGGTATCTCACGGAAAGTGCCACAGAAAACATACCGCCTGCCACTCTGTCTGGTGGGTAAGGGTGAAAAGGCGGGGTAAGAGCCCACCGCTTCAGTGGTGACACTGAAGGCTTGGCAAACCCCATCCGAAGCAAGACCAAGCAGTCCTGTTTAGAGTTGCCCGCTCTATCCGATAAGGATACAGGACAGGTAGGTCGCTTGAGTCTGGTGGAAACATCAGACCCAGATAAATGGCTATCTATGTCCGCCATTCTTTTGGTGGACAAAAACAGAACCCGGCTTACGAACCACCCCGATTCTCATTCATCTTTCTTTTTATTAGAAAAGCAAGACAGGCGAATATCGCAGAAGAGAATAATAAAACCCTGATTCCGAATAATGCGATCAATCCACCGAGTAATGGCCCTGTAATCCCTGATAAACCAATGACTGAATTTAAAAATCCGGTTGCCGTTGCCTGCTCAAGATTATTTTTTAATAAAAATTTTATTGAACCAAGATAGAGTGTTGCCCAGGAAAAACCGAGGAGCACCTGGAGAAATATCATAATTTGCCAGTTTGGTGATAATCCATATCCTAAGAAGGTCAGGGCGGAAAAGGCAATACCCAAAAGAATTAATTTTTCACAATTTTGTCGTTCCATCAAAACCATAAATACAAACTGGGCAAATGGATTTATCGCATATAATAAACCTATCTGGAATTTATTCGCACCGAGTTCAGAAAGATATATAGGGAATATTGCCCATATTGCCTGTGCAGCACTATGCCTTATATAGAATGGAAGATATACTCCCATATTCTTTTTTATCAATTGATAGGGAAATAAAGGAACATAAATCTTTTTATCATCATCTTTTAGAAAAAAACTCAAAACAAAACCACTGATGCAGAATAAAGATGCGGTAGTAAAAATTAAAAAATTATTTTTTAATATACCCGGAAGAAAATTTCCCAGTGTATAACCAAGAGAACCAAATCCTGAAAACCAACCCAATGAATTTCCCCAGGCAAGTGCAACGATTGAACCAGGTATCATGCCAATGCTCAGACCGGCAAAGCCTCTGAATAAAAAGACTGTTTGAATATTCTTAATATAATTGTGGCAGAACAGGATAATTCCTGAAATAAAAAAACCCAGCATAATCATTTTTTTTCTACCATACATATCACCAAGTCTGCCGAATAATAGTGAAGAGAATAAAAGCATTCCATTGTATAATACAAGAATGAGTGAAATCAGAAAGAGATTATCCGTATATTGACGGGCAATCAAGGGTATGAATATTGATGCGGTAATCCAGGCTGAAGAGTAGCAGAAATTGAGGAGATTAACGATGCTCAGGTTCAAGCACCCCCTGGCTTTGTAAACGGGATATTTTCTTTACACAATGGGCATTCTTCGGGTTTAAAATTCTGGACTTCTTTTTTATAAAGTGAAACATATTCAAAAGGCATAATATTTACACTGCGGTCAATCAATACTACGATGCCGATTATCTTTGCATCCTTTTCTTTCACTGCTTCAATCGTCTCATTCAATGATTTTCCCGTGGTCAAGACATCATCAACAATCAGAACATTCTTCTCCTTTATATTAAACCCCCTTGCAACAACCCGCTTGCCCTCTCTTTCTTCAGCAAATCCAGCATTGCAATGTAACAGGCGTGCGGTTTCAAATGCAATGATTATACCTCCGGTCGTGGGACCAATTACCCACTCAATATTTCTGTTTTTGAATCTATCGGCAATCATTGAACATAATTTACCTGTTGCCTCAGGATTTTCAAGGATACGGAATTTCTCAAAATAGTATTTGCTGTGCAAACCAGAATTCAGGATAAAATGTCCTTCCATCAAAACTTTATAACTACGCAGAATATCTTCAACCTGCATTTTCAATCTCCTTGATGATATTTTTTGCAGCATTTAATGGGTCTTTTGCTGCAATGATCGGTCTGCCGACAACGATAAAATCAGCCCCTGCTTTTATTGCCCGTGCAGGTGTCATCGTCCTTGCCTGATCATCAAGGATCTCGCCTTCAGTTCTTATTCCAGGTGTGACAATCAGGAAATCCTTACCACAATTTTTTCTAATACTTTCTATCTCCTGGGGAGAAGCAACAACACCGTCCAGACCTGCACTCTGGGCAAGGCGGGCAAGGAAAACGACCTGTTCTTCAATCGTCCTTTTTACATCACCAAATAAGTCTTTGAAATATGCCTCATCTATGCTCGTGAGAACCGTAATCCCTAAAAGTTTTGGCTTTGGAAGTTTCTTTACATCGGAAACGATAGATACTGCCTTTACTGTTTCTTCCATCATCATAAATCCACCGCTTGTGTGCATTGTGATCATATCAATACCGAACTCCATTGCACCTTCACAGGCACGGGCAACAGTATTAGGAATATCATGATACTTTAAATCCAGCATTACCTTGAGCCCTCTTTCTTTCAAAAATCTAATTATTTCAGGCCCAAAACAGGTAAATGGAATTGCACCGACCTTAAAATATTTTACTACATTTTGTAATCTATCAACAAGCATCTTTACTTTATTTATATCGTTTAAATCAAGTGCAACGATCAATCTTTCTGACATTTTACCCCCTTTTTAATAGGAAATTTAGTTCTTTAATTATCCTTGTTGGTGCATAGGGGTCACGCAGAACCGCGGTTCCGATTGCTACTGCCGATGCACCGGCAAGGATGAATTCATAAGCATCCTTTCCGCTCATAATACCACCCATACCAATGATGGGCACCTTTAGTTCCTTTAATCGGTTGACACAATAAAGGGCAAATGGTTTTATCGCTGGTCCTGATAGACCACCTTTTATTATTAATTTTTTTGTATTTGTATCAAATGCCATTCCATAAATTGTGTTGATCAATGATATACCATCTGCCCCAGCATCAATACTTGCTTTTGCTACAATCAATGGGTCGCAGAAATTTGCGGTCAATTTAACGATGATGGGAAGTTTCGTCTTTTTCCGAACTTTTTTTACAATCCTTTCAACCATTTCTGGATTCTGCCCGAATAATGCGCCGCCCTCTTTTACATTTGGACAGGATACATTTAATTCAAAACCGGTCACAACATCTCCTATTTCTTCTACAATCTGTGCATACTCATCCACATTAAATCCAGCAACATTTACAAAAATACGGTTGTTTATTTTTTTTATTCTGGGTAGAATATATTTTTTGAATTCCTCTACACCTGGATTTTCAAGCCCAACAGAATTTATAACTCCGGATGCTGTTTCATAAATCCTGGGTGGTGGATTTCCCATTCTTGGTAGTAATGTGATGCCTTTTGTGAATATCCCACCGACTGCCCTGGTCACAGACTTATATTTCAATCCAAAACCAAATATACCAGAGGCAAGAAAGATCGGATTTTTGAATTTTAAGCCAAATAATTCAATCATTAAACTCTATCCCTTTGAGTTCAAATACCGGACCATCTTCACATATCCTTTTATATGTGCCATAATACTTTATTGCACAACCAAGACAGAGTCCACAACCACAACCAAGGAAATCTTCACAAAATGCATATACAGGAAATTTCAAATCCATTAATTTCAATTCTTTTAGCATTGCTTTTGGACCACAGGCATAGCCGATTTCATAACTACGAAGGTCTAATTCATTTAAAACTGAAAGAGCAGTTCCTGTTTTTTTATTTCCAGATTCGGTTATAAATACAGCCGCTGGAGATATATTTTTGATTTCTTTTTTCAATATAAGGTCTTCGGGTTTTTTAGCCCCATATACAAATGTAAAATCAGTCCCCTGTTTTTTTAAAATCTTTGCCAGAAAATATAATGGGGCAACACCGATACCTCCAGCGATTATGATACTCTTTTTATTTTTTAATTTAAATCTTCTACCAAGTGGCCCAAAGACAATCAGTTCATCACCACTTTTCTTTTCGCTGAGGATTTTTGTTCCTTTGCCCACAATTTTGATAATCATCAGAAGGCGGTTTTTTTCGTAATTGGCAATGCTTATCGGTCTATTTAATAATGGGTCAAATGAATCATTCACCTGGATTTGCAAAAACTGCCCCGGTGCGGGTTTTATTTTTAATGGACCACATTCAATACTAAAAACATCAGGGCTGAGCCATTCTTTTTTTAAGATAAAGGTCTTGTGCTTAATCATTTACTATCCATCAAATTTTTTGCACTCTGTGCATATTCAGTATCAGGATATCTTTTGATGAGTTCACTCATGAATACCTGTGCAAGGCTATCCTGTTTTAAAATCACCTTACTGATCCAGAAATTTGCATACAAAGCCTTTGGTGATAGACTGCTCTTTGGATAATTTTTATATACATTCTCATAACATTCCATTGCCTTTTTTATATCTTTCACTTCAATAAAATACAATTCACCTAAGGAAAATTGTGCCTTGTCAAGTTCATCTGTTTTGTTTGTCAATTCTGAGATTTTTTTCAGAATTTCAGACCGTGTCTTTGCCTTATTCAAAATTTCGCCGGTTGCCTTAGGAATGAGCGAATCCAAGTATGTAATTGCCAGGTCAAGACTATCTTCTTTTTCAGCAATCCGGGCAAGTTCATATAATGCCTTTGTGGCGAATTCAGGTGCCTGGGTTTCCTTTATTTCTATATAAATCTCCTTTGCGATTGCAATGCTATCTGTTCGGACATTTAGATCAGCGAGCAGCATCCTGAATTCAGGGTCAGATTCATTCTCAAGAAAATTTTTACATTCAGCGTATCGTTCCATTTCCATATAGATATTGGCAATCCTCAATTTTATCTTTTTCTTTTCTTCAGGAGATTCCTGCAGTGTTTTGATCTCATCAAAAGTTTTTAAGGCTGTATCATATTCCTTCATTAAATATTCTGCCTCGCCGAGTATGTTTAATACCATCAATTTTTCACGCCGTTTCAAGTTTTCTTTCAGAAGTGAGTGACCGGTATTCATTAAATCACGATAATTTCCATCACGAAAATATGCATAACAGAGCATTACGCCTGCCTTTTTTCTGTAATTCTTAAACCGTTCAGCCTCCTTTAAGGCAATTATTGATTTGCTCAATTTATCAATTTTGTAGTAGGCAAGCCCAATGTAATACATTGCATCATCATACAATTTTGAAGCAGGGAAATTAGAGGTAAGGAATTCAAGTTTATCAATTGCCCGTGAATAGTCTCCTTTATAATAATAGGCAACACCCATCATATATAAAGCATCATCGATATATCTTGATTCAGGATATTTAACAATAACGGATGCACATTTTTCAATCGTTTTATCAAAGTATTCATTATCGTATTTAAGGGTGTCATCATTGACTGATTTAAGCCCCTGACGGAAGTAATTTTGGGCATTGTAGAAGGTATTGAAGTAGGCACAACCGGTTAGAAGGGTCAGCACAGTGAAAACTAATATTGAATTTTTTAATCCAGAAATGTAATTTGATTTTAGATTGTTTCTGATGATCGTAATTTTTTTAGAATTCAGATTTCTAAATTTGGAATCAAATTCATTTATATATTCAGACATCTTGAAATTTTAGTTATCCGGTCTCATTTTGCGATTCCTACCTGGACATTTCTGAATCTCGCAGGTGCTGTAGCATGCCCAACAAACATCGACTGTCCGGGTTCACCCTTGCCACAATTTGGCACACCATAGAGGTGCCAGTGTTTTTCGTTGCCTATGGCATCACATTTATTCCAGAATTGAGGTGTTATATCTGCATAGGTAGGATTTTTATAAACCTCGGTCAGTTTTCCATTTTCAATCTTGCGTGCAAGTTCACAGCCAAACTGGAAATTTAATCTTTTATCATCAATCGACCAGGATTTATTTGTGGTCATAAATAGACCTTCTTTTGTATCCGCAATCATATCTTCTAATTTCCATTCACCAGGTAAAAGGTTTATATTCGTCATCCTGATCAATGGGATTCTGTTCCAGCCATCTGCCCTCATATTCCCACTCGATTTGGCATTTACTACAGGTGCAGTCTCCCTTGAACTCTGATAGCCTACGAATAAACCATTTTTTATTAAGTATACTTTCTGGGCAGGAATGCCTTCATCATCCCAGCCAAAGGTTCCAAGTCCATCAGGGATTGTAGCATCAGCCACGATGTTTACAATATCAGAGCCATATTTTAGATTATTCAATTTCTCCGGGGTCATAAATGAGGTGCCTGCATAGGATGCCTCAGTCCCCAGGACGCGGTCGAGTTCGGTTGGATGTCCACAGGATTCATGGACCTGGAGGACCATCTGGTTGGAATCAAGTATCACGGTTGTTTTCATAGAGGGACAGGGCTTTGCACTTAAAAGCATTAGTGCCTCTTCTTTTACCCTTTCTGCATTTTCCCTGAGTTTTAATCCCTGTATGAATTCGTATCCACATTGTCCATAATCATCGTAAGAACGAATCTGCAATTCTCCCTGGTCCATTGCAAATGCCTTTATCCCGCCGCCGACATAGGTGAATTCCTGATTTATTTTAGAACCTTCTGTGGAATAAAAATAGACCCTGACCCTGCGAAATAACATAAAAGAAAACCTTGTTTTTATTTTTTGATTGTCCGATATTGCCTTATCACATTTGAGCAAGAGGTCAATCTTTTCACTTATTGGAACCTTGAATGGGTCAATTTGCACATTGGAACGGTATGAACCTTTTTGGGGTTCAATTGGACTCAAGACGACAGGATTTCCTTTTATTTTTGCTGATGCCTCAGCAATCAGGAGTGCATTCTTTGTTACACGGTTTGCTTCGGTATTATTTATTAAATTTGAAGAGGCAAATCCCCAACCATTGCCTTTGAGCACCCTTACTCCAAATCCCATATCAAAAGTGTGGGTGAGTGCTTCAATGATCCCATTTTTTATCATTATACTTTCGGTTTCTTCCTGAACAAGACGGACATCCCCGTATGTTACTTTCTTTAATTTTAAATTATCAATTATATTTTTTAATATCTTTTCCATTTTTTACTCCTGTGTTTAACTATAATCAAATTTTTATCATCGTCAAGGGTTATGACGATTTAAAGTAAAATTCGATTTCTGATATACTTATCAGGATTGACTCTGTTAAAAAATGCCCGGGAGATGTCGATTTTTAAAAAATTTGTTTATGGACTGCGTGGAATCCTTATTAAAAATTCTGTTCCCTTGTCCGGCGTAGAATCAACGGCTATCCTGCCATCGTGCATATCTATCACTTTCTTTACAAATGCCAATCCCAATCCGGTCCCTTCTTTTTTGCCTGAATAAAAAGGGCTGAAAATATTTTTTATCATATTCTGGGAAATTCCTTTGCCGGTATCAGCAATAGATAACAAAATAGAATCTTCTTCTATATCAGTGGTAATTTTTATTTTACCACCTGAAGCCATTGCCTCAATGCTATTTTTCAAGATATTGACCATTGCATTGAGTATCAATTCATAATCAGCAGATATTTTCCCCTGATATTTAAAGTCTTTTTCAATCTTTATCTCAACCGGTATATTCGCTTTTTTAATCCCTTCTTCAATAAGAACAGATAAATCGAATTCGGTCTTCATCAATTTTACCGGGCGGGCATATTCAATAAGACTCGTGATCAAACCATCCATTATTTTACATTCTCTAATAATCTCTGAAGGTTCTTTCTTCCCTTTCTCAATCAAATGGGCAATGCCCGTGATTGTAGCAAGTGAATTTCTAAATTCATGGGCAATATAAGCAGAAAGTTCAAGCAGTTCTTTTTCTTTCTCTTTTATTTTATTAGAGATTTCATTAAACGTTGTCGAGACAAATTCTTCCTTCTTCATCTCAATGCCATATTTACGGGCAATTCCGGCAACATACCGCATAGGCAGAAAGAGGTTTTTAATGAGAAAAAATCCGAGGAAGGAAATAAAAATAAGTGAAAGTGTGATATAAAACAGGTGCCAGCGAAAGACATTATCAATCGGTGCATAATCAGCAATATTCAGAAGATATAAATAATAATTGGGATCGGGATTATGGTATACAAGGTCATCCTCTTTCTGAAATATTCTTCCTGATTCAGGAAGTTCTGAAAACTTCTTTGTATCATTTAAGACAATGCCGGGGATATTCAATGTGGATGCCGAGTCATAGATTTTATTTCCCAGTGAATCGGTTATTATCAAACGTCCAATACTAAAGGATTCGGTGATTGTTTTTAATAATCTTTCTTTATCAGGATGATTGACATAAAGACTACAAAATCTTGCAAGCGAATAAATCCTTTCCTGTTGGGCATTTAAGAATGCCTTTCTCAACTGGGTGCTGACATAGAGATTTACTACGGCAAGGAAAATTATTAATAAAATAAATACCACCGAGATGATTGCGATATCTCGTGGATAAGAACTTTTTTTTGCCATTTGATTTTATCTAATTATGGTGAGTCTGCCCTTGTTCCGTTCTGTCCTTTCAGCCTGCAATTCTATTACATAGATATACATACCACTTACTACTTCATTCCCCTTCTCATTCTTTAAATCCCAGAATGCACATCGTCTATAACGGTCAATCTCGTTTTGGTCATCAAGTATCCTCACCCTTTCACCGGCAATGTTATATAGCGTTACTTTAAAATCAGGGAACTGACTGCCCAGTTCTGTTGTATCTGATGGTGTATAAGAGATTACGACACTCCTGCCCCAGGATGGTATCCGGTCAACACGGAATGGATTTGGATACGCAGCAATCCTTCCTAAAAATAAAGGGCTTATCCAGAATGAGGCAGTCATTATTGAATCAGCCTGCCCAATATTATAAACTGACACTCCACTTGCAGAATCACCATAGAATCTACTTGAAGGGACTGATCCATCATAAAAACCAATAGAATCATTCTTCCATAAGTCCTCTGTCTTTCCCCAGGTTGACCTCGGAAGTAAAAATCCTTTGTCACCATCTGCCTGCATTATGCCAACTAAAGGATGGTTTTCATTTTTGTTTTCGGTTCTTGAATCATCAATATGTAGTATCAATAATCCATCACCAGGCAGGGAGCGGTCAAAGCCGGTGCGGAATCTGTTTTCAATCAAGAAATATTCACCCTTTCCACCAGTAGATGAATTCCAATCTGGTCCACCTGGGTCTTCAAGCATCCTTATCGCAAATGGACTTTTTGCCGAACAAGGAATTTGTTGATTTTCCAGTTTGCTGATGCCTGTTCTTTCAACTGGAGTTGGTGTGAGCCAGCCAAGTTGATATTTGCACCAGGAAGAAAGATGTGCTGGGGTATTACCTGGTAAATCAGAAGAACCGGATCTACCCCAGGACCCTGCAGCCATCAGACAGAATATTCCAATACCATTTGTAGAATAATCTGTATCATAAAGATCAGGTAAGCCAAGGACATGGCCAAATTCATGGACAAAAACACCAACTGTTATCCTTGATGGTGGATTGACCAACCTTTCTGGTTCCATTGAGTAATAATCAACCTTTACGCCATCCTGAGTTTGATAGGCACCTGGACAACTTGTGGGGGTATTTGATAACTGCCACTGGTGTGACCAGATATCCTGTGGACTACCAGTCTCTTCAGCACCTGGTCCGGCATGGACGATAAAGATTCCATCAACAATACCATCACCATCACCATCATACTGGGAAAAGTCAACATAAGGGTCAGCAAGGGCGCAGGCATCCTCAACGAGTTTCTGGACATTATGGGGATAATCGCTGTAAAAACCGAATGAATCACCAACATAATAAGAATATAACTGTGGTGCACGGACCCAGCCAATGACATTGCTCTGCTTACTGATTGTGAATTTGCCATAAGATACTTCACTGTAGTATTTGCGCATAGAATTTTCACTCTCACCATAAATAAGCGAATCAAACTGTGATTTCTGGTATGTAGAAGGATTATCAGAAAAATCAACTAAGATAACAATCGCCTTTTTCTCACCAAGGACAGGCTGGATTAATCCTGGACCTCTATTCATCAAGGCAGGAAATCTTGGTGGTCTTATCGGTGCCCGTGTATAAGGGCTTGGTGGCATTGATAATAAAATTAAAATAAGCGAGATCATTATGATTAAATTATATTCACATAAAACTTGATGTCAATATTTGATTATTTCTCTATCCCGTCTTTATAATATTTTTCTTTAATATAATCGAGCCATTCTTTTTCCGATTTTTCACTTTTTTTCTGGACTATCCCTGCGGCATTAAAGATTGAACCAAAATAGAAACGATTAAAGGCAAAACTGAACACTATCCCGGCATCGACATACTCCTTTTCCTTTATTGCCTTAAAAACAAGGAATCCGCTAAGAAATGTAAGAACAAAATCCTGAATACCGCTTTTAAAATCGCCCGCATAGACCTCACCAGCACCTGGAAAAAGGGCAGAAAAGAGCATAGCCCTGGTGATCGATTTTTCCGGTCTTTTTATATATTTTTCTATTTCCATTGCGAGATTATTATCTACTTCCTTAAATTCATTTAATGCATTATAATATTGACGGTTGAAAAGATATCCAAATCCGAGCAACTTTTTTTTCAGGGTATCATCTTCTATCGGTTTTAAAATATCAATCGCAAGGGTGTAATTCCCTGTATTGATAAGTTCTTTAGTTAATAGTAATCTTGCTTCAGTATTCATTTCTGGAAAATCATTCAATAGCCTTTCTATTTCTTCATATCCTGATAAAAAATCTTTTTTAAGCAATGTGATTGTATAATGTAGACGAAGACGGCTATCTTGTTGTGCAGATGAATCAAAGAGAAATAATCTTTTATATTCAATCAGTGCCAGATCATATTGTCTGTTAAAAAATAATGATTCAGCAAGAAAAAATTGACTGAAGATAAAAAAAATCATCTATTAAAAATCAAATCACGGTATTGAGAGTCTTTGTAATAATTATAATTGCGGACAGAATTTATCCCACCATATATATTCCCGGCATAGAAGATAAGGCTAATCCCAAGTGAGATATAAAATTTTGTATTTTCATTTTTAAGATGGTAATAATAGGTTATCGCGGCACCGGTCCCAATCACAAGCATTGAATAAATTCCATCGCCGGTTCTTCCACAGTAAAAATGTCCACCACCAGGGAATAAAGAGAAAATTCCACCAAGAAGTAGGCTCTTGTGTGCCGGGAATGGCTTTGGCAGTTCAATAAATTCATTTGCCTTTGAAAAATTTAGTTCAGCAACATAACTCAACCCGATATAATGTCTTGCTTTTTGTTCACCGGTTTTATCTTTGAGTAGTTCTCGGATTGCTGGGTAATCTCCTTTTAATAGATATAACCAGGATTTTGTATATATAACCTTTGTTGTATCATCAAAATAATCCAATATAGATATAGCTTCATCATATCTTTTCAAGCGTGCCATACAATCAACTATTTTTTCACTCACCAACTGTTTATTGCTATCACATAGAAATAAATATCTGCGATATTCATTTAATGCTGAGTTAAAATCACCTTCAAGATAAAGATAATCAGCAAACTTCAAAATCGTTTCGGGGTTTAATAATTCTGATTGGACGAAGATAAAAAATATGATCATTTTATTGGTTCAATATATATCTCAAATGGCTTGCTAATTGGTTTCGGGATATAATTGTTTTCCACAGGGTCATATACTTTATTATCTTTAATCCCTGAATAAAATGTATCATAGTAATCTATGGCTGAAGGATTACAGCGCATTAATCGGTCTGCAGACATCAATGTGCCCCAGAATATTCCATATTTCTCAATTGCATTCGATGCAAAGTGTGAACAGGAAGGAGAAAAATTGCAGACATCACCCTGGGCAGGGGAGACAATTTTTTGATATAATTTAATCGTTGTCGTAAAGACTATTTTTACAGGATTTGTCTCTTTAGAAGGTCCGCCTAAAATTAATAAAATTATCAAAGGTGTCATTCGAATATTATATAGAAAAAAAATATGGTTGCAAGACCCGGATATGAATACCCTTATATATTATCCCTCCCTTGACAACGATTTGTTTCAGTTTATAATAGAAATATGATGTTTGTATATATAGGACTTTTATTATTTAGCCAATATGATTTTACCATTGCCCGATTGAAATATGGTGGTGGTGGAGACTGGTATTGTGACCCGAGTTCTCTACCCAATCTACTCAAGGCAATAAACGAAAGAACCCATATCCGTGCAGCACCAAAGGAAGTTGTATTAGAATTGACCAATCCTGAACTATACAAATATCCTTATCTATATATGACCGGACATGGCACTGTTAAATTTACCGATGAAGAGGTAAAAATTTTAAGAAATTATTTAATCAACGGCGGTTTTTTACATGCAGATGATTGTTATGGAATGGATTCTTCTTTCAGGAGGGAGATGAAGAAAATCTTCCCTGAATCACCATTGATTGAATTACCATTTGACCATCCAATATACCATTCTTTCTATGATTTTCCTGAGGGTTTACCTAAGATACATGAACATGATGGCAAACCAGCCCAGGGCTTTGGAATCTTTTATCAGAACCGGCTTGTGGTATTCTATTCTTATGAAACCGACCTTGGTGATGGCTGGGAAGACCCTGATATCCATAATGACCCACCAGAGAAAAGAGAACAGGCATTGAAAATGGGAATAAATATCGTGGTCTATGTATTAACACAGAGATGAAGATGATTGAGAAAAAAGTAATTGCATATGCAAAAAGACAGGGTTTTATAAATCTTTTTTCCTTAATTATATTTACCTTTAGCACAACCATCATTTCATTAACGATTGCCCTATTATTATTGAAATCGCCCTGGTACGGGCTCATTGGTTTGTTTCCTTTAATGTTTTATAAAAGAAATAATTTTATAGATTGGGCAAGGGAGTTTGACAAAAAGATTGGTGCCAATGGTGAAATTGTAAGCAGTATCCAGATATCCCATATCCCGGAAAATAATCGTGAAGGATATGCAAAAGAATTGATAAATGCATTTATTGAATCAACCGAGAAAAAATTTGAGAATATTGAAATCAAAAAATTTCTGGACAATAAATTCTTGAATTTTTCTTTATTCTTTTTTCTCATCGTAATAATATCGGCACTTCTTTTCCCTACTTTCTTACCAGGAAGGTTCTGGTTTGCATTGAATCATAAGATTGAATATAATGTCATACCACAATCCGGAAGATTCAATCGGAATGAAAATATTGAATTGGGAATCAATCTCTCAGGACCTTATATCCCGGATAGGGTTACGCTTGTCTATAAAACAAGAGATATCATAAAAAGATTTAGATTATCAGTGGTTGATGGTAAGGCGAATAAGATGATTGAGATAACTGAACCATTCGATTATTATTTTGAGTTTGCCGGGATGAAGAGCAATGAATATAAAATAGGTGTGATTGAACCGATATATCTAAAAGAACTAACTTTTTCTCTACATTATCCCGAGTATACAAAATTGAGTGACGAGATAAAGAGTGATAGACAATTGATCGTTCCTGCGGGTACAGAGGTTGAAATAAGAGGGAAGGCATCACAGGTTTTAAAACAGGCAAAATTTTTATTTAACGATACAACAGAACTTACCTGTAATAATGAATCATTCTCTGGTAGGTTTAAAATTACTACAAGTGGAAAGGCGAAGTTAATGATTATCGGAGAGACTTCTCATAATGAAGATATATCAATCTATGCAATTCCAGACCTTGCACCCCTTATTGAAGTTTTCTCCCCGGGTTATAACATAAATATGCCACCGGATATGAAAATCACACTTGGAATAAAATGCAGTGATGATTATGGTTTGAATAAGGTAAATTTACATTATCAATTCAACGAACCAAAAGAAATGGGTTTGAAATTTAAAAAAGGAAGTTCTGAGGATACAATCTTTTATGAATGGGATTTGAATGACTTAAGGATGCTGCCTGGAGACAGGGTATCATATTTTGTTGAAGTCCAGGACAATGGAGGCCAGAAGGCAAAGAGCAAGACATATTTTATTTATTTTCCTACAATGGAACAGATTTACGAAGAAGTAAAAGGCAGAGAAGAAATGGTTCAATCTGATTTGAAAAACCTTGAAGATACCCATCAGGAGGGTATGAATGAGATTAAAAGACTTGAAGAGAAATTGAAACGTGAGCGGGAATTATCCTGGCTTGATAATGAGAAATTGAAAGAGGTAATAAATAAAGAAGAGAATGTCCTGAAAAAAATTGAAGATTGGCAGAATGAATTGAAGAATACGATTGAGAAATTAAAAAGCGGCATTCTCCTTGACCAGAAATCAATAGAAAGACTCCAGGAGATTACAAAGATACTACAGGAGATAGCACCTGAAGAGTTGAAAAGGGCACTTGAGAATTTAAAACAGGCAATGAATAAAAATCCTGAGGAATTAAAAAAGGCAATGGAGCAGTTGAAAGAAGCCCAGGAAGAACTTGCAAAGGCACTGGAGCGAACCCTTGAACTATTGAAAAGGTATCAACAGGAAGAGAAATTAAAAGAACTTGCGGAAAAGGCAGAAAAATTGTCTGAACAGGCAGAAGATTTAAAAAGAATTGAAGAACTCAAAGGAACGGAGGGATTGAAAAGATCCCTTGATAGCCTTTTTCGTTCAATTGATAGCCTTGCACTCGAGATTAATAAACTCTCTGAATCCGAAGGTCTTGAACAGGAAATCTCTGAACAATTAAAACAGGCATCAAAACAGGCACGGTCAATGTCACAGGGAGAAAATTTAAGCCCTGAAGACCTGAAAAAGGGATTAAACAAATTATCAACCGAGCTGCAGCGATTATATGAAGATTTAACAAAAGGCAGGGCTGCAAATCTAAGGAGGAATCTCCTTGAGACATTGAATCAATTGGTTGAGCTGTCTAAACTTGAGGAAGACCTGCTAAACTTAGAAAAGATAGACCCGGATAGACAATCTGAGATCGCAATTGCGACAAAAGAAGTAGCAGAGAGTCTTTATGCCCAGCAGGTGAAGAGCCTGTATGTGGGCCCTGAGATCGGTAAGAGATTGAGTAAGGCATTGAAGGAAATGGAACTGGCATCTTTGAATCATAGAAATACAGGTAAATTCCATGCCCAGGAGGCGATGAAGCAATTGAATCTTGCATCCTTATCAATGCTTCAGAGTTTGAAGAAGGCAGTAGAAGGCAGTGGCTCATCTACAGGTATGGATGAGTTTTTAAAAAATTTATCTTCACTGGCACAGAACCAGATGGGTATAGGGCAATCAATATTCAATCTCTTTCCTGTTCCAGCAAGTGGATTGACACCAGACCAGATGGCACAGATTCAACGTCTTGCAGGTAAACAGCGTGAACTGAGACAGACACTTGAATCACTGAAGGGTTTGCCTGAGGCAGGAAGATTCCAGGAACTGCTCGATAATCTCGCCCAGGAGATGAAAGAGACTGAAGAGGCATTATATCAATACAGGATAGACAGAAAGCTCATTGAACGTCAGCAACTGATTATTTCAAGATTACTTGATGCAGAAAGATCAATAAGACAGGAAGACTGGACAAAGGAGAGAAAGAGCAAACCGGGTGAAGATATAAAACATCCTTCGCCAGCCTCACTACCTGAGGAATTGGGAAGAGATGAGTTGATGGAGATAATACAGAGGGCTTTAAAACAGCCCCATCCCAGGGAGTATGAAATTTATATTAGAGAGTATTTCCGGGCATTGCTGGAGCAGGAATGATCATTCTGTTTTTATTCTTTAGCGAGATAGATTCTTTAAAAAATTTGATAGCGATAAAACCAGAATACCAATACATCATTGAATTGAATAATGCATATCTGAGGTCTGAATTATTTGATAGTGCAAATGACTGCCTGAAAAGATATGAAAACAGATTTGGATTTGAAGAACAGGCAGGGATAAATTATTTGCTTGGTGAGAATCTATTTTTTAAGGGTGAATTATTATCTGCAAGGGAACAATATCTAAGGACAGTGGCAAGATTTTCCAGTGCAAGGTATGCTAATGAGGCTCTGGAAAGGCTCTATCTATTTGAATCTGCGCGTAAAGATACGGTTTTATTGAAAAGACTGGCAAAATCAATATATCTTTATGAAATTAATGAGCTGAAACCGGCTGAGGATAGTTTAAAAAAACTTATAAAGACCAATATCGGCGATTTTGCCCTTTTTTATCTATCACTTGTTTATGATAAGAAAAATGAATTTAATCGAGCACTATCTGCACTTGAAGAATTGAAAAAGGAGTTTCCTGCAAATCGTATTCACAGGGCAAAGATACTTGTGGCTGAAGTTTATATAAAGATGGGAAAATTACAGGAGGGCATAAAAATCCTTGAAGAACTGGTTATAAAATATCAGAATTCACCAATTGGAATAAGGGCAAGGGAGATATTGAAGAAATATCAACCACCTGAACGATAATTATTAAACCAATGTATATTTCAAGTTACTTGACATTTGGGAAAAATTATATATAATCTCTCACTTTAAAAGGAGGCAAAATGGCTTATAAGATTACGGAAGATTGCACAGCCTGCGGGCTTTGCGCACCAGAATGTCCGGTCCAGGCAATAAGTGAAGGTGACCCGATATATGTTATTGATTTTAACAAGTGCGTGGAATGTGTGGGTCATTTCGATGAACCCCAGTGCGCAGCTGTCTGTCCGGTTGGTGCCTGTGTTCCTGACCCAGACCATCCAAGGAAATAATAACTGGTTAAATGGTTGAATGGTTAAAAATATTTAACCATCAGTTATTATTTCGCACAACCTTGCTGGACTATTGACAAAAAATGGATTTTGGTTATAATCTTCAGGATTATAATTGGGTGTGAACTGGGGTGTTTTAGTATTGCGTGGTTCAATAAAACGGATAATGTTAGAGTTTAATAACCGTATGCCGATAAACAATCTTTTTGGGCCTATAGCTCAGTTGGTTAGAGCGCACGCCTGATAAGCGTGAGGTGAGTGGTTCAATTCCACTTAGGCCCATAGATTACGGCGAATGAGCGTAATCTTAGTGTAATGGTGCGATTCATTGCACAATAATAGCGAGAAAACAAGGAGGTAAGATATGAAGAAACTCGCAACCCTGCTGGTTATCGCAATCGCCCTTGTGATAATCGGCTGTCAGCCACCACAACAGCAGAATGTGGTGACGACTGAACAACTGGATGCGGTAAAGGCAGAGATTAGTGCGTTAAAGACCCAGGTCACAAATCTCCAGACCGCATTGGATTCCCTGACTGCGAATTACAATGCGCATCTTGATAAATATCATAAGAGTATGCCCAAGCCACCAACCGGTGGTGGAACCGGCGGCGGTCTAAAACCACCAACCCAGAAGTAAGGAGGAAAAATGAAGAGATTTTTAACCCTATCAATATTTGCACTCTTGATTATCTTTATTGGTTGTGAACAAGAGGTAACCCTTGAGACACCTGATGTCACCTATACAGTAAAATCTGATGACAAAGGTGGGACACTCGTCCTTGATTGGGATGAGATCACGGATGCTGATGGTTATTATATCTATGCTGATGGTAAGAAGGTTGATTCAGTAACAACAACCTCATATAATGCAAACATACCAGCTGCACTCTATGAGGTTTCTGCCTATGCAGGTGATCAGGAGAGTGGAAAGGATGAAATTGATTGTGGCGCAATAGAGACTGCTACCCTTACAGTTTACGGCAGCTCAGATCCAGATACAACCCATCCAAGTGGATTCGGTTTCAATGCCCAGGGAAATGCAGTTGCTTATGCAATCTCCAACCAGAATAACTGGCCATTGATTGATTACTGGGTTTATAGTTCGGGTCCAACAACTATTAAATTTGTTTCACCAAGTGACCGTAATCCACCATTGAACAATGAAGTCAATGCCACCAAGAACAGCGGTCAGACCAATTATAATGATGTTAAGATTGCGGATGCACCAGGTGGTTATTCTACCCAGACCGATGTGGCGAGTGGTGCTGTTTACTACTTCTGGATTGACCCAAATAATGACGGCTGGGATGCATCAACCGACCATTTTGGCAAAATTCAGGTCGTAGGAATAAATGGTGTCCAGCTCACTCTAAAGATTGCGTATCAGCCAATCGCTGGACTTCGCTGGTGTGTTCCAAAATAAAATCTTTACAAATAAAAAAGGGCGGGCAATTGTCCGCCCTTTTTTATTTAATCATAATTCAAAACTATTATTCTATTTTAGTCCGATTTTTTTAAAAGTCAAGTGCCAAATTTCTCGGGTTCTATGTAAATAGATATGTTATTCCCTTGACTTCAAAGGAATATTCATTATAATTCCTTATGCGAAGAGTTCATTTCTGTGAGGCAAAATTTATCTCTGCCTCTTTTAATCCAGTCATCTTTCAAATAAGAATCTTCTCTTAATATGAAGATTACCCTTGCCCAATTAAATCCCACAGTCGGTGCTATTGATGCTAATCTTGAGAAAATAACTCAAACATTAAAACAGGCACAGGATGAAAATTCGGACCTGGTCGTTTTCCCTGAACTCTTTCTCTCTGGCTATCCACCTCAGGATTTGCTTGAGCGAAGATGGTTTATCAAAAGGATTGAGAAGGCAATAGAAGAAATAGTAAAACTTTCAGCTTGCTACCCGGACACGGGTATAATTTTTGGTGCACCTGTATCATCATACAAAAATACTGGTCGTGGACTTCATAATTCCGCGATATTTATCTATCGTGGGTTGATAAACCATATCCAGCACAAATCTCTTTTACCTACCTATGATGTTTTTGATGAGGCAAGGTATTTTGATCCGGCACAAGAGATAAAGACCATTCAATTCAAAGACGAAATTATTGGTATTTCTATATGTGAAGATGCCTGGAATGTCCCGGAGTTGTGGCACAGACAATTTTATGCTCTTGACCCGATTCAAATTCTCGCTCAGAAAGGGGTGACAGTCCTGATAAATATTTCTGCATCACCATTTACAATGGGCAAAGAAGAGATTCGTTATAAAATTTTGCAAAGTTATGCCAAAAAATATCGTATTCCATTTGTCTTTGTCAATCAAGTTGGTGCTAATGATGAATTGATATTTGATGGCAGGAGTATGGTGATTGATAGTGACGGAGAACCGATTGATGTTCTCCTGGCGTTCAGTGAGTGTGTAAAGACAATTGAGACCAATGCAAAAGGCAGTCCAGAAAATTATACACCGCTTTTAAATATTGAGAGTGTGTATAATGCCCTTGTCCTTGGAGTTCGTGATTATTTAAGAAAATGTGGATTTAAAAAGGCGGTTCTGGGTCTATCTGGAGGGATTGATTCTGCACTTGTTGCTTGCATTGCTACAACAGCGATTGGAAGAGATAATGTCATTGGTGTAACAATGCCCGGCCCATTCTCTTCAAAAGGTAGTATTGGTGATTCCAAAATGCTTGCCGAAAATTTGGGAATTGAATTAAAGGTCATTCCAATAAACGATGTTTATGAATCTTATCTAAAGACATTAAAGACAACCTTTGTAGGTAAAGAAATGGATACGACCGAAGAGAATCTCCAGGCACGGATCAGGGGTAATATCTTAATGGCACTTTCAAATAAATTTGGGTATCTGGTTCTGACAACCGGGAATAAAAGTGAACTTGCTGTTGGCTACTGCACTCTATATGGTGATATGAGTGGCGGCCTTGCAGTAATTGGTGATGTGCCCAAGACAATGGTTTATAAACTGGCAGAATTTATCAATCATAATGAAGAAATCATACCACAGGCAATCATTGAAAAACCACCTTCCGCAGAATTGAGACCGAATCAATTGGACCAGGATACATTACCGCCTTATGAAATTCTTGACCCGATACTACAATACTACATAGAGGATGGATTATCAAAAGAAGAGATTATTGAAAAGGGATATGTCCCTGAAGTAGTTGACTGGGTTATTAATGCAGTAAATAAAAATGAATATAAAAGGCGCCAGGCACCGCCGGTATTAAAAGTGACATCAAAGGCATTTGGGTTGGGCAGAAGAATGCCTATCGCAGCAAAGTTTTAAAAAAAGGCGGACATTTGCCCGCCTTTGGTAAATTGTTACTCTTTCAATTACAACCCGAGTTTCAACGGAATTCGGATACCACCCATTATATTCATCGGCATAAAACTATCACCCTGGTTATATGAAATAAAATTAAGGTTGTATTCAAGATAACCACTCATATTACCAAAACCCATCTCAGCACCAGCACCTACCTTGAATGTCGTATACACATCCTTTTCAAACCAGAATCCAGCAACCAAATAGGGTTGAAATGGCATAGCCATAGGAATGGAGATGAGCATATCAGAACCGGTAAAGGTTCCAAATCTCATATGTGTTTCATCTCTGAAATCGACTTCAGCAAGATATCCGCGTGCCTTGAGCACCGGTAGTAATCCAACGATCACATCTGCCTTTATGCCAAAATAAGGATTCCCACCGAATTCTTTGGTGATATCCTGATACGCACCACTGAGGCTGAGGCTCAGACCATAGAGCCCACCCAGCATTGAACCGACAATCATTATTGCAAATAGTTTCTTCATTTTGCCTCCTTTTAATTTACATTATATATATAATTCTTTCTCTGTCAAGTGAAATTTATTGCTATACCTCTATATTATCTATTAACCTTGTTTTTCCAAAAAATACCGCAAGTAATATCCGGTCTCCTTTTTTAATATATCTTACAGGGTTCAGATCATTCTTATCCACGATAGCAATATAATCAATCTGCCCTCCCATCTCTTCAATCATCCGCTTCATCTGTGTAATAATATATTCAGGGCTTTTGACATTCTCTTTATAAAAAGAATCCTTTGCCCAGGTCAATGCCCTATAAAGGATTGTTGCGTTGGTTCGCTCTTCAGGACTCAAATATGTATTCCTTGAACTCATTGCGAGCCCATCTGGTTCGCGCACAATCGGTGCAACGATTATCTCTACATCAAGGTTCAAATCTTTTACCATTTGTTTGATGATTATTGCCTGCTGATAATCCTTTTCGCCAAAGACTGCAATGTCAGGCTGCACGATATTGAATAATTTCAAAACAACGGTAGTTACACCGCGGAAATGTCCAGGCCTTGATTTCCCGCACAGGATAGAACTCAACTCTTCTACCTCAACATATGTCTTGTAGTCATCAGGATACATCTCTTTTACTGAAGGATAAAAGAGGAGGTCAACCTTTTCTTTTTTCAACAAACCTTCATCCCTTTTTAAATCCCTGGGGTAACGATTGAAGTCTTCATTAGGTCCGAACTGTGCAGGATTTACAAAGATTGAGCATACAACATAGTCGCTTTTTTTACGGGCGATTTTTATCAAAGACAAATGTCCTTCATGGAGATAACCCATTGTGGGCACAAAACCGATTATTTTATTTTTGCGCTTGATTTTATTTACGGATTTTTTAAGTTCTACTATTTTTTTTATGATTTTCATTTTTATCTGCGTTTATCTCTTCTATTTCACCATTAGGAATTTGCCATTGATTATTTCATCGTCAATACTCACGCGATAAAAATAAGCACCACTGGAAAGGTTTTTGTTTTCTGTTGTTAAATTGTATGTAATTATATGTTTGCCTTTATCATATCTGCCTTCAAATAAATTCAGTCTCTGTCCGATTGCGTTATATATCTCTATTCTTACATTTGCTGGATATGGTAGGTTTACTGAGAAATTGATAACATCTTTTGTTGGAATGGGATAAATTGCAAAGCCGTTCAAAGTCCGGGCAACCTGTTCCAGGACTGCAACGGGAAGGATACGGAAAGAATATAATTGGGGAGGCACATAGGAAGGGGATGTTCTTCTGATATTATCAGTATTCTTTGCGAGGATATAATAGAAAATTGTATCGCCAGAAGATTGTGGAGGTATATATCCAGCATAAACACCAGGTGTATCAGCAACTGCACTCAGCGGTGTGGTTGTAAAATTGGGCTGACTATTTTTCTTATAAAAAACGAGAGTCGATTCAGGTCTGAGATTACCTGAAGTGATAACTCTTGCTCTAACTCTGTAAGGATTAGAAGTATTGTATGTGTCAGTAAGACGGTTGTGGGCAATGTGAAGAAATTGTGATTTAGGGACTTGCATTGTTATACAATGGATAGCGCCACCGGAATTAGCCATTGATGAGCAGTTTATTCCCACGACTGTATAACCTGGAAGATATTGCTGGTAGGTATTCAATGCCTCTTGGTCAGTTGATAATCCCCAGGTTGGCACAAGGATTCTGTTATTTACAAAGAGTGAATTGAGATATGTTGGTGGTGCATCTGATGTTGACCAGGGCATCACAATCCTTACAACACGATAGGGAAACCCCTCTCTATTTTTGCATCTGCTGATTGAGTCCGCACGATTATCAAGAACTGTATCATTCGGATGACCTGAGGCATATTCACCAACCATTACAAGTGTATCATTCAGGATCTTTGTCCAGAGGTCAATGTGCCCGGTGTATTCAGTAAGTATTCTTTTTACCGGGATAGTCTGCTCAAGACCACTGTATTCAAGCATCAACTGGTTTATCTGGGTTGGTGTATAACCTGGATTCTCTTCATATATCAGACTGCTGAAAAATCCAGTGCCATGGCCATCCACCATAAAGTTACCACCTGGATGTTCAAGGGGTGAACCATAGACTGGTATTCCCCAAACCTGACCAATGCGCCAGGGTATTGTATCATCACTGGGTCTAGGACGATTATACTGGAAATCAACAATCCCTTCAGTATTATCCTGTTTTCTTATGAACCATGGACCATAATCACGAATCCAGACTGAATTATAAGGAAAGATATGGAATCGAACGCTATCTAATGACACTCCACCGCTGGTCAGATAACTCTTTACACTATTGCTGTCAGAACAGATAATATATGCCTTACAGGTGGGAACGACATAACGCACAATTTCACGCAGGACTGATTGATAACCTGCCCAGGTCAGAAATACACCCCTTACTGGTTCATACTCAGCAGGAGTGACAACAAATCCGCCAGGAGGGGCAGTGATGATATGCCCTTTACCAATCTCATCAACTCTTAGGCTTTCTTCTGAAGTCATCCATTTGGGAAGAATCTCAGAAGGTTCTTCAAAAGAGAATAGAACAAAAAATATCAAACCCATATAACCCCCTTATTTTAATCCTATTTTTTCAAGGCTACTCAAAAAAAGATTTTTTATTTCATTAAGCCTTGATTCAGTCTTTGCTTCAAATCGCAAGACCAGCACTGGCTGGGTATTCGATGCCCTTACCAGTCCCCAGCCATCACCAAAATCAACCCTTACACCATCAATATCAATAACTTTGTATTTTTCTTTGAATTCAGATTTTAATTTTTCAACAATCAAAAATTTTTTATCATCCGAGGTATCAACTCTGATCTCGGGTGTAGAAAAATACTTTGGTACCTTTTTTGCAAGTTCTGATAATTTCTTCCCGTCACTCAAAATTTCAAGGAGTCTCAAGGATGCATATATCGCATCATCATAACCAAAATACCGATCAGCAAAGAATATGTGTCCAGACATCTCACCGGCAAGAGGAGAGTTCTCCTTTTTCATCTTTGCTTTTATTAAAGAATGTCCAGTTCTGTACATTATCGGTTCTCCGCCCAGTTCTTCAATCCTTTCGATTAATCCCTTAGAACACTTTACTTCAAAGATTATCTTTGCACCGGGCTGATTCCTTATTATTTTTTCAGCAAATATTGCCAGAAGGATATCACCCCATATAATATTTCCATTCTCATCAATAACACCGATTCTATCGCCATCGCCATCAACGCCAATACCCACTTCAAATTTTTTAGACTTCATTTTTTCAATCAAAGTCGTTATATATTTTTCAACAGTTGGGTCAGGAAGGTGATTCGGGAAATTCCCATCTGGTTCTTTGAATAAAATTTCAAATTTTGCATCAATCTTTTGTAATATTCTTTCCATTATCGGTCCACAGGTGCCATTCCCTGTATCAACAATAATATTCAATCCCTTTTTTATATCCACTCGGGATAATAGATACTCTATATAATCTGAAATGATATCCCTTTTTTCATAATTCCCCTTGCCTTTAAGGAATTTATTTTCTTCAATTATCTTTTTAATCTTCTGAATCTCTTCTCCATAGATTGCAGTCTTATTTGCACAGACCTTACAACCATTGAATTCTTTTGGGTTATGGCTTGCAGTAACCATTATGCCATTGGGAATGTTATAATGAAACAGAGAAAAATAAAGGACTGGTGTGGGAACCGTGCCGATATCAATAATATTACATCCAGTGGCTTGGAGACTTTTTATAAAAATTCCCATTATGCGTGGTGTAGAAAGGCGCACATCACCCCCAATGACAACGGTATTTTGGTTATTGGAACGGTAATATGTGCCAAGTCCAAGACCGAGCAATTCGGCATTTTCATCATTTAAATCGGTATCTGCAATACCCCTTATATCATATTCTCTGAATATTGAGGGATTAATCATAATTGTGATTCAACAAAGTTTATGACTTCTTCAATTATTTTCAATGCGATATCTGCTTCAGATTTTGTGATGACCAGTGGTGGTGATATCCTTATCGAGTTGAACCCTGCTCCATATAGAATCAAACCCCTTTTGAAACATTCGCCTGTGATCACTTCTTTTATATTTTTACCATTTTTTGTCACAATCCTGGGAAAATGCTCTTTTGTATCTTTATGTTGAACAATTTCAAGTCCAATCATCAAACCAAGACCTCGCACCTCACCAATTATCTTATGCCGGTTCATTATATCAATCAATCCCTGTTTTAGATATTCACCTACAACCCGGGCGTTTTCTATAAGACCATTTTCAATCAATTCAAGGGATACAATCCCTGCAGACGCGATAACCGGGTTGCCTCCAAATGTTGAACCATGTGACCCAGGAACCCATGCCCTGGAATCAACCTCAGGGTCCATCAATTCAGCCCTGGCAACAGTTGCACTCATCGGTAATCCTGAGGCAATTGCCTTGGCGATGAGGATGATATCTGGAACAGTATTAAAGTGTTCACAGGCAAACCATTTACCAGTCCTTCCAAGGCCGCTCTGGATTTCATCAAATATCAAAATAATTCCGTATTTGTTCGCGATTGCACGGAGCGCAGGTAAGAATTCCTGGGGTGGAACGATATATCCACCCTCACCCTGTATCGGCTCAACCATTATCAATGCTACATCCTCAGGGTCAATCAACCTTTCAAATATGACATCAGTAAGATAAGAAAGGCAATAAATTAAAGGGACGCCTTCAAAATCCTTTTTTATACATTCTGGGTATGTTTGATTAAAGATACAGTGATAACAATATGGATATGGAATATGGTGGACTTCAGGTATTAAGGCAGAGAAATGTGCACGCTGGACTTTCTTACTTCCAGACATAGTCATTCCTCCAAATGTCCTGCCATGAAAACCGCCCAGAAAAGAGATCATCCTTGGTCTTCTTGTATAATAGCGTGCAATCTTTAAAGATGCCTCAATTGCCTCAGCACCTGAACTGCCAAAATAGACCCGTTTATCAAAATCACCAGGTGTTATTTTTATCAATTTCTCAGCAAGGACAATCTGTGGTTCGTAATAAAAATCACTCCCTGAAATATGAATTAGTTTTCTGATCTGTTTATTTACTGCCTTTATAACTTCTGGATGGCAGTGTCCAGTGGCAACTACGGCAAACCCCGCACCAAAATCAAGATATTTTTTACCATCAATATCAAAAACCCAGGCACCTTTTGCCCTTTCCACAACAAGGGGTATCTCCCTTGTTCTTGTGTGGGCACCAAACATTACCTTTTTATCACGCTCAATCAACTTTTTAGATTTTCTACTAATCTTTGGTGATTCATATTTCAAATATTCCATAACCCCCCTTTTATCCTTCTTGTTTTTGTCTCTCCATCTTCTGTCTTTCTATCGCCTGTATCGCCTCTTCCTTTGTGTTATAGATATTGGGTGAAAACCTTGCCTTTAAAGAGGTTGTGCGCACAGTCATCCTTGCCCAATCCTTTGTTCCCCACCGGGCAAAACCAAGAAGGTATATCACAACCGTATTCTTTGCTACTTCGCCGTAGTACTCAGCAACTTCTGCATGGACCAATAGATTATCAATGTTTGAGACCATATAGACCTTTTTACCGAGTTTCTGGAAGTATTTCTGATACTCGGCAAAGAACTCTTCAACATCCTGCCGGGTCTTTATCTCCCAGTGGTCTTCAGTAAAGACTATGTTTAATTTCTCATCATACTCAAAGATTACATTGCCTGGCATATACATCTCCTTAGCAGGATATTATAACAAATTTAATATCATTGTCAATGATAAGATTGAAATAAAAGAGCCCTGGCATTGCCAGGGCTCTTTCTCCAATCAATCTAATTATTGGGTCAGGACGAATTTCTGGGTGAGCACACCATCGTCCTTTTCCAGTGTAACAAAGTAAATACCATTTGCAAGCGAAGCCTTTCTCGGATTCCAGTTGATAACCCTTTCACCTTTATTAAACGGCACCTCTGCCACAAGTCGACCACCAATATCATATACCTTTAGATGGTGAACCTTAACATTATCAGGATTAATATGGAATGAAAGAGCACCCTTTGCTGGATTCGGAACAACCTTCAATAGTTTCCACTGGGCAACATTCTCCTTCTCTGATTCCTCAACCGGTGTGAGTGGTGTATAGAATCCCCTGACCTTCACAACTTGATTTACATAAGATCCACTAATCTGAGCGATTGTTATCCAGTAATTGCCATCCCTCGGGTCAGCCTCAATACCACGGATATTCCAACCGGGATTCAACAGGAATTTCTTCCCGGTAAATACAGGCGGTGTCCCCGAGAACTCTACGACGCCAACACTATCAAGGGTTTGACTACTATTGAACCAGGTCTGAACATTCACAAATGAATTACCTAAACTATCATAGGCAAGGCACCGGGTATTAAGATATCCCTGAATTGGACTGTTATATTGCGTTGCCACACCAAGGGTATCACCAATGTATATTAACTGGGTTCCACCGAGCGCAGTCCTTCTATCTGCATACCACATAGTATTTGGTGGACGGAATGCAATACCCACAGGATAATCATTTGCTGGATTGTTGAATTGACGCAAAACCGCACCGGTTGACTTATTAATCTTCCAGACCAGTTTTTGTGGATAGTTGCAGACATAAAACCGGTCATCATATCGGCTATAGGTTATATCAGTCACACTATCTTCAGGACCGGTTATCGCACCATAATAGGTCACGAAACTATCTGAAGAATAGTATCTTATCTGATTGGAATAGAAATCAAGGACATAGATCCTGTTACCGATTCTGTCATAGGCTACACCGTAGATGAACTGGGTCGTTGGAAAGTTGGGTAGGGATTTTGGACCCCAGATGATTGTCCCTGGTGCAATACCAACCTGTAATGAGAATGTCCTTACCCAGGTGGTTTCTGCCGCAATAAGAACTAACTGAAAATCTGCCATATGTCCTGATGGAGTTGAGGCATGGACACTTATATCATAGGGGTCAGAGGCATTATTTGCACTATCCCCGGAATTTATCGTGCCATAGGTATATGTGGAGTCCGTGATTGTGATATAAGGTGATGTAGTTCTCAATCTACCCTGGACATTGGTTGCAGGTAAATTACCGGTATTCCTTATATAAGTAACAATCCCCGCATTCTCTCCAGGGTCAAGTTGACCATTTCCATTGTTGTCGTTGACAACATTGACACGGCTTAAAACTACAAAGGGACGATTTCCCATAATGCTTAGACTGATATCATCGGCGAAGACCTTCGCCACTTCGGAAGTACCTCAGCTACTATAACATTCGCTGTAGAGTGCAATTTCAATCTTAACTACTTGTGAAGGATTCACTCCTGGTAGATTTGTTAATTCATCGCTGATATTAAATCCATAGTTGCGCCATAGAGTATCAGGAGCAATTATTAAATGACGGGTTGATGTATTTTGCCAGGGACAGTTTGGGGTTTTGGCACAGATCATTGTTTCGCCAAGTTTTGTGTTCGCGGAATTTAAATACCCAATGACCAGGGCTGTGCCTGCCCAGCAGGTTGAAGAAGTGGTGGTAGCAATGAGTTTGGTATTGCAGGAAAATAACAGTTGCACAGAAGGGATATCAACTCTTTGATAGAGCTTTGCGTAACCTGTGCCAGTCCATTTATAAACCTGGGCTTCAAAATCAGGATCTGGATCATAGTTAGTTGCACGGTTTATGAGAAGATTAGTTGCATTTGTGTCAATTAGCCAGCCGGTTGTCAATGGTTGTTCAAAATTACCATTGGTCAATAGGTTTGACCAACCCAAACTTATTATTACTACACCTGCTAATAAAAAGGTTCTAATCATTTTACCTCCTTAATGCTTATTGGGGTAGCAGTTTTAAAACTGCTACCCCAATTTGATGAACTTGCTATTGTGTCAGGATGAATTTCTGGGTGAGCACACCATCGTCCTTTTCCAGTGTAACAAAGTAAATACCATTTGCAAGCGAAGCCTTTCTCGGATTCCAGTTGATAACCCTTTCACCTTTATTAAACGGCACCTCTGCCACAAGTCGACCACCAATATCATATACCTTTAGATGGTGAACCTTAACATTATCAGGATTAATATGGAATGAAAGAGCACCCTTTGCTGGATTCGGAACAACCTTCAATAGTTTCCACTGGGCAACATTCTCCTTCTCTGATTCCTCAACCGGTGTGAGTGGTGTATAGAATCCCCTGACCTTCACAACTTGATTTACATAAGATCCACTAATCTGAGCGATTGTTATCCAGTAATTGCCATCCCTCGGGTCAGCCTCAATACCACGGATATTCCAACCGGGATTCAACAGGAATTTCTTCCCGGTAAATACAGGCGGTGTCCCCGAGAACTCTACGACGCCAACACTATCAAGGGTTTGACTACTATTGAACCAGGTCTGAACATTCACAAATGAATTACCTAAACTATCATAGGCAAGGCACCGGGTATTAAGATATCCCTGAATTGGACTGTTATATTGCGTTGCCACACCAAGGGTATCACCAATGTATATTAACTGGGTTCCACCGAGCGCAGTCCTTCTATCTGCATACCACATAGTATTTGGTGGACGGAATGCAATACCCACAGGATAATCATTTGCTGGATTGTTGAATTGACGCAAAACCGCACCGGTTGACTTATTAATCTTCCAGACCAGTTTTTGTGGATAGTTGCAGACATAAAACCGGTCATCATATCGGCTATAGGTTATATCAGTCACACTATCTTCAGGACCGGTTATCGCACCATAATAGGTCACGAAACTATCTGAAGAATAGTATCTTATCTGATTGGAATAGAAATCAAGGACATAGATTCTATTACCGATTCTGTCATAGGCAACACCATAAATGAAATTGTTCGTCGGGAAATTGGGCAGGGATTTTGGACCCCAGATGATTTCTCCTGGTGCAATACCAACCTGATATGAGAATGTCCTTACCCAGGTCGTCTCTGCAGCGATGAGTGCAAGCTGGAAATTTGCCATATGGCCTGGTGGGGTTGAGGCGTGGACACTTATATCATAAGGGTCAGAGGCATTATTTGCACTATCATTAGGATTTATTGTGCCATAGGTATATGTGGAATCCGTAATTGTGATATAGGGTGATGTGGTTCTCAATCTACCCTGGACATTTGTCGCAACGACACCGCCAGTATTCTTTACATAGGTAACGATACCAGCATTTTCACCAGGGTCAAGTTTACCATTGCCATTGTTGTCATTGACGATATTTGTTCTGCTCAATACCACATTCGGTCTGTTACTTGTCGGCACTGCCTGTAATGAGCGCCAGAGATTAATCCTACCCCAGCCATAGTTATTATTCGGATATGGTCCACCACCTGATGGCTGGTCACAATAGTTTCTGAATAAATCATACAAATCCTGAACTGTCAGACTTGAATTCTTCTGCAACAAAACCGCAGTTCCACCAGTAACATGGGGTGATGCCATTGATGTGCCACTCATACTGCCATAACCACCAGTATTTAAGGAGGAACGGACATTCTCACCAGGTGCAGAAACATCAGGTTTTAGGAAATTCCAGGTAGAATAATACCAGTATTGTGGGTCATTTATAGGACTGATATTTGGTGCTGGACCACGGGAAGAATAACTTGAAACAGCATCTGAACTATTCGTTGAACCAACACCTATTGTAGTCGGATAACTCGCAGGTGAACCAACCGTTCCTGAACCAGGACCAGAATTCCCATTGGAAAATACCGGAAATACACCAAGATTCTTCCAGTTCAAAACTATATTCCACCAGTGTAAATCCGAACCATTGCTATTTCCCCAGGAATTACCAATCACCCTGATATCAACACCACTCTGCTTCAAATTCGCCAGATACTGCATACAGGCATCAATCCAAGAATAGTCTCCTTGACCACCTGAATTAAACGCCTTTGTGGGGATGTACCGTGCACCATAGGCAACACCGATATCATTGACAAAAGGACCAGGACCATCACCACCACAGATAGTTCCCATTGTATGCGTGCCATGACCGTGGTCGTCATAAGGAGATGACTGGCCACTCACACCATCATGCCAGTATGGAGAAAGCCATTTTCCTGTTAATGCCTCATGGGTCGTCAAAACACCAGTATCGATGTGACCCACAATTATTCCCTGACCATTGAATCCAGCAGCCCAGCAGGACTCAGCCATTATCTTGGTGATATTCCACTCCGGGGCCCTCGGTTCTACTTCCTCACCAATCTTTGCATCCAATTGCACGGTCGCGTTATAACAGATAAACCAGATATCATCACGTTTTGCCAGATCCTCAATCACATCCTTTGTTGCCTTAAGATGAAATCCATTGAAGATCCAGAATTGATTAAGAACCTCTGCCTTTTCCTGCGGTAGAGTTCTCAAATAAGAAATCACATCCCGTTGGGAATTCTCAGCCACACCCTTGAATACCTGGCATTTTTCCTCTGGAGTCATTCCCTGGATCTGGTCATAAGGATACTCTGTATTCATATGGACGATGACAAAGACCTTTTCCTGTAGTTGTGTGTTATTCAAGATTTCTACAAGTTCCGGTGTTATCTTACCCGGAACAGGTGGCAATAATGCCACCAATAATATTGAGACCAAACCTATCATAATACCCCCTTTTATTTCGTTCCTTCACATTGATTAAATTTTCAACCCCATTATTTTTTGTAGTTTTTTATCACCCCCTTTCAAATTTTCTATAATATATTATATTAAAAATTTCCATTATGTCAAGGGTATTAATAAAGCTGAGGTTCACCCACATCTTTAAATTGATTAGCATAAACTATTCTGTAAATAACG
>DAIRCK010000019.1:0-30908 GCA_036796695.1 bacterium
CCCGAGCCTCAGTCCAATCCGTCTCCCGCTCCGCCTCCACATACCCCAAACAAAATCCCTTATCAGATCGACCACCACTAAAATACACCGTATCACTCTCCATATACCCAACCCTTCCCGTAGGCTTGTTATAATGTGGCTCAACCGGAATCTTACGCTTCAAAACCGAAGCATGAGGATGCGGACGATACCGCTTCTTCAACTTATACTCCTCCTTAATCGGCTTTAACAACCGCTCAATCGTTGAAGCACTGATGCTTAACAGTTGCTCTTTTATACAGGCAGGAATATCCACCAAAGGTGCTAAATCCATGCGTTCCTCTTTTCCAAAACCTTCAAGGTCAGACTCCTTGATTTCTCCTAAAAGCCATTGTTGATTATTTTCAATAAATGCTTTTAAATGGATTGAGGAGCGATAATGTGATAAGACCCAGATTGCTTTAAGATAGGGCACAATCTTTTGGGTGTATTTCTTTTTTCGTCCTCGTTTGTGAAGATAGGTTATTGTTGGATCACCAACCAGTTTAACACCCGAAGGGGTATAAAATATACCTTGCCCGTGTTATTGAGGAGCGTAATAAGGTATTTTCGGTGCAAATGCAAGGTTTTTTCTAAGTCATTAAGGATTTCTTTCTTCTCTTTCCTTGATGCCTTTTTATAAGCTTTGGCATTTAATTTAATTATTGATCTTTTGGCTTGCATGGTATATAATTCCTCCGGAATCTCTATTGTCATAGCGACTCCTTTCGTGGGTAATATACCCAGGAGTCGCTATTTTTTCAAGTATTTGGGTAAGAATTTTTATTCTGACTAAATAACCCCATTTCGGTAAGATTATTTTTGACTTAAATCGTACCCTTGACTTTCTGAATTTATGGGATAAAATTTATGTATGAGCGGTGACCTATTTTCACAGAATCTGACCATCTTTAAATCCCATCCATCTATGGCTGGTAGTGTTGTTATTAAAGAATTGCTGGCAAAATATATCATAAAAGATTTTAATGATTGGTGTAAAGTTGAGGCAGATTTGATAATTACTGACCCGCCATTTGGTATAGAGTTCAGTGGCAAACCAACAAATTACCATAGAAATGTAAACAATGTGGTTGATGGCTATGTAGAGTGGAAGGTCTCAGAATACGGAAAGAAAGTTCAACAATTATTGGAATGTATAGAAAATAATTTGAAAAACAATGGCCAGGCCTTGATTTTTTCGGGCTGGAACAATAGTAATATTATTCACGACCGTATAATGAAGTTTAAGGGGCTGCAATTAAGAGGCAAGATGTATTGGACCTATAATTTTGCTCCTGTTTGTAAGAAAAGACCGTCTCACAATGTTTATGAAATCTATTGGGTTACAAAAGGAGAAAGATGGACATTCAATAATAGATGCTCAACTCACCACTGTCAGTATGGAGAACCCAATCTTACGACTTTGAATTTTAAGCGAGATTATAAAGTCAATATGCCCAAATATCCAACAAGATTGCCTTTCAAATTATTGCAGTGTTTGTTAGAACATTTTTCAAATAAAGGCGATTTAATTTTTGACCCCCTGTGTGGAAGCGGAATGGTAGGTGTTGTTTCATATATATTGGGACGGGATTTTATTATTGGTGATTTAAATCCCAATGGTAAATTTGTATTTGAACATCTTTTAGATTATTATTTAAATAAAAGCGGTCTTTCACAGGATGTTAAAATTAGTACTTGGTGGAAGGAGAAAAAGCATAGAACTAAAATATGAAAGAAGAAGAATTTTTTAAATTAGCAGAAGAAATTGCAGAAAAGTTTAAAAACCTTCCTGTCATTTGGGATGGTAGAAAATCTATCTTGGCGATGAAAAGTTCGGGATTTCCTCATTGGAAACAGATGGAATGGATTGGTTGGTATTTTCAATTTTTGTGTGAGATTGCTTTAAAAGATCTCATTCAGATCCCTGGACCTAAATTCGGTAATGTAAGTTTTGATGGGTTTTATAAAATACCATGGGATTTTAAAGCCCACGCTATTAATACAAGTAGCCATCAAATAATAGTAAATGATAGTAGAGCAACTGCAACAGCAATAGCACGATATGGATGTGTAGGGGTAATACTTGCGATTGGGAAAGTAGAATATAATGATGAGAAAAGAACTTTCCAAAAGTGGCATGAGGCACTTAAGGGTGGTAAATCAAAATATGAGTTGGATAGAATTAAGCGAGGGGCGTGGTCGAGATTAAGAAAGACAGAATTTAACTTGGAACAGATTTCTTTTATCAAAATTGATGATAGCGTTTTGGTAAAATGTGGTTCATTTCAAAGAGATTTCAGAAATGCCAACGGAAGTCCAAGACACGAAAAAATTCTATTAGATTTAGAAAAATTAGATGAAGAAATAGTCTATTTTTTAAATTTTAAAAAGTAAAATGTAGGTTGTTTAAATTATGTGGAATGTTAGGTACTTTTAAAAGGAAATTTTGCGTTCTTAATGGTATAACTCTACTTTAATAAATACTTTTCCAGAAACAAAACTGCTGCCTGTTGATAGAAATCACGGTTGGGTTTCTTGCTGAATCCATGTCCTTCATCTTCAGCAAGCAAAAACCATACATCAACATTATTCTTCCTTACTGCCTCAACAATCTGCCTTGCCTCACTGACCGGCACCCTCGGGTCATTCAATCCTTGGACAACGAATAAAGGCTTTTTTATTTTATGGCTATTAGTTAGCGGAGAAATCTTTATAAGAAAATCATGCATATTCGGGTCTCGTTCATCACCGTATTCAGTCCTTCTCAAATCCTTACGATAATCTGCTGTATTCTCAAGGAATGTGACGAAGTTGCTTATACCGCAAAAGTCTATACCACATTTTAGCTTTTCTGAATAATGAACCATACAGGCAAGCACCATATATCCACCATAAGAACCACCTGTAACTGCAATACGCCTTGAATCAAACTCTGAATTCTTTTCAATCCATTCAAGGAGTTTACCAATATCCTTTACTGCATCCTCTCTTTTATAACCATCATCTAAGGTCAAAAATGTCTTTCCATACCCGCTTGAACCACGAAAATTCGGACAGATAACAGCACAACCAAGTTCATTCACATAATACTGAATCATTGGTGAGAATGCTGGAGTATACTGTCCTGATGGACCACCATGTAGATCAATTATTACTGGATGAGGTCCTGATTTTTTAGGTTTGTAAACATATGCAGGGATCATCCTTGGTTTGCCATCAACACTGTCAAATGTTTCGTAATAGAACAATTCTGGTGCCACAAAACGGGTTGTATCAAGACCGGCAATCTCAGAATATGTCCAGCGTATCAGTTTTCTGTTTTTGAATTCTAATGAATATACATCGCTTGGTGCACGATATGTATTAAGAATCAATGCCAGACTCTTTCCATCAGGCTTAAATTTGATACCACCAACCCAGCCAATGGGCAAGTTTATCAGATTGATTTTTCTCGTGGGAAGTTCAAGGATATATAATTTTCCAGTTCCGTTTTCATTACTGACAAATGCTATTGTATCACCATTCGGTGATAAATCAAATGTGACGATGTCCCAGGGTATATTTTTTGTCAAAATTTCTTTATTACCAGTCTTTATCTCATAATAAATGAGTTGACTGAATTCGCCGAATTCATCAGAGATGTAAAAGGGTCCTTTATCATACTTTGCCCAGCGTGCAATGCCATAAGAAACCTTTTTATCAACTGGATTTATTTCGGTTAAGTTATTCGTTTTTATATCAAATGTGAAGAGCTGGGATTCATTAGCAGAGATATATTTGTGAAGGAGCAACTTTGTATTATCAAAAGACCAGTCAACAGGGCTCCAATCCCCTTCAACTTTTAAAATCAATCTATGACTTTTTTCACCAGTCAAATCTCCGAGATAGATATCAAAATCTTTGTTATTCCTTTTTGTGCTTGTGAAGGCAAACTTATCACCTTTTCTTGACCATAGATAATACCCATATTTAGACTTTCCGTCGGTAAGAATATCATAGGCTCCGGTCAAATAATTGAATTTATATATCTGGTCGCACTCGTTTCCTGCTGAGTCCTTACTGAATAAAAAATACGGAATAGAATAATCTGGACAGACCCTGCCACTACCGACTGGTTCATCAAAGAAGGTGAGCTGACGTCGCATTCCGCCTGGAAATTCTACCTGGTGTATCTGTGCAACATCTCCAAACCGTGTAGAGATCAAAATCCCTTTATCATCAGGTAGCCAGTCTAAAAAATAGGCGTAACGAACATCCTGATACGAATTTAGATTTTTGACCAGTCTTATTGGAATTTCAGGTATATTTTCAATGACAAGATTGCCTTTTTTATATTTATTAACCTCTCCTGCCAGAAGAAATACAAATATTATTAGATTAAGGATAACAAATTGTTTCATTTTCTTCATAACTTAATTATAATGATAAAAATTTTCGGGTCAATATTAAATTTTTTCATAAATCCAATATCCTCCTGATACTCCAATTTTTTTATTTTTTAATCCTCTGCCTCTTGATTTTTTAATATTTTATGATAATATAAATATATGAAAAAGAGAAGGAAAACATTGTATGGCATCCCAGTAAACGAGAATTTAATTTGGGATTATGATTGGCCAGAAGAAGAGTATAAAACTGAAAACTTTTTTAAATGGTATCTGGCGCGTGTTCTATCCAATGGTACTGCCAAGGATTTAAAAAATATTGACTTTGATATCATAAAGAAGTATCTAAAAGAATTGAACATTCCAAGGCAAATCGCACGTTTCTGGTTCCACTATTTTGGTATAAAAGAGGAATATAAGTATGGAAATATTGAGCGACTTGCAAAAAACAGTAATTAAGTATATTGGGCGCACAAAGTTAAATAAATATTTTTTTCTAACAGGCGGCTCAGCGCTTGCTCATTATTATTTGAAACATAGATACTCAGACGACCTTGATTTTTTTACTGGTGAAAATGGCAAGATTAGATTAGTTAAGGACATAATATTAAAATTAGCTGATGATTTGAATTTGAAATATGAAATTTCAAGGGATTTTGAGACATTTTTTGAATGTTTTCTTATCTTCAAAACTGAAAGAATAAAATTACATTTTGCCCAGGATTCTCCCTTTAGATTACAACCAATTTTATATGATGATAAACTTGGCATTTCTTACGACAACGAACTTGATATTGCCTGCAACAAATTTTCCGCGCTATTTGACCGGCATGATGTAAAAGATTTTGTAGATATATTTTTTCTTGCAAAGGAATTTATGGATTTTGAAGAAATATATAAAAAGGCGCGTGAGAAACATATAGGCATTGATGATTACTGGCTTGCCGTTTCACTGGACTATATCAATTCAGTCCAAAAACTCCCCAAAATGATTAAACCAGTGACTATTAAAGAACTACAAAAATTTTACCACGAAAAGATAAAGATGCTAATGGCAAGGGTAAAAAAGAAATGAAATTATCATTGTTACAATTAATTTGTAAAAGGAGCAACTATGTTTGAAATATCGGTTCAGGGAAGTTTTTCTGCAGCCCATCAGGTAAGGGGTTATAAAGGTGATTGTGGTAGTGTGCATGGCCATACTTATAGAATTGAAGTTAAAGTTGAATTTGGGAAGCTTGATAAACTTGGTATGGCGATGGATTTTCGCAAGATAAAAAGGGTTTTGAATAAGATTTTATGTGACCTTGACCATAAAAATCTTAATACCCTGCCTTTTTTCAAAAAACACAATGCAACTGCTGAATGGATTGCAGTCTATATTTTTCAGGAAGTAAAAAAGAAAATAAAAAATATAAAATCAGTCACAGTCTGGGAAGGTATTGAGAGTGCAGCGACCTATCAGGAAAAATAATCATACATAAACCAAAAAGGCTGTTTCATTACTTCTATAGCAGGGATATCGGGCAATAATCTATGAAATTATCTTCTCTGTGAGTATAAGTTCATTTAATTTGGAATGCCATTGTGAGACATAATCATAAGTCATATATATCACACGGTCTTTTATAGGTGCAAAACTTGTGAACTTGATTCTGCTTACAAATTCATTCTTACGTTTTTCTGAGGATACTATTACTGTTTTCACATTAAAATCCTGTAACTCAAGGAATTTAATCAATGCATTCCTAAAATCTGATGTATGTTCTATTTCAAATACATACGCTGGGAAATTTCGTTCATTAAACCACCACACGTCGATTGATTTTACTTTTTCTAAGACAAAGTTATATGTAAATTCTAACATTGTTTTGAGTTTGATAACTTCTCCCAAATTTTTATTTAAAAATCTCTTATTTTGGTCCTGGGATGGAACGTATGTCAGGAAACCTTTTAAATTGCCAATTTCAACAATCAAACCCTGAAAATATGAATGTGTAGATTGACCTTCTAATTTCTCTTTTTTGTCTTCCTCAATTAGTGAAAGCAAATTATCCGGTAATCTATTTGCGTGACTTTTTAATGCCCATAAGCCGGGTTTTATTTTAAAAAAGAATCTTTTATCCTGGACAATCCTTCGTATGCTTGCAAATGGCGTTTTTGTGCCCCATTTTACATTGGGGATTTTAAGAACCTCTTGATAAAGAAATCCAAGTGTAGCATAACCCCCATTTTCTTCCATAACCCTTATAACCGCTTCATATTGTTTCATTGCTGCCCCTTTAGCGCCATAGGTATTTATTATATTTTATAAAACAATAATGTCAAGGAGATTGTCTTTTTTACTTTGTAACAATATTGACGACAAAAATCTGGTAAATATAATATTCAATGAAGAAAGCAATCTGTTTGCCTTTCGCTTATCCAAGAATATTGTTGGGGATTCTATTGTTGCAAATATTCACAAATGCTCAGGAACAGACTCATAAGATGGAAACTTCTTTGCATCCGGATACTGTAATCAATAGTTATAGACTGGGATTTATTCACGGAAAGGCACGTGGAAGTATGAGAAGAGCATATCCGTTAAATTGTCTTACCGGATGTATATTAGGAGCAGGTGGTAGTGCTATTGGATTCATAGTTGCAAATGAAATAAACGCGGATGCCAAATGGACTGTAAGATTGACCACCATAGGCGGGCTCGTGAGTGGCAGTCTTATGATATTTGGTGAATTAAAAAGCAAAAAATTCCCCTGCGACAGTCTTATCACTGATTCACTGTATTTGCAGGGTTACAGAGATGGCTACCTCTGCGCCTCAAAGCCGAACAAAATCATTAATACTGCTGGTGGCTGTTTGATTGGCACGTCTTTGGTGACGGGATATATATTACTTATTATAAAATTCTTTGAACACTGGCCGTCGCCTTAACCTAAATTATTCACACTGTCTTTGTTAAACCTCGCTCAAACGTGCTCCTAGAACTGGTACGCGTCATTTTTTGGCGCCTAATTTTTTGACACTCTGTCTTTTATCTTGTCATTCCGAGCGAAGCGAGGTGTTGCCAGTTGGCAACCACAAAGGTATTTGTATCAATTATTTTGGCATTGGTAATACCTTAACTGGAGCAGTCGCATTTACGCGACGATGAAAATTTAATTTTGTGCGATAAATCGCACCGCTACATTTTTCAAAAAATGAAGCTGAAATTTCTACTTTAGGGGATTTATTTTAAATGCAATATCGTCCGTCACTTGACTTGGTGGACATACAATTTTGATAGACAATTTTGTAATTGCCAAAAAAAGGCAAAAACAGCTAAAATTTTATGATGAATAATAAAGTTGACCTTGTGGAAAAAGTAAATATAATTCTTTATTATGAAACCTAAGAGTATAATTCTACTTTCTGGTGGTCTGGATTCAACGGTGAGTGCCACGATTGCCGTTAAAAAGACCAAACCTATTTTTGCCCTGACCATTGATTATGGACAGCGTGCAGCAAAAATGGAGATTATTGCATCAAAAAGAATTTGCAGGGCATTGAAAATCAAACACAGGATAATCAAACTGCCATTTTTTAAAGAATTCAAAAAGTGTGAACTTATGGGGGATAATATTAGAAAATTTTCAAAAAAATTTTTAACCCTAAAAAATATCTGGGTTCCCAATCGTAATAGTTTATTTATCAACATTGCTGCCTGTTTTGCTGAATACTACAATGTGGATTTAATCATCACTGGATTCAATCTTGAAGAGGCAAGAGAATTTCCAGATAATACAAGAAATTTTATAAATGCAATAAATAGAACCATTCAATTCAGCACATTGAGAAATATAAAAGTTATCAGTTATGTTGCAGATTATACAAAAAAAGAGATTTATAAACTCGGTTTAAAATATAAAGCACCATTGCAATACATTTATTCCTGTTATTTAGGAGGTAAGAAAATGTGTGGTAAATGTCCTTCGTGCAGAAGATTAATTGAAGCAAAAAAGCAGTGATGATAATTATCTATATTCAAAAAATATAACCAAAAGATTACAAAAAAATGGAGATGGCAAAAAAGGGGCAAATAACTGAATAAAATCATTGACAGGAATTGATTTATGTATATAATACGCTATGGATGCGGCGGGATTTAAAGAAGTTTATGAAACAATGCAAAAAAACATTGAGGAAATCAAAACAGTAACTGAAAAACTTAATAAATATAGTCCAGAAGACCAGATAAAACTCTGCGAGAAGATAAAATATTTATTCTATGGACTGGCAAAAACCCTTGTTGATATTGGTAATAAGATAATTGTTGAGAATGATTATCGCCAGCCTTTGAATAATGCAGATGTATTTATCAGCCTTGCTGAACATGATATAATCAATTCTAACCTTGTCCCCGGGATTAAAAAGGCAGTTCTTATAATCCCTAAGGTAATGCAGAGCAATTCACAGGAAGTCATTGCTATTATTAAAGAGAGTATGGAATCAATCTGTAAATGCCTTGATTCATTCGCAGTATATTACGACCTGAAAGGAAAGGGTCTATAAATTGAAAACTCTATATTCAATTGCCATTTTCATTTTTGGTTCAGCAATCGGTAGTTTTTTAAATGTTTTGATTTACAGAATGCCCAGAGGAATTTCTATTGTAGCGCCGGGTTCTTTCTGCCCGCATTGTAAAAAATCAATAAAATGGTATGAAAATATCCCGATATTGAGTTATATATTTCTCGGTGGAAGATGCAGTCAATGTAAAAATGCGATATCAGTTCAATATCCAATAATTGAATTATTGACTGCCTTGCTTCTGTTCTGGTCATTTATTAAATTTTCATTTAGAATGGATTTCTTTTTTATTGGAATATTTTTCATAATCTTAATTGTGATTTCTGGTATCGATTTTACACATCAAGTCATTCCTGATATTTTTTCAATCCCAGGCATATTTATCGGATTGATCTACCAATTTTTGAACCACAATTTTTTACCTGGATTGATCGGTGCTTTATTCGGAGGCGGACTTATCTTTCTGATGCGGGTTCTTGGTGGCTGGGCTTATAAGAAAGAGGTGATGGGAATGGGCGATGTATACCTTGTAACATTGATTGGTGCATTTACCGGATTCCCGATGATAATCCCTGCAATATTTATCGCTGCCTTCATCGGTGCAATCTTTGGAATAATCTATCTTGGTGTGACACATCAAAGTAAGGATAACCCTATTCCTTTTGGTCCTTTTTTAAGTGCAGGCGGTGCGATTGTGATAATCTTCCAATATCAGATAATACAATTTTTGAGGGGTTTGGGTATCTACTTTTGATTTATTTTTCTTGATTTTAAAAGTCTATCCAGAGGATAGGTGTTCACAACATCGTCTTTTTCAAGCCAGCCCCTTCTACAGGTTGCAACACCAAATTTCATCCATTTCAATTCCTCTACACTATGGGCATCTGTGCCAATGCTGATTTTGACACCAAGTTCTTTACACCGTTTTAAATTTACATCGTTCAAATCAAGACGGTCTGGATAAGCATTACACTCCAGGATGGTTTTGGTTTCAGCGGCTTTTTTAATCACTTTTTCTATATCAATTGTATATCCCTCTCGTTTAGAAATCAATCTTCCTGTAGGATGGCCAATTATATCAACATAGGGATTTTCCATTGCCGAACATATCCGCTCCGTAACATTCTTTGTAAAACCCTGATGAATTGATGCAACAACAAAATCCAGTTCCTTCAAAATCTTATCAGGATAATCAAGTTTACCATTGGGTAAGATATCCACCTCAATACCTTTAAGAATCTTGAAATTCTTAAATCTTTTATTCAATTCATCTATCTCTTCCCATTGTTTGAACAACCGTTCAATCTCAAGGCCATGGGCATATTTTGCCGAACGGGAATGGTCAGTGATCAAAATATATTCATAACCAAGTTTTTGTGCGGCCAGTGCAAGTTCTTCAATCGTGGCTGATGAATCAGAATAGTTCGAATGCATCTGGAGGTCGCCACGAATGTCTGATAAATCAATAAGGTGTGGTATTCTATTCTTTTGGGCAGCTTCAACCTCACCACGATCTTCACGCAATTCTGGAGGAATCCACTGCAGACCGAGTTTTTTATAAACACCTTCCTCACTTTCGCCTGCAATTGCTCTTTCTCCATCAAATAATCCATACTCATTGAGTTTCCATTTTTTGTCCACTGCGATGCCCCGCAATCTTACATTATGCGCCTTTGAACCAGTGAAATACTGAAGTGCTGCACCGAATGATTTTTTATCAACAATCCTTATATCAACTTGAACCCCACCCTGAACCAGAATTGAACTCTTTGTCTCGCCTGCAGAAAGGATTTGCTCTGCATCAGGATAATGGGTAAAGACCTCAACAATCTTTTTGTGGTCCTTGCCCGTGACCAGAATATCTATATCGCCAATTGTTTCTTTCCATCTGCGTAATGACCCGGCTGGTGAAATCTGTAATACCGGTGCATTATTTTTTAGATATTCAATCACACCCGATGCAATACTTTCAGCAACTGCAATAGAAAGACGCTCATGGCTCCTTTCATATAATTCAATCCCTTTTTTTATGTTCTCCACTTTCTTCTCACCCATCTGAGGTAGTTTTGCCAGACTACCATCTTCAATCACCCTTTTTAAATCCTGTAGATTCTTCACACCAAGGTGTTTATTTGCCAATGCCAGTGTCTTAGGACCAAGGTTTTGAATATTGAGAAGTTCTAATAGTGTTGGTGGAATACCTTTTGTTGCCTCTATATACTTCTGCATCTTTCCAGTTTTCAAATATTCCTCAATCTTCTTTGCCATACCCTCACCAATTCCAGGCAGGTTCTTTAGTTTATCAGTTTTTAATAACTCCTCCACATCCTCAGTAAGTTCTTCAAGAACCCTTGCTGCCTTGCGGTATGCTACAACCCGAAAGACATTTTCACCTTTATATTCAAGGGCATCTGCAATCTGATTAAAGATACTGGCAATCTCTTTATTCTTCTTCATTAGTTAAATTATAATTAATAAAATTCTCCTGTCAACGCTTAATGAATTCTGGTCACTTGAAAATGAATCAATTTTTATTATAATTTTAATTATGATTGATCAGGCAGTCAGGGTCTTAAAGGACGCAAAAAAAATATTTGTTCTTACTGGTGCTGGAATTTCGGCTGAGAGTGGTATACCTACATTCCGGGGCAAGGATGGATTATGGAAAAATTATTCAGCAACTGACCTGGCTACACCTGAGGCATTTAATAAAAATCCTGAACTCGTATGGGAATGGTACAGGTGGAGACAGGATATAATCTCGAAGGCAAATCCGAATCCTGCCCATTATGCACTCGTTGATTTAGAAAATCATTTTGAGGGTTTTCTACTTTTAACCCAGAATGTTGATAACCTTCATCAACGTGCAGGTTCAAAGAATGTCTTAGAGTTGCATGGAAATATTTTTAGAACCAGGTGTCTGAAATGTAGTAGAATAGATAATATTGAAAATGCAAGATTTGAAAAATTGCCCTATTGTAAATGTGGTGGATTACTCAGACCCGATGTCGTGTGGTTTGGTGAGGCAATTCCACAGGATGTATGGCAGAAATCAATGGGGTTTTTAAGTTCGGCAGATGTAGCGATAATCTGTGGAACATCAGGGGTTGTCTGGCCTGCAGCAGCAATACCTGAGATTGCTGGGAATTATGGGGTTAAGACGATAGAGATTAACCTTGAACCAACCCCTGTGGCTCCGGTTGTAGATATAAGTATCCTTTCGCCTGCAGGCAAAGCACTGCCTGAACTTGTGAAATCATTATTACGCCGTTCTTGACTTTGACTAAATTTTCATTATAATAAATTGATTTTGTTAAGTGCGGGTCATTAGCTCAGGTGGCAGAGCATCGGATTTTTAATCCGGTGGCCGCAGGTTCGAATCCTGCATGACCCACTCTATTTATGGAAAAATTCCAAAACCCAATCCACCATATAGAGTGGCGGACCAAATTCCAAACAGACTCCAAAATCCAGAATTTACTCTTATTTTTTTGTCGTTTAACATTGGTGATTTGGATTTTGGCCATAATGAAATCCGGTTATTGTTCAGATACCCTTATACAAAAAATAATTGTTCATTTCTTTTATTCTCCTGATTGTGGGCATTGTATGGATATTCTTTTTGATGATATTCCAAGATTACAAAATCTTTATCAATTCCAGTTAAAAAAATATGACCTGCATAATCTTGATAATTACAAATTGCTGGAGCAAATGGAGAAAGAAAAAAACATAAAGAATATCGGTGATGAGCTGCCCATTGTCTTTGTCGGTGATTCGGCATTCTACGGACCAGAAGAAGTTAGAAAAAAATTAGGGCAGACATTAAAAGAATATTTAAGACAAAGAAAATTAACAATCAATGATACCACAGGGTTTACACCAGATACCTCAGAAAGAATGACTGGTATAATAAATTTATACTATTTTTATCAACCAGGGTGTAAGGAATGCAATCGTGCTGAGATACTACTCAATGCTTTATTAAAAAAATATCCAAACATAAATGTCCATCGCCATAATATCTTTGATGACTCCAGTAAGATTCTCTATGAAGGGCTTGCCGAAATGAATAAAATTCGGCAAGAAAAGAGACTTGCTGTGCCGGCATTATTCATCGGCAATGATTACATTATTAATAATTTTAAATCTGAAATCATTGAAGATTTGATAAAAAAATATTCGGCAGGCAGTCCAGAACTTGATACATTAAAATCAATCACTGCGGAAAAGATAATATTGGATAGATTTTCAAAGTTTTCAATATTAGGGGTTATGATTGCTGGATTTTTAGATGGAATAAATCCCTGTGCCTTTGCCACAATAATCTTCTTTGTAAGTTATTTATTATTTATTGGCAGAAAGAAAAAGACAATCATCATTATGTCCATCTCTTTTATCCTTGCGGTTTTTTTATGTTATCTTGCAATCGGACTCGGTGCCTATGTTATATTGAATACCCTTGTCGCAATAAATATCATTGGCAGAATAATATTCCTGTCGTTTGGGATCTTTGCCATAATTCTTGGTGTTTTAAGTCTTTATGATTATTTTGTCGCCAGGACCGGCAAAACAGATAAAATGATTTTGCAATTGCCTCTGGTCATCAAACAAAGGATACACAAAGAGATAAAAGAAAAAACGGGTGTTGGGGGAATAATAATCGGTTCTTTTGTTGCAGGTATCCTTATATCTTTCCTTGAGTTTGGCTGCACCGGTCAGGTTTATTTTCCTACTATTACCTTTGTTGTCTCCCGTGCAAACCTTGGATTAAAGCCTTTCTTTCTTTTGCTTATTTATAACATTATGTTCATTCTACCGTTGATTACAATCGCAATTATTGCCGGGATTATTTCTCGAGATAGTGTGGCAAATTTCTTATCAAAAAGGATTCCACTTATAAAAATTCTGACTGCCATTTTATTCTTTGTATTGGGTATTTTATTACTTTTATCATAAAAATGAAAAGAATTTTCAAAATTGTTGGAAGTTTGGTTGCCTTAATCATTATTGTGTTTATAGCCACTAAATTATTACCGAACGAGAAAAGAAATTTAATAAGGGACATAAATAATCTAAAAGATGCAGTTGAAAAAGAAAATATTAATAAGACCCTCGATTATTTTGATAAAGATTATCTTGATCAGCATTCTCTCAACTTTAATGATTTCCGCTCAATGGTCGAAGAATTCTTCAAATCAGCAGATTCAATAAATATAATGATATCGGGATTAAAAGTATGGATTGATTCAACCAAAAATAATATTATTTTTGCCCACTGCAGTCTTGGATTAAGGGTGATTGCAAGATATGAAAATGAAAAGGTGCTTGTGTTCGGTGGTGTGATACAATCTTCTCCAGTAAAAGGATACTTCAGAAAAGAAAAAAAATTTTATAGAATATATTCGGCAGAGTATTAAATTGAAGACATATATAAAAGAATTAATTTCCGAATTCAAAAAATTTGATTTAGAAATATTTATAATTATGTGCTATTCTTCATTTATTTTGTTGTTCTCTCTATATCTCAAACGCACAAGGATATTCTTTCCTGATGAATCATTTTTCGAAAAACTGATTGTCCAGGCTTTAATCTATGGGATATCGCCGTTTATCCTTATGCTTTTTTTAAAAAATAAACCTGAAGATTATGGAATAAAGATTGGAGATTATAGAATCTGGATTAAGGATTTAGTTTTTATTTTCTGCATAATGTTGATAATCCTATTATTTACCTTCAAATTCACCAATTTTAAATCTATTTATCCCCTTTCGTTCACAGCAAGGAAGGGGTTCAATTATTTCTTTATATATCAAATTATACAATTGTTTTATATGTCATCCTGGGAGTTTTTCTTCAGGGGATTTATGTTATTTGGACTGGCGAAAAAAATGGATAATAAACTGGCAATCTTAATCCAAACAATTCCCTTTGCCCTGATGCATTATCGCAAGCCACCACTTGAGGCATATGGTTCAATATTTGCCGGTATTTTCCTGGGTATTATGGCAATTCGCGGCAGAAGTTTTCTTCCCTGTGCTATAATACACTTTTTGGTAGCCTTATCAGCAGATATTTTTGGGATGTGGTTTTAATTACATTAATAAATTTAATTTGTATTTTTTTGAAATACTATCTTAAAAATGGTGACCAACAGGGAGCATAGGCAACAAGACCCTGGGTGAGTTTACGCTGCCTTGTGCCATCCCAGTTCATAGTCCATAGTTCATATTGCCCGGTGCGATTGGAAATAAAAACAATGTGCAGACCATCCGGCGACCAGGAAGGCTCTTCGTTATTACCTTCAAAGGTCAACTGAATTGGCTGAAAATCATAAGGGTCAGTGACACAAATCTGCTGGGAATAGTTTTGTTGTCTTGATACATAGGCAATCAGATCACCTCTTGGTGACCAAGCAGGTGAGGTATTATAATCACCATGGTATGTTAAACGACGGACATTACCACCATAGATATCCATTATATAAATTTGAGGCATTCCTGAACGGTCAGAGACAAAGGCAATTTCCCTGCTATTCGGTGAAAAGACCGGGGAACAATCAATCGCACGGTTATTTGTGAGTCGGCTCAATTGTTTCGTTTCTAAATCTAAGAGATAAATTTCTGCATTGCCATCCTTTGTTAAGGTCAGGGCAATCTTTGTGCCATCCAAAGACCAGTCAGGTGCATAGTTCAATCCAGCATGGGTAGAAATAATGGTCAATTTCTTCTGGCTAATATCAAGAAGATTAAGATTGAGTCGGTCTTTGATATATGTGGAATATAGAATTCGGTTCCCATCCGGTGCCCAGCAGGGAAACAGATTGAAATTATTATTGTTTGTAAGTTGTATAAAATTATACCCATCATAATCAACCATTGCCAGTTCTTTACCGGTTCCTGAACGATATGAAAAGACAATCTTTGTTGTGGAAATCCCTTTTTCACCTGTAATGGTCTCAATTATTTTGTCGGAAAGGGTGTGTGCATAATGTCTGAGTTCTCCAGATAAAGGTGAAGAAAACTCGCCTATTTTTTGTTTTGTTTCAAAATCAATGAGCGTAAGTGTAAGGTTTGGTTCTTTGCCTGATGCCTTTAAAATCACCCCGCTTTTTTTAGGATTCCCTTTAAACGCATTTGTATCTGAAAGGATATCAAAATATAATGAATAATCCAGGTCAAATCTTATTATTGATTCAATATTTTTAATTTTTGTTACAAAATCAGGTGTTCCCTGAACATCAAATGGTTCAATTATAATATTAGTTTTACCCCCGGCATAATCAGTAAGCCTTAAATAGACTTCTTGAGCAGAAATAATACAGATATATACAAAAAAGATTAAAATTTTGTATAAAAATTTCATTTTGCGGTCAGAAATTCTAAGTGCACCTTCAGATAATCATCAGAGAATTCTTCGGGTAATGGTGGTAGTTTTTTTGTGAGTGCTACTGCACGAATAGTTGATTCATTATATATCTCATCACCAGAATCCTCTTCAATACGGATATTTGATATCACACCATTTTTATCAACCTCAAAATAGACGATTGATTTTAGAATAACATCCTTTTCTTTATATGGATTATTCCAGTTCTGACCAATTTTATTTAATAAAATATTTAGATAATAAGAATATGTAAATCCTCTACCACTACCAGTATAAATCTGGGGTTTGATATCAGGGAGTCCATCTGGAAGACCTTTTTTGGCCTCTTTGGTCTTTTTTGTTTCTTTGGTCTGTTTGGTTTCTTTTTTGGGGACCGCCTTCTTTTCCTCAGGCGGTTTTTTTTCTTCAGGTTTTTTTTCAGGTTCTTTTATCGCTGGTGGTTCAATCGGTGCTTCAGGAACTCCGGAAATTTTGGGCTGGGGTAGGGGGGCAAGGCTTACTTTATATACCTCAAACTTGGGAATGGATTTAAAACTATTTTTTGAAGAAAGGGCGATTGTTCCAAATAACAGCAGATGGAGTAATATTGAAAAAAGGGTAAAGCGGTTCATTCTTCTTGGGGAATTTCTGCAACCAGTCCTAAATCCTTTACCCCTGCCTTTCTCATCCTGCCCACGACTTCAATCACAAATCCGTAATCAATACTTTTATCTGCCTTGAGATAGACCGTGACCCCGGGTGGTTTTTTCTCTAAGATCTTTTTTAATTTTGCTTCAAAATCATCGGGTTTGACCTGCTCGCTTTCGATAAACAATTGCTTATTTTCTCTTATTGAAATTGTAATTCCTTCCTCATCGTGTGGTAATGATGCATCGGTCCTGGGTAGATTTACATCAATGCCAGGGGTCATCATTGGCGCAGTAATTATAAATACTACAAGAACAGTCAAAGCCACATCAACGAGGTTTGTGAAATTCAAATCCTGGATATAACCATTATATCTATTAGCCTTCAATCAATCCCCTTTTCAATCGGGCAAAGACCTCGCTGATAAAATTATCAAATTGCGAATCTAATTTTATTATTCTGCTGCGCAAAAGGTTGTTAAAAATCAATGCCGGGATCGCAACGAGGAGTCCATATACAGTCGTTATCAATGCATCAGAAATACCGGGTGCTACTACTGTAATATGTGCAGAACCCCTTGCTCGAATTTGCAAAAATGATTCCATAATACCCCAGACTGTTCCCAGAAGTCCTAAAAACGGACTTGCCGCAACAATCGTTCCCAGGACTGGTAAACCTGATTCAAGGGCTTCTATCTCTTTTGCCTTTGCCCGCTCCATCGCGAGTTTGATATTTTCAGCAAGTTGAAGATTCGCTGGATTCTCTGAAGAAGACTTTAGCGACTTAAATTCATCGATACCATCTTTTAATATCCTGCCATAAGGGTTATCAAGTAATAAATGTCCCAGATTCTCCATCTCTTTTATATTCTTGTGGAATTGATAACTCATAAGAAAAGCCTTGCTCCGTTTATTAGCAGTTGCAAGTTCATATAATTTCTTAAAAAATATCGCCCAGGACCATATTGAAAATATTACAAGTATGACCATAATAATCTGGGCAGCAAGTCCTGATTCTAAGAAGACACGAAAGATATTCACTTGTCTAACCTCTCTTTTGCCAGTGAAGCCTCAGGTGCATTTGGAAACTCTTTTACTACCCTTTCAAAATATGTCTTTGCGGTTTTTTTATCCTTTGCTTCTTCGTAAATGATACCAATTTTATAAAGGGCAGTCGGCCTCTTATTACTCTGGGGATATTTATTTAGTAATTCGTTAAATGTATCAACCGCATCCTGGCGCTTGCCCATAGAATAATAACATTCTCCAATCCAGTATAGTGCATTGTCAGATAGCGGCGATTCTGGAACAACCTTGAGATAGGATTTAAATCCATTTATTGCCTCGGTATAATTCCCTTTCACATAATTGAGATAGGCAGATTCATAAATCATCCTTGCCTCAGGACTCACTGATGATACATCCTCTGAATCTGCTACAACTTTTTTACCCCGGGACAACCTTTCTATTATCTGGGTAAGCTGGGCTTCAGATTCACCTAATCTCGTATTTAGCATCTCAAGTTTTTCAGCAATCTCCTCTGACTTCGTATAATAATCAGTGCGTAGCTGGGCAATCTCCTTTGAATGTTGATTTAATATGCTATCAATCCTTGTTGTGTAGTATCTAAGACTATCCATTTGCCAGTTGAAGTTATTGAATCGGGTGCGATTTAAACAACCGAGAGAAAAAATAAATAGAAGGGATATAAAGGGGAGAGAGGGGTTAATATGGGATATTAAAAGAAGATTTTTTAGAATCTGACAAATTTTTCCTGCTCTCTTGAGTTTTCCCATAATAACCCCTTGTAATCCTTGGTAAACCGTTATTATCCCCTGGTTATCCATAATTACTTCATTATAACGAATTCACAACGCCGATTTCTCTCTAAAACTTTGGGATCCAATGGTCTTTCTTCACCATAACTAACAGTAGAAAGTCTATCTGGAGAAATACCTAACATTACAAGATAATCCCTTGCTGATTTTGCCCTTCTCTCACCCAGTGCCATATTGTATTCAGAAGTACCAATCTCACAGCAGTGTCCTTCTATGATTACTTTTACTTCAGGATAAATCTTCAACATCTCAGCATTCTTTTTTAAGGTTTCGGCTGCATCCTTGCGAATATCGGATTTATCAAAATCAAAGAATATCCGCTCAAGCACAAGCTGGGGCCGAGTCTCTACGACTGTAGTCTCCTGAGGAACAACCACAGGAGGAGCTTCTGGTTCAACCGGCTTCACCACCTGTTTTTTTGGACAGCCATAGAACACAACAGCAACCAATAGAATGGGTATGGTTAATTTAATATAGCGCATTATACCTCCTTTCATAGGGTAATTATATTAAATATTTATTCAAAGTCAAGAAAAATAGACATAATATAAACTGATTTTTTTTCGGTTCTTCCTTTTTTTCGGGCTATCGCATTTTATACCTGTGCATATTTTTTATAGAGTGATATAAAGCTGAGGGGAAAGGTTTTTTTTCTCAGTTCCTTTCTGGATGGAATAATTGAGATTAAGTTATGCCTGCGCAAAAATTCCATCGCTAATTGTTTCTTTCCCTTAGCCAGGAGGTAAAGAAAATATTCCTTAACATATTTCTCTTCCTTACCTTTTAATTCCTTCTCCAATATTGCTAAATCACCATAATACAGATGTAAAAAAATGGAGTTATTGGGTATATTATGCAACATTAGGTCAGTCTTATCAGCTTCACGGGCAAACCATAACGCCTTTTTCTTTCTACCCAGTAGAATATACAGTTCACTCAGAGCCTTCAAAACAATTGTTTCCCAATAAATAAACCCAATTATTTTAAAACTTTTGAGACTCCTTTTAAGATAGTCTTGAGCAATAAATAAATTTCCTTTTAGCATCTCAATTTGACCGAGACGCAAAAGGGCAACTCCTTCATTGAACAAATCTCCTTCTTTGACCAGATTAAGATATTTGCGAAAATAAATTTCTGCCTTTTGATATTTTTTTTCTTTGAAATAAATCCAGCCGATATTATACAGACTTGTTATCAATGCCTCGCGCCGGTGAAATTTTTGAGAAATCATCAAACCTTTTTTATAGTAATCCAGTGCCTTGCTATTTTTACCTGTCATATCGTAATAAATTCCACATTCTTCAAGATATGCTATCTTTTCGTTAATATTCATTTTATGATTTTTTAACATTTTAAGCACCTGTGCCATCTTGTTATATTGATTACTCCAGTCGTATAACTCTGTAAGTTTAAGCAGGACATATTTTTCAATTTTTGAATTCTTTTTCAATTGCAAAAGAATATTTTCCGCATCATAATAGTCAGACATCTTTGTTAAATACACTGCATTGATAAAAGAACTTATCTTTTTTATATTTTCATCATCATAACTATTTAATTTCTGGATGATATTTGCGATCTCATTGTGAAAGCCCCTGGTATATAGTTCGTCAAATGTTGCAGACCAATATGGTAGTGCCTGATATGCATCACCGGCTTCAGTAAGATGATAGGCAATTTCAAAGGCAGTCCTCTTTTCTTTGATAAAGACTTCAGCAATTTTTCGCTCATAGGTTCGGCGTTTAATTTCAAGTATCGTATTCAATATCGCCTCTCGAAACAGGGCATGTTTAAACTGGTAGAGCGGGCCAACTTTTATTACTATACCTTTTGTGCAGGTTGATTCAAAATTAACACAGGCAACATCCAAGGCTTTTCTGACTGTCTCAGATGAAAATTCAAAGCCGATACAGGCAGCAATTTCAGTTGGTTTTTTTACCTCAGGTGGTAAACTTTCATATCTTGATAATAAAATTGAGTGGATACTGAAGGGCAATGAGCGGGTATCTTCGGCAATGAAAAATTTACCACCGATCTTTTTGATAAAATTCTTTTCCTGTAGGTCAATAAGGATCTGCTCAAAATAGAATGGATTTCCTTCACTGTGTTTTATTAGAAAATCTAAAAGTCTTTTATCTGGTTGTGCGCCGTGTATTGTTTCAAAAAGGATCTTTAAAGATGATGGCGAAAGATTTTTTAAAAAAATCTTTTTTAACTTTAGATTATCTGCTTTATTTTCGCCTTCAGGCCTGGATGAGGCAATCAATTGAAAAGGTAGAGGAGCCAATTCCTTTAATAAGAATAAGGATGCTTCATCAATCCAGTGGAGGTCTTCAGCAAAGATAGTCAGGTTATTCTTTGTCTTAAAAATGTCATTCAATAATTTCGCTACCCTTATCGCTGGCAGTTGTATGGTGCCCTCAAAATAGTTTTTGAGTTCAGGAAAATCACCTACAGGGAAATGTTTAAAGATTTCTTTCAGGAAATAAAGTGGTGGTGAAACTGGTGCCAGTCCTATTTCAATGATATTTTTCTGAACCCTTCTCTTTTTTATCTCGTAGAGCATTCTTGATTTACCCACCCCCGCATCACCGATAATACAGAATCCTTTTCTATTCTTTGCAAGATTCAATGCTATATTTATTTCCTTTTCACGACCAACAAGGGGATGGATAAATAATTGGGGGCTAAAGATATCAAGAACTTTCTCCTGTGGCTTATATGCTCTTATTTTTTCTTCTTTGCCTTTGAGTCTTATTTCTCCGATATCCGCGAAGTTAAATTTACCTGTTAACGATTTCTGAACTTCTTCTGAAATATAAACATCATTGCTGGATGCAGCAGCACATAGTCTTGCGGCTACGTTTACCTTGTCGCCTAATATCGCAAATTCTTGAAATCTTTTGGTTCTAACTCTACCGGCAAATACGATGCCTGAACAGATACCCATTCTGAATTCGAAATTTTCAAAGTCCTTCCTTAATTTGAAAAATGTATCAAGGCAAATTTGCGCCTCTCTGCCTGTGGATTCAGGAAAACCAGCGATCACCAGTGCCTTGAATTTATTTTTATATGGAATCCATTTCATAAGTTTAATATTTTCTTTATATGCCTGGAAAAAACCAGTTATCTTATGCGCCAGGTTAAAGTCCTGTGGTATCTCAAGGAATGCAATGTAAAGTGGTCTGTGTGCTGCACTATAATGAATAACCTTCATGGTAGAAGGGAATTCAGGCATTCTAAAAGTCTTAACTTTATTTGAGCCAAACACTGCAATTTTACCGGCTGGAGTCTTTTCTTCTAACAAATCAAGGTCATATATCGTCTGCCCCCTGATAAGCATATCATTATATCCTTCAGATAATGGTATCCATTCGGCTTCGACTCTTCCCTGGACCGCAATAAATCTTGTCCTTAAATTATATTTTTTCAAACTTTTCAAATTCAAAAGATCATTACCCAGTATTTCCATTCTTTTTGTGTTAATACAGGCGGGAAGTATTGCATAATATGCATCTCCAGCCAGTTTAAAAATTCTCCCCCGGAGATTTAATATCTTAGATTCGGCTTCCTTAAAAAATTTTCCAACCATTTGCCTCAACTCTTCTGTGCCCTTTTTCCCTCTCTTTGCGAGTTCTTCACTCAGGTTTGTAAAACCACCTATATCCTGTATTGCAAGCCAGTAAACCCCACTGAATTTCATAACAATATTCTATTCATTTTAAACGGTTAATCAAGATTATTGTATAATCATCACCATCTATGATTTAATCAAGCAAATTTAGTAACGAGACTCAAGTCTCTACTCCTGAGTGGAGAAGGGAATTTATTCCCGTTGAAAACCCCTAAATCCCCCTTATTCCCCCTTTACAAAAGGGGGACACAGGGAGATTGTGAAAGAGAATAATTCTTGAAATGTTTACCATGAACCGTGAAACGAAAAAGGGGAGGCAAAGATGATATTGGAAGTTGTTTGAAGAAGTGGGTTTGGAAATTTGTAGGAGGCATTTCTCTTTGATCTGGAATGATCGTATTCATCGCGGTTTTAATTGGAACAGATCCTGAATTTCTTCATTCATCAATTCGAGAATTGTCGAATGGACAAATTGAATGCTACAAACAAAAATACTACATTCCTCAAAATGCAATACTTTTTCACCTGAAAAGTGTTGAAAAAACAGACACCGCCAATGAATCAAAAATGTTAATGAAGGTTGTACCCCAGAACCGCACCACTCACTGGTAGTAAAACAATGGGAATGACAATAATCTTAGGCGGCGGCTTAATATCGGGATTGGAGTCATAATAGACCAAAGTAGAGAAACTTATTATTGCTCCAATGCCGGCTCCGATGGCAGACTTCCACCAAGTGCCTTTTTCCTTGAATAGTTTACCGGTAATTGATGTTGTTGTGCTGGTAAAAAGCATATTAGAAATAGTGTATAAAGGCAGATAACTTTCTAACTTGTTATATTCATAACTCGACATGTAATAACTTCCAGTTATAAGAAAAGAAAGACCCAATCCTAAACAACCACCCATACCTTCAAAAGTATATATGCCTGCCTGTCGGAAAGATTTACTCCTGTCCCAGTTATATCCAATGACTGCACCATAGGCAGGTAATAAACAATATTCAGCACCAAAGCGATGGTAATTATACTGAATAAAAGAAACAAAAGAACCAGCAATACCCGCACCTATCGCTGCTTTTTTCCAGTTGCCATCTTGATTAAATAACCTGCCCACAAGATAAGTGCTACCAGTTGTGCCTAAGGTCATTGCCAATGCATAGCCCGTGCCAAATATCCACGGCTCAGGTCCGTTGGTCCATTGTTTCTCATCATTTAACGAATATAGACCAAAATGTGGAATTAAGGCACCAATCCCGCCAGATAAAAATTCCATTCCATAGATTAAAGGGTGGTTCAGTGATTTATTTTCAGTCATAATTATTATTTCACTTTTTGGAAGGAATGACTTTTGTAAATAAAAATTTAAGCTATTTCCTGACTTAAGTATTAAAAGCAAGTTCAGCAAAACAATCGTGGTATTCATAAAGAAATATACACAAACAATTTTGACTGTCAAGCATAAATTTAAATCACACTACGTCTTAAATCAAACTAAAATCTTACCCAAATTAAACTAAGATTCTTAAAAATAATCAAAAGTCAACACTTTCCAGACAGTCTGGAGGATGGGGTTGCTGGTAGAATCAGGTGTTTATGTCTCACTTCTTCAGTGTCTTGGAGATATGGATGAGTTGCGGTACTGGCGAACAAAGGCAGGTGAGGAGATTGATTTTCTTTTGAGAAAAGAAAATAGAATTATACCTATTGAGGTAAAATGGAGTGGGTATCCCAAGATTTCTAACGCCTTCAGGAAATTTATAAAGGAAAATCCCGTAGATAAAGGCTATATCTTAACAAAGAATACCTACAAAGTAGAAAAGATAAATAATTGTCAGATAAAATTTTTACCCGCCTGGGCAGTGCCATTTGAACAGGAATGATTTTAGCTATTGTGGTTTTAATTGGTAAAAGCGGATGAATTTATCCATTCATCAATTCGACAATTGTCAAATAGTCAAATTGAATGCTACAAACAAATATAGGTCTTTTTTCAAAAGTCAACACTTTTCAGACAGGCTGGAAGATGTTGACTTTTGAATGTTATTTTTAAAGACTTAAGCCTTAAAGTTATCCACATTTTAATATCACTTCTAAAAAATTTTTGAAAATATGCTACAGAATTTTACTACAAATTTAAAAACCAAAATAGCGCAAACCCGCATAAAATCAGAGAGTTTTTGGGCATTGCATTTTTCTCTTGACAATTTTTTGGTTTTGGATACAGTGGGTTATGCTTTACATGGATAATTAGATTCACTACCTACCTACCATAACCCTGCGCGGATTATTAAGTCGTTCATTAATTTCTTTTCAAAGACGATCGCACCAAAACAGGTTCTTCTTAAATTACCTCTTGAAATGCTTTTGGCAATGGATAAACTTATTAAAAGCTCGGTAGTACCGAGCAAAGGAGGCAAAATGAGAAATATAATAACCTTAATCGCAATAATCCTTTTACCCCTCTTTGCACAGGAAGATTTCTTAAAAGGGATAAGGGCTGAAGACCTGATGGTGGATAGGATTGAAACACCATCTGGAGAAGATACTATTGGCATACGTGATTGGGAAAAATACTATTTCAGTTATAGCCGGAATTGCGTTAATTCCACTAATAAAAATATAACTTTGCAATCTTCAAGTAAAGGAATTTGGATTACAAACAGAAGTACTAAAGAAGTAAAAAAGATTGACAGCCGCGGCAGTTTGCCGTTATGGTCACCTGATGGGCAAAAAATTGCGTACTTAAAACAAAGAATTTTGGAAGGACAGTTCAACAACGGACATCAATTATACGGAGGATATGATCTTTGGTTATATGAATGTGATAGTTCAAAGAAAGAGCAGATTACTTCCGGGCTAAGTGTGGAGTTATGTAATTGGACGTCGGACAATCAATATATAGTATTTACATACGACAGTTTACCCATAAGGCAAAAACGACCACTTGTTTTAGGAGCAATTAATTTAGAAACTAAAAAAATTATTGAAATAGATAATGGGGCTCCATATACAGACCTTTGCTTCTCAATCTCCCCGGATGGTAAAATGGTTGCTTACTGCAAACCATTCAAATGGGAGATGATGACCGAATGGTGGGTGACCGATGCAGAAATATTTATTGCTAACATTGATGGCACTGGCAAGACCCAGATAACCAAAACCGAAGCAGTAGAAACGATGGTAAAATGGCTACCAGATGGCAAATCGCTCATTGTGGAACAGCAAGGATTAACCCCTGATGATTTTTCATTTCCTGAAGTTATAAAGATCGTGCTTAAGCGAAAGAAAAAATAGGAGGATGAAATGCACAGTCTGTTGAAATATTCTATACTATTTTTAGTTTGTTGTTTCCCTCTATCAGCGTTCTGGTATGATGTTTGCATTGATCCGGGCCATTGTGGTATACTTGACGGAGGGGCGGATGGTATTAATGGTCCCGCGGAGCCGAATGAATCTGACTTTAACCTTGATATCGCATTGGTCTGTGAAGGAGATTTAAACAATTTGGGATGGAGTGTCTTACTTACACGACATACCGAAAATTATATTGATAGGTGGCTTAGACCTTGGCATAAGGCGTGGATTGCAAATGGGGAACTAGAAAATGATTATGGACAGAAAACCGATTTTCCCGTTCCCAGGGCGGTAAGCATTCATAATAATTCATCAACAAACCCCAATGCACATGGCACAGAAACTTATTACGCTCCTATTAATATGGGAAGCCAGCAGTTTGCTATATCAGTTCATAATGGTGTTTGGAATTACTTGCAAATGTTTCCTTATGCTCAGGATAGAGGTAAAATCAAGCAAATTGGCTTTTGTAAGACATTGTCATATGCCTGCGTGTCTCGTTGAAGTTGCGTTTGTATCCCATCCTGGTAATAATGAGGATGGTCAATGGTATCAGTTATTATATAACTCAGGCGGAATCAAAGATTATGCCGCTTACGGCATTGATGATGGAATTACTGGACTCTGGTTTATTCGACTTACTCCAGCATATTTAAGACTTCTTTATCCGCCTTGGCAGTCATTAAGAGACAATGTTACACTTGTATGGCATTCAACCGATGTGGCTGGCGCGACATATTCCATTTATCGTCGTGAGCATCCAAATCCAGATTATATCTTAATTGCCTCGGGAATTACAGATACGGTTTATACTGATAATACAACCACAGACAACAAGACCTATTCCTATTATGCAGTAGCTGTTAACGGCAGTCAGACTAGTCCCAGGTCTAATGTCTTAACAATACGAACCCCCACTTTTGTTTCAGATTACGCAATAGCTACCGGCTCCAGCAATGGGAAAAGGGTTATCTTTGATAATGGTGGCATTGTTAATCTGTCGTACTCTTCTGATACATCAATGTGGTATGCAGGATCGTCCAATTATGGAACCAGTTGGGGAGTAGCTCAATTAGTAGAGAGTGGTTTGTTTCCGTGCATTGGTTTTGATGTTTCTCAGAATGCCCATACCGTCAGCGTTGGCTGTCCTGGTTTACCTGATACTGCCTCTGGTGAAGACACGAGTTATGTTGTTTTCTATTCGCAATATCAAGGTGGTTGTTGGAAAAATTCGATTCTCTATGAAACATATGATTCAATTCTCTCTGTTTCTTTTGCCATTGACCCGTTGGATACTGGTTGGGTGGTTTTTAATACTTATGACGATGAAGGGGATAATAAACTAAAGATTGGTAAATTCTATACCCAAATAATGCCAGAAAGTCTGGAAAATGTTATAGATCTTGATACTTATGCTGGTTATGGTATCGGTGCAATTGGGATTAAATCTTCGGACCCTAGTCTGCATATTGTCTATGAGAAGAATGGGGCAATAATGTATTTGCAGCGGGATAATCTAATTGGACAACACCATTTCAGGTAGGAGTTGGGAAGAATCCCTCTTTGAGTGTTGCTGGTGATTTAATTCATCTCATCTGGGAGCGATAGTATCCTTCATATACAAAAATCCAGACTTGTTATACCTATGGGAAATACTGGAGTCGGATACAGGATATTGCAACAAATTATGATAAAGGATGTTATCCTTATATGGAGAAGGGTTCAATTGCGGTCTGGCAACAAAGAGTAGAGAAACAATGGGAAGTTTATTCAACTCAGCAAAATGAATTTGGCGGTTGGACAACGCCTCAAAATATAAGTCAGACATCTGCTGATTCAAAATATTCCCAGGTCTCGATGTATCAAACTATCTCAACCACAAGGCTTGTTTATGTCTGGACTGAAGGTAATGCATCGCCCTACGAAGTTAAAATTCTGCCTGTTTCTTCATTCCGTTCAAATCCGATTCCTCTATATGCCTTTGATTTGGGTGAAAAAGAGCCCTCGTTATTCGTGGAAAAGCGAACTGGCTATATTATCTACGGCTCTGGTTTTGAAAAGAGTGTTGACTATGATACCAGTTGTCTGAAGTATAGAATCACTGGGTTAGACCGAGCAAAAAATTATCAAGTTGGTTTGGTCTTTTATCAGGATGAGAATAATGGAATCTGGAAACAGGGTATTGCGATTGATGATTCGCTAATAAAAACTGTCCATTTACCACGGAGAAAGACGGTGGTTGAGAGGTTTTTTGTGAGCCCGGAAGCTTATCAAGATGGGGAGATTGAATTGAGTATAAAACATCTTTCTATCCCTAAAGTTGTTCTATCTACTTTTGCAGTCTGGGAATTCTCTGGGAATAATTTTTTAGGCTCATCCATTAAAGAACAAAATAATGTAGTATCTCAAGAATTTTCAACTACTGTCTTACCCAACCCAGCCAAAGGAATGGTTGAACTTCGTTATCAATTACCGAAGTCGGGTGAGATTTCACTCAAAATTTATTCTGTTACAGGACAACTTGTGCGGATGATAAAAGAAGCAAAGTCATCGGGTGATTTTAGTTTTATATGGGATGGAAGGGATGAACGGGGTAAGACAGTGCCGAGTGGTATATATTTTGTGCGGGTTGAATTTGATGGTAGAGCAGAAAGTGATAAAATAATTTTACTCCGGTAAATAGGAATGGTATATGGCTAAGTCTATGAAAAAGATGCTAATTGTAATACAAAGGATATTGATTTGTGATTATAGGAGTCAAACTCAAAAACTTATAATGAGTTTGTCTTCACTACACCAGGAACAGATTTTAATAAAACCGAGTATCTCACCAATCGTTTTGGTTTTCTCTTTTCTTATAACTTCAAACCCAAGAGCTGGTTCTATATTGCCTTAAATGACTATCGGGTGCAGGATGAGATGGGCAAATTGGAATTACAAAATCAGGTTGGGGCGATAAAGGCGAAATATCTCATATATTTTTAGGAGGCAATTGGTGGCAGTCGAGGGCAATTGGAGACAAAAGAGGGAAAAAATCCCCCTTATTCCCCCTTTACAAAAGGGGGAATTTTATCTGTTTTAATCTGTTATTACCCGTATAAATCCAAAGAAGATATTTGAACATTGGCGTTTAGGAACTTGAATTTGATGTTATTCAATTACAAGGATTGATGAGCCGGAAATCTTTGAATGTTTGATGTTGAGCAGGGCGTTATTGGCATCTTCAAGTTTATATTCATTAATTTGGGTTTTTATCTTAAATTCACCTGCAAGTTTCAAAAATTCCTGCACATTCTTTCGACTTGTATGGGCGACTGAGGTTAGGGTCTTTTCTGGATAGATATATGAATAATCAAAACCCGGTAACGGTGTAGTATAAATACCGGCTGAAACGACCCTGCCACCTTTTTCAATCTTCTTTAATGCCTTTACCAAAAGTTCACCACTCGGAGCAAAGACGATCACCGCATCAAGTAAGGTTCCCATATCATCATCGATATTGCCAGTCCATTTTGCACCAAGTTTTTTTGCAAGTTCTAATTCTTTTGCTGTCCGTGATACAACATAGGTTTCAATGTCGAGATGATTGCAGACCTGAAGCAGAATATGGGCACTTGAGCCAAAACCGAATAATCCAAGTTTTCCTGAATTTTTTAAACCGGTCGCCTTGAATGCCTGATAACCAATCACGCCTGCACACAAAAGTGGTGCAACTTCTTTGTCTGTATAATTTTCAGGCAGGGGATAGGCAAAATCTTCTTCTACAATAGTGTACTCGGCAAAACCACCATCTGCATCATAACCTGTAAACATAGGATTATCACAAAGGTTTTCTCTATTTGATTTGCAGTATTTGCAGATGCCACAAGTTTTAAATAACCAGGGCACACCAAGCCTTTCACCCAATTTGTATTTTTTTACATTCCTGCCAAGTTTTTCAATCCTGCCCACAATCTGATGTCCTATTATCACAGGCATTTTATGTGGAGGTAATTCTCCTTCAACAATATGCAGGTCGGTTCTGCATACACCGCAGACACTTATTTTTAACCTGATTTCAGTTGGTTCTGGTTCAGGTACAGGAAGTTCTTCCAGTTTCAATGGAGAATTTTCAATCCTACCCTGCTTTTTTAGAACCATCGCTTTCATTAGAACTTCTTTTTGTATATGTGACAGGATGGCTTTTGTCCTTTTCTTTCGTAATAATCCTGATGGTATTCTTCAGCAGGATAGAATGTGCTTACAGGGAGAATCTTTGTAACAACATTATATCCCTTTTGTTTTAGTATGTCAATCAATTTTTCTGCAATCTTTTTCTCTTCTTCATCATTATAAAATATTACGGATTTGTATTGTTCACCGATATCAGGTCCCTGACCATCTAACTGGGTTGGGTCATGGATTTCAAAGAATAGTTTTGCGAGTTCTTCATAAGAGACCTTTTGTGGGTCATATGTGACTTCCACGGTCTCGTAATGACCTGTCTTACCTGTTTTAACATCGTGATACCCTGGATTTTTTAATGCACCACCCATATATCCAGATACTGCAGATAAAACACCTTCCTTTTTATCAAAATAGTATTCCACACCCCAGAAACAGCCACCTGCAAAATATGCCTTTTTAGTTCCCATATATCTATTTTATTGTTTTTTGAATAAAAATCAATACCTTTAAGTTTGATTGACAATTTTGTAAATTTGACTATAATATAATAGGCTCTCTGGAGGGCTAGTCCTAACTGGTAAGGCAGCGGACTTGAAATCCGCCGGGAGCAATCCCATGGGGGTTCGAATCCCTCGCCCTCCGTGATTTATCCTCTGGAGAGGTGGCCGAGTGGTCGAAGGCACCCGCTTGCTAAGCGGTTTCTCATCGAGAGATGGGACGGGAGTTCGAATCTCCCCCTCTCCGCGTCGAAAGTACTCGTCCTCGGGGGTTTTAATTATTGAGGATAGTAGTTGCTGAAGTGGATAGGTTAAGGAGATTCGTCATGATTCTTTTTTATTATGGGATTAAAGATTTAAGGAAGAATCAAGTTCGAATCTCCCCCTCTCCGCGTCGAAAGTACTCGTCCTCGGGGGTTTTAATT
>DAIRCK010000019.1:31008-53581 GCA_036796695.1 bacterium
TTATTATGGGATTAAAGATTTAAGGAAGAATCAAGTTCGAATCTCCCCCTCTCCGTAAGCAACCATTTATCCTTCGGGGTTGGATGATTGACAGAATTTAATCTTTATTGAGATTTAATTATGAAAAAAGAAATAAGGGTAAGAATCGCTCCAAGTCCAACGGGTTTTTTCCATATTGGAAGTGCACGTACTGCACTTTATAATTATCTTTTTGCCCGTCACCATAATGGAAAATTTATTCTGAGGATAGAGGATACAGACCTGACAAGGTCATCAAGGGAGATGACCAGGGTAATCCTTGATTCATTAAACTGGCTTGGTCTTGATTGGGATGAAGGACCGGAAAAAGGTGGTGAATATGGTCCATATTTCCAGTCAGAACGTAAAGATATATATAATGACTATGCCCGTAAATTAATTGAACAAAATAAAGCATATTGGTGCTACTGCACTCAAGAAGAAATAGAGAAAGAACGGACAGAATTTTTCAATAAAAAAATGAATTGGCAACATCGGTGTCGTGAAAAATTTTCCTCAGAAGAGATCAATAAAAGAAAAAATGCCGGGATTGTTCCTGCACTCAGATTTGCAGTGCCCCTTGAAAAATTGATTTCTTTCACTGATATCATACACGGAATTGTGGAAAAAAACACCTCAGATATTGAAGATTTCGTGATTATAAAATCGGATGGTATGCCTACATATAATTTTGCCTGTGTGATTGATGATTTTCTTATGAATATCAATTATGTTATCCGCGGGGTTGAACATATCGCTAATACACCAAAACAATTAATGCTCTATGATGCATTTAATATGCCCGCGCCAGATTTCGCCCATCTACCAGTAATACTCGGCAAGGATAAAAAGAAACTATCAAAACGGCTCGGTGCGCGTTCAGTCCTTGAATACAGGGATGAAGGTTATCTTTCTGATGCTCTGGTAAATTTTCTTGCATTACTTGGGTGGTCGCCGGGTGGAGATGAAGAGATTATGAGTAGAGATAGGATGGTAGAACTTTTTTCACTCGAGCGGATAAACCCGGCAAATGCAGTCTATGATGAGGCAAAATTAGAATGGTTGAATAATCATTATATCATTAATCGTATAGACCAGGGTAAATTTCTTGAAAACTTAAAACCTTTTCTTTTTTCAACTGGATTTGTAACAGATGAGGATTATAAAAATAGAAAGGAATGGTTTGACCGTGTATGCCTGTTGATGAGACCGAGATTAAAGGTTCTTAAAGATATTACAAAAGCAAAATATTTTTTCACCGATGATTTTGAATATGAGGTTGAATCATTAAAAAAGTATTTGAATGATAAAAGTGTATCATTAGTCAGGGAATTTAAGAATAAATTAGAAGAAATAAAAGATTTTGCTGCAAAAAACATAGAAGAAAATCTTAGAGATTTTTGTAACCATAAACAGATAAAAGCAAAAGAACTAATTCATCCATTAAGGGTTTATATCACTGGCACTGAGGCAGGACCAGGACTCTTTGAAACGATGGAATTGATTGGTAAGGAAAAATGTATAAAAAGGATTTCAACTATAATTGAAAAATATGAACACAGAATCGAATGAAAGAATCAACCGGAGAAGAGAAATAGAGGCGTATCTCAGTCTTCCTGCATTTTTATCTATTATTTCGTCCGCGATTGAGACATTTAAGAAGGAAACGATAGGCTATCTTATTGGAGTTAAAGGAGAGAACAAATATGTTGTGGAGTATGCGATACCATACCAAACAGCGGAAAGTGGCTTTGCGCATGTCACGGTTGATCAAAAAAGGGTAGAACGGGTGAATGCAATATTAAGGTTATTATCTGAAGGTTTAGAATATGTTGGTGAATTCCATTCCCACACTGCATTTGGAGAGACAAAGGCATATATCATACCTTCACCAGAGGATTTATTAACGACGGTTCCAGGAGAATTGAATATAATATGTGCGGTAAATTCAAAGAAACGATCTGTGAAATGGTATGAGGATAAGAGGGGAGTACTTGTGGGAACAGTTGATGAATACAGAATTGAAATTGGCGGATATTATGTAAAAAAACCCGCGCTGGGGAAAAAATATCAGAGGGTGAGAATAAAATGTCCATCGGTCACGGGAATCGGAGTGAATAAATAAATGGAAATATTTGGTATCGGAATAGATATAATTGAAGTAACAAGGATAAAATCAGCGATTGAAAGACATAAAAAATTTATTGACCGGATATTTTCACCGGAAGAGATTAAATATTCTGACCGGGGTTCTTTCCGTTATGAAGAACTTGCAGGTAGATTTGCATCCAAAGAGGCGGTATTAAAGGCAATCAAGATCGGATGGCGCCAAGGCATAAGTTTCAGGGATATAGTGATTTTAAATGAAAAAAGCGGTACCCCTTATGTTGTTTTATCCGGTCGCGCTAAAGAGATATGTGAAGAAATTAATATAAAAAAGATATTTATCAGCATCAGCCATACTAAGGAACTGGCGATTGGGCTGGCAATAGCAACAATTTAAGAAAGGAGTAATAAAATGAAAAAAATTGTCTTCTTATTTGATGGACAGGGTGCGTTCAAACCCGGCATAGGCAGGGAGTTATATAATAAATATCAACAGGCAAAACATATAATTGAACAGGGTAGTGAAGTTCTTGGTTATGATATAAAAGAATATCTATGGGGTGATAAGGCAAATCAGACAAGCAGTATGACGAGTATTGCCCAGCCAGCGATAAGCCTTGTTTCGCTTGCATATGCAAGGATATTGATGGATATGGGGATAACAGGTGATGTATCATTGGGGCATAGTTTAGGTGAGGCAACAGCAATAGTCTATTGTGGAATAACAGATTTTAATGATGGGATCAGGATGATAAGAAAAAGAGGTGAAGTTATGGAGAAGGGTGGAAAACAGGGGGCGATGATGGCGATAATAAATCTAGATAAAAATCTCCTTGAACAGGAATGTCATAGGGTAAGTGAAGATATTAAAGAACCAGTGGTGATTGCTAATATAAATGCACCGAATCAAATTGTTATTTCAGGTTCAAAACAGGGGATTCAAGTGATTGCCCAATTTGCCGCAAAGAATCGCGCACGGGGAATCCCACTTGATGTTGGTGGCGCCTGGCACAGTCCTTATCTTAAAGAGGCATCTGAAGAATTCAGCAAATTTCTGGATAAAATTGAATTTAAATCACCGCAATACAAATTCTATTCTGTAGTTGAACAAAAGATACTTTCGGATGGAAATGAAATAAAAGGTTCGTTTAAAAGACAAATGCTTTCAAAAGTTGATTGGGTTGGTGCAATAAACAACTTAAAATCACTGGGTTATGAATATTTTCTTGAAATTGGTCCAAGCCGAATATTGAAGGATCTTGTGAATAAGATTGCTCCAGAATTAAAATGTGATTCAGTCGCCCTTTACACCGATATGGAATCAGTGATCCAGAATATGGGATAAAGAATGAAAATTGGACTCATCGGGTGTGGCAGGGTTGGATTGACCATTGGGTATTTTTTAAGGAAAAAAAATCTTCTCTATGGTATTTTTGATAAAGATAAAAATGCATTGAAAAGGGCAATTAAGATTTTAAAAATAAAAAAGAATCCTGATTATGCAGATTTGATAAAGAGTTCCAGAATTTTATTATTTGCTACACCGGATGATGAAATAATAAATGCCTATAATAAGGCAAAAAAATATATCACGGAAAAAAAATATATATTCCACTTTAGTGGATTATTGCCGGCAGAGATATTTCCAAAAAGAAGAAATATATATCGTGCATCAATCCACCCATTCGCTACATTCCCGAAGTTTGTGATGCCATCAGTTAGAGATAGATATATTCTTTTCGTCCAGGGAGATAAAGAATCGATTGAAATTGCCCGTGCAATTTTCTCAGAAAATAATTTTTCAATCCGAAAAATAAAAAAAAGACAAAAACCATTATACCATTTATTGGGTGTTTTCTCAAGTAATTTTGTAGCTGGTTTGAGTGAGGCAATACAAATGTTAATCAAAAAATTGGGATGGAAAAAAGAGGAATTCATAATGATCGCTTTACCCATGATTCTTAGTTCACTTAATAATGTGGCGAAATACGGTGTAAAAATGGGATTAAGCGGGCCGGTTATCCGCGGTGATGTAAAAACAATTGAGAAGCATTTAAAGACACTAAGGTCAAATCCAGAACTTTATGACACATATCGCTCGCTCTCTCATTTGATAATAAAATATGCACCAGTGCAAAGGCAAAAGGCATTAAAAAGAATTCTAAAAATCAATTGACTTTTTCATAAAAAGAATTAGAATATAGTATGTTTAGAAGTTTTATATATCCTTTAACTTTGATTGTTATTTCACTTTTATTCTGTGCCCACAAGGGGCCACCGCTACATATAGACCGTATTGACCCAAAGTTAAAAAAAATAGTCCCGGTAAATGAACATCAAATTTTTCTTTATTTCTCTGAAGAACTTGATACACTGAGTATTAAATCTGAAAATTTTGCAATCTATACGGAACAGGAGACCCTGAAAATTATATCCGTGATTCCGGGTAATACTCCAGATCAGATTTCTTTATACACGCAGAAAATGGCAAAAATAGAATATTTTATAGACGGAAGAGTTTATGATTTATCCCAACGGGTTGGTTTTTTTAAAACTAAATTTACCGGTTCAATAAAACCGGATACGATTCAACCAATAATTACCAGTTATTCAAGAGGATTCAAATTAAAAAATTTTTATCTTGAATTTTCTGAGCCGGTTGATACCGGCTCAATAAAATATTATATTTTTCCAAAACGAAAAATGGTCAAAACCTGGCATTATATGAAAAAATTATATCTCAGTCCTGAAAATGATTCCCTGAATTATGATACTACATACTACTTATTTATTAGGGAAATACAAGATTTGGGTGGAAATTATGGGGCTCCTTTTGTCACAACAATTACACCAGACACTATTTACAATCCAGTTTTTATAAGGGGCAGGGCTGTATTTAATGATACACCACTTACTTCAGGATTAGGATTGCTGGGATATGAGAAAACTTTAGGTGTCAGCACGGTTAGCCAGGGCGAATTTTTATTTGAAGTTCGTGATAGTTTGAAATATTTTATCCAGATCTTTGGTGAAAATTGTTATGGTGCTGATTCAGTATCAGCATTAGATACAAACATAATCAGGCTCACGCCCGGAGTTTTCAACCTTGATTCAATTATTAATTAGCATTTGCGCTATCATTTTATGTATAATTCTATATCACAACAGGGTCGTCCAATTAATGATAAGAATTTTGGCGGTGATTTTTTTATATTTATTGATATCAAATGTTTCAATTCAATTGCAAAAGACAGTTGAATTGTCGCCTCCGGTACTGCTTTTTGATTTTTCACCGAGTATGAAAAATCACATTAAAAAAATACTACCCGAAATTGATTCACTAAAGTTTAAATACAAAAAAATTTTTTTCAGCGAATCGGTTTATACAGACACAAGCGGTGTAAAGCCAAGATTTACTAATATTACGAGCGCATTGCGTTATGGAGAAAGGCTTAATCCATCTAACATTATTCTGATTTCTGATGGCAATCACAATTATGGACCAGCACCAGAAGAAATCCTTGATAATTTTAAAACCCCGGTTTATTGCTTTGTAACCGGAAATAAATCTGTCAGTGACCAATCAATTGCAAATGTATTTTATTCTGATTATGCATTTAGAAATGAAACGACCGCGGTTGAGGTTGTGATCGAAACAAAAGGTTTTGGTGGCGGGGTAGGAAGGATTGGTTTAAAATCCGATGGAATTGAGATTGTAAAGGATTTTAGATTATCTGAAAACCATACGCATCAATCAGTTGAATTTAAAATCGTGCCCGGTAAGATTGGTGAACAAAAATTTAAGATTTCTCTCACTCCACAGGTTGGCGAATCAGATTATAGCAATAATGAATATAATTTTTCAATATTAATATTTGAGCGCAAGATAATGGTTCTTTATTATACAGACCATCCTTCATTTAACACCCAGTTTATCAAAAATAGTCTTAAAAAAAATATTGATATTGAATACTCAGAATTGGTCCGTATTTCAAATAGTAAATACCATACCAGGGGTAGATATGTTAACAATGGAATTGTAGAATTAAAACAATTTGATATAATAATTTTTGATAATATTGATGGAACTGTGAATATAGATTTAAAAGATTTTCTTAACAAGGGAAAGGGCATTCTTATAGCAGGAGATATTTTAGGGATAAATAATTCTTTAAATGATATTTTGGCTTTTCCAGTCGCAGGTGGACAAATTTTGGAAGAACTACCAATAAATATTCTGTCTCCATTTTCGCTTCTTACACCTGCAGAAGAATATGCCCCGGTTTCAAAAATTAATCGCACTCTGGGTTTAAATCAGAATACGACACTCATTGCCCGCGCGGGTGAGTTTCCTTTGATCGGATACAGAAAGGTCGGGAATGGCTTTGTTTTTCAAATCAATATTTCAGAACTGGGGGTGTGGCATTTTACACAATTAAATTTATACAATAAAGATATTTTAAATCCTTTGATCCGAGATATTCTAAGGTTTCTTTCGCCTTACGGGAAAAACGAGCGTTTATTGCTAAAGACGGCAAAAAACCAGTATCGGATTGGTGAACAGATACGGTTTGAATTAAAAACCTATGACCAAAATCTGTCACCAGGTTCAGGTGGTGAATTTTATCTGAATTTTCAAAATAAAAAGATTCCATTCTTTGAGGTAAAACCAGGCATATATGAAGCATCTTTATTTTCCGAAAAATCCGGTGAATTTGATGTATTTGCAATGGGTAATCTTAACAATGACACATTGAAGAGTAATAAATTAGATTTAAACATTATTGAGGTTGAGATTGAACCGGAAGAGTTGATAAATGAACAATTGCTTGAACAAATCGCATTGAAAACCAATGGCGGATATTACGACATATCTCAATTGAAGGAATTCAATCCACCGGAAAGGCAAAAGAGATACGAAGTTGTGAAATTTTCCTTTGACCGACCAATATTATATTTTTTGATATTTGTGTTAATTGTTATTGACTGGATTATCAGAAAAAAAGGAGGAATGGTATGACAGCACAGGATCTTGTTGCAAAGGGATTTACTCCTGAATTGGCAGTATTTCTAACTTCAATGATACCAGTTATAGAATTACGTGGGGCATTGCCCCTTGCAATAAATCTATTTAAAATTCCCTGGCAGAAGGCATTTTTAATTTCATTTATTGGAAATATCCTGCCTGTTCCTTTTATCTTACTTTTTTTAAAACCAGCCACTGATTTGTTATGTAAGGTATCATTATTTAAAAGATTTTTTGAATGGTTGTTCAGTAAAACCAGAAAAAAGAGTGCCGTAATTGAAAAATATGAAGAACTTGGACTTCTCCTGTTCGTTGCAATTCCCCTGCCTGGAACCGGTGCCTGGACCGGTGCATTGCTTGCCTATTTGATGGGGCTTGATTTTAAAAAGTCTATATTCTTCATCAGTATCGGCGTGTTTATTGCCGGTGTGATTGTAACTTCTCTTTGTCTTATAGGCTGGATTGGTGCAATCATAGCGATATGTGCAATGGTGATTTTTATGCTTATAAGAATATTTTCGTAAATACTACAAAATCAAACTCATCCCAATACCGGTGAGTATCGGGACAGAAAAATTGTCATCCCAGGGAAGAGGCAGGGCTTCAAATATCGTTGACATAATTGCTCCAGAAAAAAGTACCCAGTGTGGTACATTCAATAATGAATGAAGAATGATGGCGACAATCAAATTTGAGCCCAGATGAGCAATGCTTCCGATAAGTGTTTTTTTAAATAATTTCGGTCCTTTTATGTTCTGCCCGAACATTGCCGCAAATGTATCACCAACAATGACAAAAGTGCAGGCAGAAATGACAACGGGACGAGAGAATAGTAATGCAGTGATGAGACATCCCAGGAGTAAAAATGTTGCGCCACTGAGATTTGTTAATTCTCTTCTTCTCAGGAATGAACCAAAAAAAAGGATGAAACCTTCTTTCACTCCATTTACATGGAGACGAATAAAGTCAATTGCGACAATGATAATTGTGACAATGAGAAGTAATGACCTTGCTGATGCCTGGGGGAGAAGATAGTATAAAACTGGTATGAAGATTGCCCAGAGGTTCATTAATTTACGAAAGATTTCAGCTTTGAGCATTATCTTTTATTAAAATTCAATACCGGCAGAAAATTTATTTGATATGCCAAGGTCCTGGTGGGTTATGAGCCCGTAATTAAAGGTTAGTTTCTTATATCCCAAACCCACACCTGCTGTATAACGGTCACCACTTATGCCCAAACGTCCATAAATTTTATCTTTATAAGCAATTTCTATTCCATTATTCAATAAGAAATCGTTGTAAGAAAGCTCTTTTACAATATTGGATTCTATTATCAAGACTGCATTTATACTTGTCAGAAGAATTTTTGGTGCAATGCCCAAGGTTATCTTGGGTGATATATATTCCTTTGTATCACTCTTCCAGTAAATTGGCGCAAGGACAAAGTCCCGGATACTGAACCCGGCACTTAAATTCTTTAAATGCAATTTTAATCCTATATCAATCCCACCGCCGATGCCGGTGAGAACTGCAAGATCGCGATAGTATATTTTTAAATTTACGCCGTAAGAAAAAATATTTTTAGTTTTCCCGGCATTCAAATAAAAGACCATATCCCTTGTGGATACTGTATCATAAGGTATGGGTATATTGTCGTCGCCGGGTTGTTTGGTTGTATCGGGAAGCGTGGTCAATTTTATGTTGCTGATAGAAACCATCTGAAAACCGATACCATAGGTAATCTTTTCTTTTGGAATGACTATTGCAGCGAATTCATTTTTTATGATACCGGCAAAATTTTCTGCATGCATAATCTCAAGGGATTTATTGCTCAACAGTAAACGCGCTGGATTTAAAACAATGTAACTTGGATCACTCCCCTGGGCAACGCCGGTTCCACCCATACCACAGATTCTTCCACCAATGATCAATTCCTGAAATTCTCCTGCATACTTTGTGCCGAATCCAAGATTTGCACCCAGAATGATTATACCGGTTAAACAAAGAAAAAATTTTTTAATTTTTATAATGCTATGCATTTTACTACACCCCTTAAATATTTTTTTACTTTTGCACCATGCCCATGGCGCGCCCTGATCGTTATTCTGAATTCATACTCGCCAGGTGGCACAACATTACCATTTTTATCGAGTCCATCCCAGACAATCAAGACTTCACCAGGAGGTTTCTTTAATCCATCTATCAAATTTCCTATCTTTTCTCCTGCCTGATTATAGATATCAATATCAATCCTTGCTTCATCCGTAACATATAAAGCCAGAGTTGTACCCGGTTGTTTTGCTGAGAAAACGGATGGGAAGCAACCAACAAAAATCGCATCTATTGAGATCCAGAGGTATTGTCCGCCCTCTTTCTCAGTGATAAAAACCTGCCCATAGCGCCTGCCAATTGTGATACCACGTGGTGAATGGAATTCTCCCTGTCCGACACCGGTTCTACCTTCAGAGATTATATATGTTAAATTACGGTCAAATTTATGTATCTGGTCATTCTTTTCATCAGTTACATATATATTTCCAAAATAATCAACTGCACAATATAAAAATATCGCCTCTGCAAGTCCGATCTCAAAACTGTATATTGAATTTAAAAATCTGCCTGAGGTTGTGAATCGGGAAATCCTCTTACCATCATTATCAGTGACCACAATAAAATCCTCATGATAATAGTTGTTTGGTGCATCTGTATCGATTACTTCAATGCCCATAGGATGGAAGATTTCGCCATAAGATTGCCCTTCTCGGCCAAATGATTTTAAAAGAGAATCCATTGGAGAATAGATATATATTTTTGAGTTATCATAATCTGTGATGTATAGATTATTTTTTGAATCAAGACATACATCAAAAGGCCTTCCAGGAAGTTGTATCTCACCAATCATTTCCAGTTTACCCTTTGCATATTGCAGTTTTACAACCCTTTTGTTTCCAAAATCAGCAACACAGACAAGGCCATCTTCATTAGCGGTTATCCCTTTGGGCTGGGAAAAGATTTTTTCATTGCCATATAATTTTACTGCTGATAGACCAATGTTATAGACAATCTGTCCTGAACCAGAATTTACGGCAAAAACTGTTAACTCATCATCGTCTTTTTTTGTCTTTGGGTCATCGAGTTCTTTTAATTTAACTGCGGTAATACCCTGGGGATCATTATAATCAAAACCGGGTCCAATGTAAAGTCTTAAATAATATTTAGATGCCCGATAAAAACCAAATGTATGTTCAAAGGGCGGCACCGCCAGGGTCTGAGGCTGATACTGGCTTATAAGAAAAACTAATATAAAGGACACTCTATAATTATAGGGATTTTTAGGAAATTGTCAATAATGCTGTGCAAACGTTAAGGTAGCGAGTAAAGAGTAACAAATAGCGAAAAAAATTGGAGTAGAGACTTTGTTTAAAGTATTGACATAATAAGAAAAATTTATAGAATAATATATGCACCAGGCTTTCATCCTTGATTTTTTGAAGGAACTGGCAGTAGGTTTCAAATCCGCAAAATCCTATCCTCCGGGCCATCCAATAATGGAAAAAGTAGTATCGAATACACTTGCACAGATTTCCAAAATTTTTGCCGATTATCCTGAATTTTCTTTTTATTTTCTTGAAAAGACTGTAATATTTCAGGATATGCGATTTGATGTCTCAAAGAATCTCGCTGTGTTGTCATTTATTGAGGCATTGAGGAAGAATGAAATTGAGAGTCTTACATTTTATTCGGGTGTGAATAATGAGGATGTAAAGAATCTTTATGAAGTGATGAGCAGTTCAAAGTTGAAGCTTAAAGAATATGGCAGTCCTTCGGAAATGCTAATGGCAAAAGGGACCGAGAAGATCAAAATAAATGCGGTTAAGTTTGGAATTCAAACTGGTGTTGCTGTCCAGGTCATTCAGGAAAAATCTGTTTCAGAATCATCAAAGGAAGAATCTGATATAGAAGAAAATCTTGAAAGATTCAAAAAGCTTGTAGAGAAGGGGCTCACAGCATTGGAAGTGAAACAAGCATTTAATAAATTAATTGAAGGTGCAGAGAGTATTTCAATACAAAGTCAGATAAAACAGAGTGAAGCAGTAGCAAGAATTCTTGAGAACCTACCCTACGAATATCGCATTGAACTATTAAAAGATATTGAATTAAAACCATTTGTATTGAAAATATTATCTAATTTAGATGAAAAAAGACTGCTTGAATTATTAGTAACACGGGAAGATGGGGGTGAGGGAGTAAAGAAGATTTTGGGTAATCTCAGCGATGACAAATTTGCTCAATTATTGCCGATGCTTAAAGATAAGATTCCGAACATATACGAATATCTCGCCCAGATGGGGCTTTTACTAAGCGAGAAAATGGCTTCGGTATTTTCCCGCGAAGATCTTCACAGCACAATCAGACCTTATTATAATATGCTTGATTCCCAGAATGCAAAGGTGCGGGAAGAAGGAATTAAATCTTTAGCTACCCTTACCGGCAGATTTATACAGCAAGGATACCTTGATATCGCTACCGAAATGGTCCAGAAAATATGTCTAGCGCTGGAACAGGAGTCCGTGTTTGAGGTTGTGAATAATTCCACAGAAGAACTCTTTAACCTTTATAATATTGCCCGTACATCTAATCTTGAGAAAATATGTGATATGATTATTGAACCCTTTAATAAGATACTTGGTAAACCGGATATTCCTTTACAAATTAAAAGGGCTTTAATAAATTTTATCGGTGAGACCAAAAATCCGGTTGCATTATCAGCACTGATATCGTTTCTCTGGGAAAGTGGGGTATATCCTGAAGTTCGGGCAGCAATAGTAAAGATCGGAAAAAGTGCGGTATCTGAACTCCTTTTGATACTGAAAGAAGCTGAGGATTATAGTTTCAGGATGAAGATTGTTGATATATTGAAAAACATTGGAAGAGAAGCCCTTGATACTCTGTTAAAAAACATTGATGCATCTGAATGGTATATGCGCAGGAATATATTGAATATCATCGGTGAAATTGGTGATAAAGAAATATGTCCCACCCTTGAAATTTTAATAAATGATCCCGAAGATCGAGTTCGTCTTGAGTTAGTAAGAACATTTATAAAATTAGAATATGAAAAAGGATTGAAATCTTTATTAAAAGATGCTGCAATAGAAGTAAGGGCTGAATCATTGAGAGGATTGAGAAAAGTAATTTCAGAGGAGGAAATTGGTGAATTAGTTCCATTACTCAAAGAGAAAGGCGATGCATTCCATGCTGAATTATTGAAAATAATCGGTGAAAGGAAACTAATAGAGGCATTTCCATTTATCGTTGATTATTTGAGAAATCTTACGCTGAGGGATGACCAGACTGCCCAGGGATTAAAGCAAATTGCATTTTCAGTTCTTATTAGATTATCACATCCAGAGAAAAAGGCAGTCCTTGAGGAATTTGCGAATTCTCGGGATAAATTTCTTGCTGATTTAGCCCATTCTGCAATCAAAAGAATTGGTTAGAGAATGATATTTTTCTATATTGCCACGCTTATCTATGCCCTCATCTCGGCACGGGGAATTTTACAGCATAATATTGATATCAGACTTGGCTATGCATTACTTTGTATAGTAATTGTATATTTTGTATTATATGCATTGAGAAAAAAGATTCAGTTGTATCACACATTCATTGGCGGTATCGTTCTCAATCTTTTGATCCAGCTGACAGGTGGATTAAAATCACCGTTCTTTTTGCTTTATTTTCCTGTTATACCAATCGTTGGTTATAAAGAAAATCAAAGAAATTATTGGTTTTTTGCGGGCATATTGTGTTTAATGGAGTTAACATCGAGCATTTTCAAAAAACAATTTAATCCCTTTTCAATTATTTTTTTTGCAATTACCATTATCATCACCGCAATAATCATTGATAAGATAATAAAACGGGAAGAAAAACTAAAAAAATCTCTGGCACGGTATGAAGCAAGGGATTATTTCTTCGGTCCAGCCAGTTTTGAAGCAAAGGACCTGATTACATCAATAAAGGATATTGATCGTCATCCCGGGATTGAGAGGCCATTGCTTTTCTATGTAAAGTTTGTTCATAGTATTTTTAATTCCCATACTACAGCAATTTTTTCATACAATGAAGACAAACTCATACTTGTTCAGGGTTTTTCTTATTCTGAGTTATTCATTCCTGATTCTGTAATTAATGTCGAAAGGGGATTATATCGTCAGATAATTCTGGAGAGGAAGTCTGTGCTTATAAAAGAATTTGTTCAGAGTTCGGATGAACTCGGTTATTATCGTGGTGATGTCAGGATCAATTCAGTGATGATTGCTCCGGTTTTAATACTTGATCGAGTTGAAGGCATTTTTGTGGTTGACCGTAAAGGAGATAGTTTTACCGATGAAGAAAAAAATCTTTTTGATGAAGCAACGAAGGGAGTGGGCTTTTTGATCTCAATGCTACGTTTGTATGAAAAAGAAAGGTATGAGTCCAAATATCTCTCTTCAATTGCGGAACTTGCACGAAGACTTCAGCGCGGGCTGGAATTGAAAACGATTGTGAGTGATACTGTGAGGTCGTTTAAAACCGTTTTGAATTGTGATGAATTATCCATTGCGTCGGTAGATGAATTAAATAACCAGGGCACAGTGCTGGAATCGACTTATCTTAAAGAGAATACAAAATTTGGACTTGATGAAGGGCTTGTAGGATTGATTGTAAGGCATAGAAATTATATAATGAAAGAAGATTTGAATGAAGGTAATTTGATTGTTTTGAAAAAAGGCGAAAAAAAGAGTCGTGGTTCATTCCTTGGTGTTCCGGTCAAAGGCGATAATGAAGTCCTGGGCGTGATATGGCTTGAAGACCACCGAAGAAAGCGATTTGGAGAGGAAGATGTCGAGGCATTACATATACTCGCTTCCCAGCTCACCCTTGCCTGGCAGAGGGCAATGCTTTATGAAAGGGTAAAGGAACTTTCCATAAGGGATGGTCTCACTGGTTTGTATAATCACAGACATTTTCAGGAATTGCTTGAGCAGGAAGTGAAAAAACAAAAAGAGTTTGTCCTCTTGTTATTTGACATAGATTATTTTAAAAAGATAAATGACACCTACGGACATCAGGCTGGGGATGAAGTTTTAAAATTTATTGGAAGGTTAATTTCTCATACCGGAATAGCAGGGCGGTATGGTGGGGAGGAATTTGCAATAATACTTCCTAATAGCAATCTAAAAAAAGGGGTTGAAATAGCAGTGAGATTAAAAGACCATATCAATAAATCTGATGTTCTATTTAATCAAGTGAAGATAAAATTTACAATAAGTGCAGGCATTGCCCATTATCCAAAAGATGCAAAGACCAGAGTGGAACTTATAGAACAGGCTGATCGCGCCCTGTATTCGGCAAAAGAGTCAGGCAGGAATAAGATTGTTGTTGTTAAGTCCCTGAATGAAAAAAAATCGAATAATTGACAAAACAGTTTTGATAAATATAATAAATCCTGTGGGGAGGCGGATGGGTGCTGGTGTGCCTGACGGGCTTCAAACCCGGTTGTCCCTCGAAAGGGGGATGGTAGGTTCGATTCCTACACGCCTCCGCCAGTGCCTAAAATTCTCACCTCACCCCGTTTAATTGTGATACCTGTGGAATCAAAATAGATTAAAAGTGGGAGTGCATATTTCCTGCTGGCATTTAATAAATCCCTGAATTCTGATACCCTTATCTCTTTATGCTCCTTTAGATATGTGATTAATTTATTCTTTGCTTCTTCCACCATCTCTTTGTGGAAAACAACGCCTTCACCAATATTAATAAGTGTTCTATTATCAATGAGATAACGATATGCCTTTTTTACGAGTTCGGGTTGACCAATTTTCTGTTCTATAACTTTTTCTATCTCTGGAGGCTGGAATTTTGCATCAATAAATATTTTTTCGAGAATTTTAACGACCTTACTGAGTTCTTGGTCAAGTGCAACCTTAAAACCAAATAAACTTATTTTCCCATCCTCAGAAATTTTAATCTTTGAATCTTCTTTTAAATGCTGAATTGTAAAATTGAATAATGTATTGTCTAAACCCTTTGGCAGTTTATTCAATAACTCAAGTTTTGGTATGCCAACAAGGGTTGGATTATTCTGATGAAAAACCTTGACGATTTCCATTATCATTTCTTCCAATTTATCTAAATTTTTACTGGAATAATAAAGATTGCGTTTTTCATCCACGACAAGAACTGCCTTTTTATGTAGTAATTCTTCAATCATATTTTTCACATTATCTATTGGAAGATTCACATCACGGGCAATTTCCTCGGTTCTCAAAGGTAATGTGAAACTATGATTCAACTCTTCTTCAACAATCACAATCGGTTGCTGGGTTTCAATTTTTTGCAGGTGTTCAAGAATCTCTTCATCAAATTCTTTTATTTTTACTGCCTTTGGTTTTAATATCACACCGCCACCTATTGTTACTGGTGGTGAATAGGTGCGAATTACAAATCGGTCTCCAATATCACATACTGCTGGGGTTTCCAGTCTGAATTGAACCATCACCTTTTCTCCGGGTTCAACCATCTTCTTTTCTAAGATCACAACCCGGGCAAGAATTTCGTCGGTTCCAAGGTGGAGTCTTATTCGTGAAAAACTCTTTAATGGAGGTGCTGAACTCAAAAGGTATAAGGAAGCATTCATAAATAGAGAAGGTTCAAAAAATCCAGGCTGGGCAATCACATTGCCTCTTTCGATTTCCTCTTTTTCAGCACCAGAAATGTTAATTGCGGCACGGAAGCCGGTTCCAACCTCTTCGACTTTTTTGTTATGGACTTCTATGCCGCGTATTTTTAATTCTTTTTTCTGGGGGAGGAGTTCAACTATGTCACCTATCTTTATCCTTCCTGAAAGAACGGTTCCAGCAATTACTGTGCCAAAACCCTTCATTGTGAAACATCTATCAATGGGCATTCTAAAAACACCCTTATCTGTTTTTGGCTCGGTTTCTTCAATCATTTGTCTAAGTATCCTTTTTAATGTATCGATGCCTTCTCCAGTAAGATTTGATACAGGAATTATTGGTGAGTCCTGTAAAAATGAATCTTTTGTCAAAAGTTTGATATCATCGATTACTAAATCAAGTTGTTCATTATCTACAAGGTCGATCTTTGTAATGACAATGACACCCCTTTTTATTTGAAGCAATTTTAATATCTCAAAGTGTTCTACGGTCTGGGGCATCACACCGTCATCTGCAGCAACAACAAATAATACAAAATCAATTGTGCTGGCACCTGCAAGCATATGTCTTACAAACTTTTCATGCCCTGGCACATCAATTATTGTTACATCTTCACCATAAAATGCAAAACCCAGGTCTGTAGTCATTCCCCTTTCTTTCTCTTCTTTTAATCGATCAGGATCAGTGCCGGTCAGAGATTTGATTAAAGCACTTTTGCCATGGTCAATATGACCCGCAGTCCCAATGACAATATGTTTTTTAACCAATTCGCTCATTTATTGCTCAAAATTTTTAATAGTGTATCAACGATGATTTTTTCCTCTCCTTTAAATATGGTTCGGAAATCAAGTAAATAACTGTCATCTTCAATCCTGCCAAATATCGGCGGATTACATAGACGCAATCGTTTTGCAAGATTTTCAACCGAGAACTTTTCGGGTTTAATCATTAGAACATATGTGGGCAACTGTTCAGTGCTCAATGAACCGCCACCAATTTCAGATACCGACCATCTTACTTCCACTTTTACATCGGGTAAATCCCGCAATTTTTTAGCACACCATCTTGCCTGTTTTTTTATCTCCTCTATTGGTTTCAAAAGCAATGATATTACACTGTGATTTTTCAGAATTTTTTCTTCCTTGCGCAAAAATAACTGGAGTGTTGCCTCAAGGACCGCACTTGTCAATTTATCACATCTCAATGCCCTATTTAGTGGATTCTTTTTCAATTTTTCGATATATTCTTTTTTCCCAACGATGATACCACACTGGGGACCGCCTATCAGTTTATCACCACTGAAACAAATGATATCAGCACCTGTCTTTATGCTTTCCTGGACCAATGGTTCCCTGGGTAGATTATATTTTGAAAAATCAATCAATGCGCCACTCCCCAGGTCGTCAATCACTGGTAGATTATACTTTTTGCCCAACATAACGAGTTCATCGAGTGGTACCTGTTTTGTGAAACCCGATATGCGATAATTTGATTGATGAACACGCAGAATTGCTGCTGTATTTTCATTTATTGCTGATTCATAATCTTTCAAATGGGTGCGGTTTGTTGTTCCTACCTCACGCAGGATCGCACCACTTTGAGCCATCACATCAGGAATTCTGAATGAGCCACCGATTTCAATCAATTGACCACGGGAAATTATGATTTCCTTTCCCTTGCCAATGGTGTTGAGTATCAACAAAGTTGCTGCTGCATTATTATTCACAAACATTCCAGATTCTGCACCGGTGATAATCTGTAGTAATTTACTTATTTTTTTATAGCGGTCAGCCCTTCTCCCTTCTTCATCTATCTGGAGTTTTGAATATCCAGAGCTTACAGATAACAATGATTGTAAAATGCCTTTAATATATGGTGCCCTGCCCAGACCGGTATGGAGAATGACACCCAGTCCATTAATGGCATAGGTGTAATAAGGCTGGATTAAATCATTCAATTCATCAATAATTGATTTTTTCAAATCATCAATACTCAAAAATTCTTTATTTAATATCCTTTTTCTAAATTCTTCTGTTTTCTCACGGATCACTCTTATTAGATATGAATGATCTAATTCATCAACGAATTCTTTTAGTTCAGAAAAACCCAATATCTTATCAATAGAAGGGATTTCCCTTACATCCTTTATTCCGTTCATACCCCAGTTTGATATTTTATCTCGCCGTTTACCAGGACATATTCCGCACGGCCAGTGAGTTCTTTATTTAGAAATGGTGTATTTTTTGATTTTGATTTTACATTTTCCGGGTTTAATGTCCATTTGATACCCGGATTGATTATTACGATATCTGCGATTGCCCCTTCCTTTATGACCCCTAATTTTTCTTTTAATACCTGTGCAGGTTTTGCGGTCAGTTTATCAATCACCTCAAGCCAGGAGAATTTCTCAATATTAATGAGTTGCATTATTATCATAGAAAGTGCGGTTTCAAGTCCGGTCATCCCAAATGGTGCAGATACAAGTTCGAGTTCTTTTTCTGCCTGGGTATGTGGTGCGTGGTCAGTGCTGATGCAGTCTATTGTCCCATCGCGCAATCCTTCAATGATTGCCCTTCTATCAATTTCGGTCCTTATTGGTGGATTGACTTTGTAATTTGTGTTATATGTTTCAAGGACTGTATCATTGAAGAAAAAATAGTGGGGACAGGTTTCACAGGTCACATCGATGCCTTCTTTCTTTGCCTTTCTTATCAATTCAACCGAACCCCTCGTGGAGATATGACAGAGGTGGAGTTTTGCACCGGTAAATTTACTGAGCATCAAATCACGTGCCACGATTATTTCTTCAGCAATTGCCGGTGATCCAGATAGTCCGAGCCTGGTTGAAACTTCACTTTCATTCATCACCCCACCCTTACTCAAATTTTCATCGATTGGATGTTCAAATATCGGTATGTCAAAAATCTTTGAATACTCCATTGCATAGCGCAGGACTTTTGCGTCGCTTACTGTATTTCCATCATCAGAGAAGCCTTTTACACCGGCTTTTACAAGTTCACCGAATTCAGAGATTTCTTTTCCTTCCCGTTTTTTGGTGATTGTTCCAATTGGAAAGACCCTGCACAGATTCACCCTTTCTGCCTCTTTTTTTATGTAATTAACAATACCTTCATTGTCAATCACCGGTTCAGTGTTGGGCATACAACAGATTGTGGTAAATCCACCGGCGACTGCTGCCTTTGAACCACTTTCAATCGTTTCCTCATCAGGTCTGCCCGGATCACGGAGATGGCAATGGAGGTCAATAAACCCCGGGCTTATAATCATTCCACTTGCATCAATGATTTTTTCTGCATTGACCTTGAGGTTGCGGTCAATCTTCTGTATTTTATTCCCTTCAATTAATATATCTGCGATTCGGTCAAATCTTGATTTCGGATCAATGACCCGTCCATTTTTAATCAAAAGACTATTCAATCTTACCCCCTGCATGGATAAATAGTATACCCATCCTCATTGCCACTCCGTTCTTTACCTGTTTCAGGATCACGGATTTTGGTCCATCCGCAACTTCTGGATCTATCTCAAGTCCACGATTGGTTGGTCCCGGATGCATAACAATGCTCTTTGGTTTCATTTTCTTCACACGGTCAATAGTGAGTCCGTATAAATTTCTGTATTCCCTGGCCGAAGGGAAGAGTCCGGATTCCTGTCTTTCCAATTGTATCCTCAAAGCCATCACAACATCAAAGTCTCCGATTATTTCATCAAGATTATAAAAGACCTCCACACCCAATTTATCAATGTCAATCGGTATGAGGGTGGGTGGTGCGCAGACTGCAACATTTGCTCCAAGCGCCTTTAATCCAAAGATGTTGGAACGGGCGACCCGTGAATGGAGGATATCACCGATGATTAATACATTGAGATTTTTTATATAACCGAAATGCTGGCGCATCGTCATTATATCAAGCAATGCCTGGGTTGGATGCTCATGGGTTCCATCTCCAGCATTAATGATAAACGCATTGAGATTATCAGCAAGGATCTTTGGTGCACCTGAGGCAGAATGTCTAACCACCACTCCATCGACCTTCATTGCCTCGATATTCTTTGCGGTGTCTAAGAGTGTTTCGCCTTTTTTGACACTTGATGTGCTGGTTGAAAAACTTACAACATCTGCAGATAAACGTTTTGCAGCAATACTGAATGATATCTGAGTTCTGGTTGATGGTTCAAAAAAGAGTGTGAGTATTGTTTTTCCACGGAGTGCGGGAATGATAGGAATAGGCCGGTCTAATACTTCAAGAAATTTTTCTCCTGTATCCAGATAATTGAGTATTTCTTTACTGCTTAAACCCTCAATTCCCAAAAGGTCTTTTTTTGGATTCATTGTTTTTCGGTTATCTTTAATTGTTCAACTTTGGGACTCGTATGGCGAGCCATCTTTATTCGACCCCGCTTTACCTTTATCTTTTTTATCTTTGCCTTTCTATGGATAAAGACGAGGTCCTGCCCATCGATTTCTTTGAGATAGACATCCACAATCTCTTTTTCCAATGTTGTTATTCTTTTACCGATGTAATCTGCCTGGATTGGAAGTTCTCTATGCCCGCGGTCAATTAAGACTGCAAGTTGAATCTTTTTCGGTCTGCCAAAATCAAGTATTTCTTCTATCGCAGCGCGAATCGTGCGTCCGGTAAATAAGACATCGTCTACAAGAACGATGACACGATTGTTAACATCAAAGTTGATGTCGGTTCCTTCTATTATCGGTGTTTCGGATACGAGCTGGAGGTCATCGCGATACAATGTTATGTCAAGGGCACCAATCGGAATCTTTACTTTTTCACATTCTAAAATCTCAGCACCAATGCGCTGGGCGAGTATATCGCCACGCCTTTTTATACCGATCAGTGCTAAATCCTTTGTTCCTTTATTTCGTTCAATTATTTCATGCGCAATTCTGTTGATGATTCTTTTTATATCTGCAGGTTCAAGTATTCTTTTCATAACTAAATATAATTATAAATAAAAATTTACCAAAGTCAAGGCTTGACGAAAAAATCGTAATGAGTATAATATAAAATGAAAAAGGCAGTTATTGCACTCGGTGGAAATGCAATTTCCAGCACTGGACGGGATGATATTCATGTCCAGTTTGCTAATACAAGGAAGAGCCTTGAGGTGGTTATTGAATTGATAAAACAGGGATACCATCTTGCCATAACCCATGGTAATGGTCCCCAGGTTGGTAACGCGCTTTTAAGGGTGGAAAGGACCGCCCAGGAGATTCCTGCACTTCCACTTGGTGTTATCGTTGCTGATACCGAAGGTGGAATGGGGTATATGATTGAACAGAGCCTTCAGAATAAATTGAAAAAATTTGGGATTGAAAGGGATGTGGTCACAATCGTCACCCAGATAATTGTGGATGCCAATGATCCATCAATAATTAATCCCACAAAATTTGTGGGCCCGTTTTATAATGAAAAGCAGGCGAAGAAACTTGCTGAACTGTTTAACTGGACAATAAAAGAGGATCCAGGAAGGGGTTATCGCAGGGTGGTTCCATCACCAAAACCTTTAAAGATAGTAAATTCAAGAATAATAAAGCAACTTGTTGAACAGGGAGTGATAGTAATTGCAGCGGGTGGGGGCGGAATTCCAGTTTATATTGAGATTGATGGCACCTATGAAGGGGTTGATGGTGTGATTGATAAAGACCTTGCTTCAGCTCTCCTTGCTACTGAAATAAAAGCACAAACCCTTGCAATACTGACCGCGGTTGATTATGTATATCTCAATTATAAAAAAATAGACGAGAAGAGATTGGAAAAAATTACCTTAAGCGAGGCAAAGAAATATCTGAAAGAAGGACATTTTCCATCCGGTAGTATGGGTCCGAAGATTGAAGCTGCAATTAAATTCTTAGAATCCGGTGGTAGCGAGGTAATTATAACTTCGCTTGAAAATGCTAAAAAAGGCTTTTTTGAAAATTTTGGAACTAAACTCGTTCCAGATTAGTTTTTAAAAGTTAAAAATAGGACGATAGGTTGCAGCAAGTATACCACCAGCAATCGCACCGACAATTATATTTATCACAAACATCACGATGATGGCGACGATCATATAACCGATAACTTTTTCCTTTGGAGTTGACATCATAACAGGCATTCCCAGATACATTAGATATAAACCATATAGCGATATAAGAAGAACAAGGATTCCGAGAACCGGAAAGATATAGAGTATCCCTGCAACAAAATATGGTGTCATAGAATAGACCGCGAGTTTAAATGCATTTGTAGAATTAGGGGCTGAATCAAAAGATGGAGCAAGTGCATTTATTACGATTCCTTCGATATAGAGCCCTATGAGGGTAAAGATAAACCAGACTATTGCCCAGACAATGGCAGAAGTAAATGGATATCTTATCACTCCAAACATTCCAATATTTACTCCAATGATTACATAACCCAGAAAACCGAATATCGCAGGTATCAATGCCAGCGGGATTGCATAACCGGTCAATACCTGGGCGATTGTGGTTTGTTCGGCTTTAATCTTTTCCCATTCAGTCTTTGGACTGAATAGAATTCCCTTGATTCTTTCTATCATTAAAACCTCCTTATGTTATAATGATATATAAAATTATTATAAAGTCAAGGGAAAAGAAACTGAGGTTTACCCACATCTTGGATTTTAATGATTTTTTGTAGCGGTCGGATTT
>DAIRCK010000020.1:0-53550 GCA_036796695.1 bacterium
GCTGCCCCCATTTTCCTATAATACTGTAACCGAACTTAATTGTCAAGGTACTAGTTTAATCTGGTCTGAAGCTCAGGAACTTGGGATACCGATGCTACCTGAGTTAGTGGAAGGTATCATTTGCGCTTCAGCAAAGGATGATATTTATCTCACGCCTCCTGGTTATGATGAGGAATATGGTTGGGGCCGCATCGTTGCTGATAAAGCTCTTGCCTGCTTCCATTACCCATACCGGATGGACATATATACTGCTATGTGGCAGAGTGGCAATCCTTATCTTGATTATTTCCCTTACGCTAATTTGATAAAACTAAAAGAACATTGGCTCTATCCTGATGACACATATCCTTGCGATAAGATCCGAAGATTGAAAATTCCCTTACCTCAACCATCACTTGCTTATGTAAAACCATTTCTGGTGGGTTTGAGGGGAGATCCATATACAGGAAGCAGTTCCGTTGGATATTCATTCAGCCCGTTCTATACCGACCAATGGGGATGGATAAATGGACTTTCTCTTCATTGTGAACCTTATGCAGGAATCGTAAAAGAAGGAGATCAATGGTATGGGATTACTCATACTTACCATATTCAACTGCCTAATAATGTTTGGGACTGGATACCTGCATATCCTAATCAATGTCTTATTCATTATGCAATAATTGGTGCTTACCTCTATCCTCCAAATCTCCAAAAGATTTATTTTTCCACACCAAATACAATAAGAGTCCAATGGTTGTATCAGCATGGTGCCGAAGACGGATTTTATGTAGAAAGGAAAGTGGGTGAAGCCGGGCAATGGGCTGTAATAAGCGGGAAAATCCCACCGAGCCCCAATCCATATCTTCCAGTGCCGGTATATTACGATGACCAGAATTTTGCGGAGGGCCAATTGTATTATTATAGAGTGTATTCAGTTAACGGTACACAGTATCGATCTGATTATTCTCAAGTGTTATCTAAGTTTGCGATTAAACCGCCTACCGAATTATCTGTATCTCAACCAACACCTACATCGGTATTATTACGATGGAGAGACAATTCAGAAATAGAAACGAAGTTCCAGATTGCTCGGAAGGTAGACAATGGTCAATGGAACGAAACTTACAAATTTGTTAGTGCTTCCAGTGGTTCAGGAGGGATAGTCCAATACACTGATGATATTGAACCTCTTCATAATTATACTTATAAAGTAAGAGCTTATTACAATTCCCAGTACCAATCGGATTGGTCTGACACATTTACTGTGATGGCGCTCCTTGCCCAATCCAATTATCCCAAGATGAGTGCGCATAATAATTCGGCAAAGGTAGCAAGGTATGGGAATAATGTGTATGTCACTTATGCAACTGGAGATTGGGGAGGCAGACATATATATGTGCTTCGTTCAACTGATGGAGGAAGTAGTTTTTCTGCACCACAAGAATTGCACAAGATGTATGAAGAGTGGCATATGAAAAGTAACCCGGTGATTGCTTTAACCAGCAATGGAGTGCCTTATATAGTGTGGGGATCAATTCTCTGGACATCAGGTGGCAAAGGGACCGCTGGGTGGTTTCGCCGATATTTTTGTGCATACTATATAAATAATACTTGGCAAATTGCAAAAATTTATAGTGAAAAATTTAGTGAGGACCAATTATGGACACCCTCAGAGAAGTATATCGGACATCCTTCACTTGCGCTTACCTCTGATAGCGGTTATGTTGCATTTAAATGTGAGTATCCTATAATGAGCGATATCCACATTGTTAGTTTTCTTCTTGAAAACCCATCTTCCGGCACATCCACTACTATATCCGATTATCTAGTGTGTCAATATCCTTCCATCCAATATGATAAGGCGGGCAGGCTTGTGGTCTTGGTTCAGGAAAATGTTGATAATCCATTAAAATTGTATTGGCGGCCAATAGGCTCAAGTACCTGGAGTAGTATGGAGATTGGTTTGGGGAATTATACTTATTGGGCCTATGGTTCAGGAGGACTTTGGGCTGGAACGAACGAGGCAAGGATCGCCTTTGGTGCTTATGAAGAGCAAAATGGCAATTGGACAGGAAGAAGTGGGCTTTGGTATGCAAGGCTTTACTGGTCAAATAATCAATATAAATATATTATCCAAGAGCCAATTGAGTTAATAAGTCCTAATTGCGATTACTACGATGGCATTGAGGGTTATAGTTATCTTGCGGATAAGGATGTGGTTTTGTGGAAAGGTGGCGATGATATTTGGTATGCGCGGAGGCTGGGTGGTGAATGGATAACATTGGGTAATCTCTCACAATCAGGAAGTGCCTCCTCTTATCCGCAAGGGATTGTCTTTGGTAGTTTCTTGAGGCAGAAGTTATTTGCCTTATGGACTGAAGAATCCGGAAATAATTATTATCTGGTGCGTAAGATAATCAATCTACCATCTCCGTATCCAAATGTTAGAACAGTTGCCCGGATTGATAATCCTGAGGCGACGGGTTTCAACAATGCCCAAAGGCTTCTGCGTGATACCCAAGGCAGGTTGCATCTGGCATTTACGAGCAATAATCAAATCTATCATACATTCTTACAGGATACAAGTTGGTCAGAACCAGTCTTGATTGGTGAAGGAAAATATCCTGCGCTTGCCCTGGGTCCTGATGGCAGAATCTATTGTCTCTGGTCATATAATCAGGGTCAGCCTGATTTCCTTGAGGAGTTAAGATTTAGCCAGTTTGATGGTCACAATTGGTCTTCACCAATTGGTCTTGTCCATACCTATAACTCCTTCTTCTGGGGCATTGGTGCACCATCCCTGACAATAAAGGATACACTCGCCTATTTCTGTTATAAATCCTATTTTGGACCGACCTATCACCCAGAACCAAACAGTCCAATGCCGATGGTCATTGTCCTTGAATCAAGACACCTTATTTATGGAAAATTCTCCATAAACAATCCTGCAGGAATATCAAGGACCAGCATTGATACAATTCTTATCACTCCGACCCCTTATGACCCATTGGTTTATCAGGATTCATTAGTTCCTTTGCTCATCTCACCATCTATTACGGTTGACCTAACAAATGTGCCCCATATCCTCTGGGAAGGTGATTCAACGAATATGAGATATTATACAATAACAGATTCTGGAATTACCAGACAACTCTTTGATAATGGTGTAGATTTTCCGTTTATTTCTATGAATGGTGACCAGATTCAGTTATTTTGGACTGCCCGAGATTCAATCCGTTATCGTTATTCCTGGACAAAGACAACAAATTTGAGCCAGATACAGACCATTGCCAGTTGTGAGAGTCCAATTTCAAGTAATCAGTATCTGACCTGGACAAAGAGGGAGTCCGCCACTCTGTTTGGCGGATTATCCCATTTATATTATGGCTCAATTCCAGCAAGTGGTCAGATAAATCCGATAGAAGTCAACTATTCTACAGATTTGATTTCTTATCCCCAGATTCTATTCAATCCAAAGCCACCATCAATAGATTTTGTCTGGACTGAGTATAGTGAGATAGATTCTTTAGGTTATATCTATTATCTCAATCTCCCATTGACCGAGGTGGCACCAAAGTATGCCTTTGATATGGGGAATGAGACGCCAGTGCCGATTCTAGTTCAAAGGGATGGGTATAAGACCCTTGGACCTGAGGATTATAAGACATTTGACTATGATTCAACCGAATTGATTTATCATTTGACACTTCACGATTCTTACGGGACTAAAGTCCCTACTCCAGGAGGAGAAGGATGGCACACAAAATACAAAATCAGGTGGGTATGGTATCATGAGGAGTCGCAGAAATTGAAACTCCAGTTCAATATTGATGAGATACTACACCGGAATAGGTGGGTAAATCCCGGTGAGAAGGTCACGGAAGAAGCCTGGATTCCAGACGCCTGTGTGCAGGATGATGAGATTACAATAAAGGTGAAGAAACTATCTGGCACGATTGCGGTTTTATCTGGAATTGAGATTGAGACAAAGGAGGTTGGAGGAGGAGGCCCTCAAGGCAGTGAGGCACAGATTTCAAGACCATTCTATCTTGAGAAAATCTATCCCAATCCGACAAAAGGGATGATAAGAATCAGATTCAATTCACCTGACGAGCGAGAAGTAACCATAAAACTTTATGATGTCACTGGGCGGCTTGTGCATCAAGAGAATCTTTTAAAATCAAGGATTGGAATGAATGAGGTTTTGATAAAGCCTCAGGGGCTTGCCTCAGGAGTTTATTTTGTCCAGTTAGAGGCAGATGGATTCAAGAAGACAGAGAAGACGATTTTGTTGAGATGATGGAAGTGAGTTGAAGAAGTGGGTATGGAGATTGGAGGTTTGAATAATGTCATTCTATATCCTGTATCTTGAATCGTGTATCATGCATCAAAATAGACCTTGACTTTTTTAAAAAATTAATTAAAATATATGGTAGAAGGAGGTGTTATGAGACTGAAGTTTTTTCTACCCTTAAGTCTCTTAATGGTTCTAATATATCTGGGTACTGGCTTTTCAGCCCAGCGGGTAGTGGTGTGTGAGGAATTATATCAAGAAGGCTGAGGAAGCTGTTACCCAGCCAGCTGTACGCTGGCTAAGATTGTCTTAGATTATCCAGGCCGCGTGGCAGCAATTGAAATGCATATTTCTTCTTCTTATCCCCTCTATTGTGCTGAAGCCCGTGCGAGAATGTACTTCTATGCACCACCCTATAATGGTGGTTATGCCACACCCTGGCTCTGGTATGATGGTGACCACCACGGAAGTTATACTTACTCAACATGGAGATCAAAAATCGTTGCTGAGATGAATCGTCCTGCACCATTCACCTGCACGATGTGGGGGACCTACACACCACCAAATGGAGTGGTCTATGCAAAATACCGTAATGATTCAACTGCAACAGTGACTGGAAGGATAAGATTCGTGTTGACTGAAGATAGTCTGTATTATGCTGGGCCAAATGGAGATGTATGGCACAACCATGTTGCCCGTGATTACCTGCCTGATACAAGTGGCACACCGGTGACCCTTGCCCCAGGAGAATCAATCACAGTGAACAGGAATTTCACCATCCAGTCCGGCTGGAATGCAAATAAATGTGAAATCGTCACCTGGATCCAGAGCAATGTAATGCTGCCAGATTCAACAAAGGATATCTGGCAGGGTGGAATGATAAAGGTCTCCCAGTTGACCGCAGTTGAAGAAAACCTCTCTCAAAAATCAATTTTGCAAGATATCACACCGACACCCAATCCCTGCGTTGATAAAACAAGGTTTATTTTCAAACTTAAAAAAGGGAGTCTTTATCAGATAAATATCTTTGATGTCACAGGCAGAAAGATACGCACAATAAAAGGTTATGCCAATGGCAATACAGAAAAAGTGGATTGGAACCTGAAAAATGATGAAGGAAACAGGGTCGTTTCTGGTGTTTACTTCTATAGATTCATAAGTCCTGAAATAGAAAAATCAGGTAAGATAGTAATAAAATAGCATCTTAACCCCCAATAAAGGCGGGTGCTTTTTACAGGCACCCGCCTTTTCATTTAAATAAACCTTTAATTTAGATTAGTGTCATATAGTATATATAGTGAAAAATTATTTGGTAATGGGCTTTATACTTCTATGCCCATAAAATTTAATCTTGAATTTTTAATAAGGGGGTATTATTATGGAAATCAAAGATGATATCAAACAAATAAATGAGGAGATAGAAAAAGAAAGCATTTTTGTGCAGGCGCTTTCATCAGAAATAAATAAAGCGATAGTTGGACAAAATTATTTGATAAACAGACTTCTTATAGGACTTTTAGCAAATGGACATATCCTGATAGAAGGTGTGCCTGGTCTGGCAAAGACCTATGCGGTTAGAACACTTGCTAAGGCAATAAAGGCAAAATTCCAGCGGATTCAATTCACCCCGGATTTGTTACCTGCAGATATTACAGGAACATTGATTTATAACCAGCGGACCGGTGAATTCACAGTAAGCAAAGGTCCGATATTTGCCAATCTTGTCCTTGCTGATGAAATCAATCGCACACCACCCAAGGTCCAGAGTGCACTCCTTGAGGCAATGCAGGAAAGGCAGGTCACTATCGGTGAAGAAACATTCAAACTTGATGACCCATTTCTGGTTCTCGCAACCCAGAATCCAATTGAACAGGAAGGAACATATCCCCTGCCTGAGGCACAGGTTGATAGATTCCTTTTAAAGGTAAAGATAACCTATCCCTCCAGAGAAGAAGAAAAAGAAATCATTGAACGAATAGCAATAAGTGGTGAACCAGAGATAAAACCGGTCATTGATCCAGCAATTATAATAAAGGCAAGGGAATTGTGCAAAAAGATTTATATTGATAAAAAAATAAAGGATTATATCGTTGACCTTGTCTTGGCGACCAGGGAACCAGATAAATATAATCTGAATGAATTAAAAGGAATGATTCGTTATGGTGCTTCTCCCCGTGCATCCATATATCTGACCACAACTGCAAGGGCAATGGCGTTCCTTAAACGCAGGGGTTTTGTCATTCCTGAAGATATTAAAGAACTCGCACCTGATGTTTTAAGGCATAGAATCATACTAACCTATGAAGCCGAGGCAGAAGAGATCACAACCGATGATATTGTTCAAAAAATCCTTGCTGGTGTAGAAGTTCCATAATCAAAATTAATTCCGGAAGATGCTGTCTCCAGAATTCATCAAAAAGATTCGTGAGATTGAAATCAGAACAAAGAAACTTGTAAATACTACATTTGCGGGTGAGTATAAGTCTTCGTTCAAAGGCACTGGGATAGAATTTGTTGATGTCCGTGAATACCTGCCAGGCGATGATGTCCGCTCCATTGACTGGAAGGTAACTGCAAGGATGGGCAGACCCTATGTAAAAAAGTTTGTTGAAGAACGGGAACTCATGGTCTTACTCTGTGTTGATGCATCGGGTTCAAGCCATTTTGGAACAAAGAATCAATTAAAGATTGAACAGGCAGCGCTAATCGCGGCTACCTTAGCATTCTCAGCCGTGCGCAACAATGATAAGGTAGGATTATTATTCTTCACTGACCGCGTGGAAAAATACATTCCACCTAAAAAAGGAAGATTCCATGTCTTGAGACTCATACGGGATATACTCTATTTCCAGCCCGGGAATAAAGGCACAGATCCTGTCCAGGCAATTGAATTTTTAATGCATATTTTAAGACACAGGGCGATTGTCTTCTTCATAAGTGATTTTCTTGGTAATAGTTTTGAACCTGAAAAACTTCGGATTCCATTTGGTGTGGCATCAAAGAAGCATGATTTTATCGTGATTAAGATATCTGACCCCAGAGAAGAAACACTACCCGGTATTGGTCTTGTTGAATTTGAAGATTTAGAAACCGGTGAAATAATAACTGTGAATACAGGTGACAAAAGATTGATTGAAGATTATTCAAGATTTATTGCCAGCAAGATGAATGAACAGAAAAATCTTCTGAAATCAATGGGGATTGATTACATAGACCTGAAGACTTCAGAAGATTTCACACCCAAATTACATAAATTCTTCGAAGAAAGGGCAAGACGTTATAGATAATTTTAAGATTAAAGATTATGGTAAGGAAGGGTAAGAATGATGAAAAAGTTAAAAAAGAAAGGGAGTATTTGAGGTTATGATTATTTTCTTATGGTTCATATTTAATTATTTTGAAGCGAAGTCAGACCTTGCAAAGGAATTCATTAACAAAAAACTAACTATCGGTGACCCATTTGAAATACTCATTGAGGTCTCTGTTCCTGCAAACGCAAATATTTCTGAACCATTTATTGATTCTATCGAACCTTTCGCAATAATAGAACAAAAACATAAAATCGTCCAGGAGAAAGGAAAGGCAAAACATAATTATCGTTTCCGGGTCTCTGCATTCAATACTGGAGAATTGAAATTTCCACCAGTAAAATTCCTTCTAAGGGGAGATTCAAAAATTGATACAATCCAGACCAATCCAGTTGATATAAAGATTACAAGCATTCTACCTGAAGGTATGAAGGATATAAATGATATAAAAGAAATGATAGATTTTCCCAATCCACTCCCTGCAATAATTTTAATCATTGTTATCTGTGCGGGTGTGATTGTATTTCTGGGAATAAAGTTTTACAAAAAATTGAAACAAAAAAGGATATTTATAGAAGAACAAATTCCCTGCTGGACAAGGGCATTGAATGCGATAGATTCATTATTAAAAGAAGATTTTATCAACAAAGGTATGATAAAAAAATTCTATTATAAACTGACCGAGATATTGAAACGGTATCTTGAAGAACGATTTGATTTTCCTGCGATTGAACAGACCACAACAGAAATAGTCCAGAGTATGAAAATGTTAAAGATTCCATTGCGTGATGATTTTCAAAGTGTATTCCAGTATGCAGATATGGTGAAATATGCAAAATTCATTCCACCACAAGATGCAACAGATGGTATCGTCAGTAAAGCGAAAGAATTGATACTGAAAACGGTTCCTGAAGATAAAGGAGAAAAAGAATGAGATTTGCAAATCCATTATATTTTCTTCTGTTTTTGCCAGTTGCAACCCTTGTTTACTGGGAATTGAAAAAAAGAAAAGGTGCAATTAAATTCTCTGATACCAATTTCTTCAAAAATTATAAAACCGGAAATATATTTAAATATCTTTCAATTGGATTTAATACACTGATTTTGATTTTGATTGTAATCAGCCTTGCCCGTCCCCAGAAAGGAAGGGTTTATGAGACGACCGAGACCAGAGGTGTTGATATTATGCTCTGTCTTGATATTTCAGGAACGATGCAGGCTGAGGATTTCAGTCCGAAAAACCGATTACACGTTGCAAAAGAACGCGCCAAAGAATTCATCCAAAAGAGACCAGGAGATAGAATTGGCTTGGTAATTTTTGCAGTGACTTCAATGACGCAATGTCCATTAACAAACAATCACAAAATTTTAAATGATATTCTTGATAGAATTGATTATGGCATAATCCAGGATGGAACTGCAATTGGAATGGGGTTAGCAACTGCTGTCTCCAGATTAAAGGATTCTAAGGCAAAAGAAAAAATTGTGATACTTTTGACTGATGGCATAAATAATGCTGGTGAAATTGACCCGATAACCGCAGCAAAACTTGCCCAGGCGCACAATATCAAGGTCTATTGTATTTGTGTGGGTTCAAAAGGACCGGTTCCTGTTCCTGTTTACCATCCAGTTTATGGAAAGATATATGTCAGGGAAGAACTGGAATTTGATATGAAGACCCTTGAAGAAATCTCTAACTTAACCCAGGGTAAAGCATTCCTTGCCACAGATGCCCAGGCACTCAAGACTATCTATGATGAGATTGATAAACTTGAACCAACGACATTCAAGGTCTCAAGACATACAGTCTATTCAGAAAAGGCACAAATCTTTATGCTACCTGCAATCATCCTTTGCTTTGTATCATTCTTCCTTTCTATCACATTCTTCAGGAGACTTCCGTGATCAAATGGGCTGAACCAGGATATTTATATCTACTCCTTTTAATTCCCATTATAATCCTCGGCTTTTTTATCCTTTATCTGTGGAAAAAGAATGCCCTTAAAAAATTTGCAGATGAAGGATTGATTCCAATTTTGATAGAATCATTCAATGGAAAATTATTTTTGCTAAAGTCCCTTTTATTTGTCATCGGTTTGATATTTCTTATAATCAGCCTTGCCCGACCAAAATGGGGTGAGAAATTACAGATATATAAAGGAAAGGGTATTGATATTGTCATTGCCCTTGATGCCTCAAAAAGTATGTATGCCCAGGATATAAAACCATCAAGATTACAAAAGGCAAAACAGGATATTCTCTATCTCCTTGATAACCTTGGCACGCACCAGGTTGGGATAACTGCATTTGCTGGTGATTGTTATGTTATGTGCCCATTGACAACTGACATTGATGGTGCTAAACTATTTCTGGATATAATTGAACCTGATATGATTCCAAGACCAGGAACGAATATCAGCAGGGCGATCGATGTCTCTGCCTCTCTATTTAATCCGAAAGAAGAAACACACAAGGCATTGATTATCTTTACCGATGGTGATAATCTTGAAGGTGAGCCGATGCCTGCGGTCCAAAAGGCAATTGAACAGGGTATAAAGATCTTTACGATTGGGATTGGCACACCTGAAGGTGCCCCAATTCCTGAACCTTCAACCAGTGGCGTTGTATACAAAAAGGATAAAGATGGAAATATCGTTATGACCCGTCTTGCAGATAGATTGTTATTACTCATTGCCCGCACATCAAATGGCAGATTTTTTAGAACCGAAGGTCCGTATATTGAGCGGCTGATTGATGAGTTAAATTCAATAAAGAAAAAGGAATTCGGTGGTGGTGAATATGTCCAGCTTGAAGAAAGGTATCAATATTTTTTGACCATCGCCTTTTGCCTTATGTTCATAAGTATATTCCTGAGTGATAGGAAAGGAAAATGGATGTGATATTAAATCCGAAATCCGAAATCCGAAATCCGAAAAAATTTTTAAATTCCAACTTAGACAAATATCATAACCCCAGCCTGATGACCGAGATTTCTATTATATTGATAATATTACTCCTTCCACTTTTTGCCGATGTTAGTTCTTTGATGCGAAAAGGGAATGGATTGATGCGCAAAGGAAAATATGAGGAGGCATTAAAAACATATGAGCAGGCACAGGTTCTCGAGCCAGACAATATAAAAATCCATTATAATATGGGCAGAGCATTATACAAACTTGGAAAATACCCTGAGGCAATTAGTGAATTTGAACTTGGTCTTTTGACCAGAGACAAAAAATTTCAGGCAAATACATTTTACAATATGGGAAATTGCAAATTCAAACAGGGTGACCTTGATGGTGCGATAAATGCATATAAAACTGCCCTGCTCTTTAATAATAAAGACATAAAAGCAAAACAGAATTTGGAATTCTGTTTGAAATTAAAAGAGGAACTTAAGAATCAACCACAGAGTGATTCCACAAAACAGCAGCAAAAACAGGAACAACCACAGCCACAACCACAAAAACAAATCCAAAGACCTGAGATGTCAAAAGAGGATGCAAACCGAATTCTTCAGGCACTGGAAAATAAAGAAAAGGAACAGAAGAAAAAGCAACCTAAGCCTGAAAGGGAAAGGGTTGAAAAGGATTGGTGAGATATGAAAATAAATCCCAAATCCCAAATCCCAAATTCCAAAAAATACATAAATCATAAACTTCAATTAGCAATTTATTTATGGATAATTCCGTTTATTCTTTTCGCTGGAGAACTCAATTTTACAGCCACAGTTGACCGCACCACGGTTGGACTTGGTGAGACCTTTACATTAAATGTTTCAGTAAATGGGGAAAATATCAGTGGGGTTCCTGCACCAAAATTACCTGAGTTACCTGATTTCAATGTGCTGGGTCGTTCATCTTCACAATCAACAAATATAAGTTTTATTAATGGCAAAATGACACAGCAGACAACTATTACATTTATTTATACACTCAGTCCAAAAAAGATTGGAAGATTGACAATTGGTCCCTGCAAGATTGATTATCAGGGAAATACTTATGAGACACAATCAATTGATATTGAAGTTGTAAAGGGTGCAACCCAGGTTCCACCACCTTCCACCCAATCACCACCAAGAACTACCGGTTCCTCAGAACAGGGAATAATGCTTGTTGCTATACCAGGTAAAAGGGAAGTTTATCAAGGTGAACAGGTCAATGTTGATTTTTATCTTTATACGCAGTATAACATAGATAATGTTGATTTCAGCAAATTTCCGAATTTCAATGGTTTCTGGTCTGAAGTAATAAATGAACCCACCCGTTTAAATTATAAGAAAATAACATATGAAGGTAAAAAATATTATGCCGCATTGGTAAGATCTTTTGCCCTCTTCCCCATCACGAGTGGAAATCTCAACATTGACCAGATGGAGATGATTGTAACCGTCATAAAACCACCAAGCGATTTCTTTGATTTTTTCGGCACAGCCCAGAGAATAACGATTGTTTCAAAACCGATCACAATAAATGTCCTGCCATTACCTGAAGAGAAAAAACCAGCAGATTTCTGTGGTGGAGTGGGTAAATTTACATTGAGTGCAGGTGTCAGCCGTGATACATCAAATCAGGGTGAACCTGTGAATCTAATTATAAAGATAAGCGGAACAGGTAATTTAAAACTTATAGAAAAACCAGCCCTTCTTTCTATTCCAAATTTGAAAATCCTTGAACCCGAAGTAAAAGAGAATATTGATAAATCTACAGGCACAATAAAGGGAACAAAGGAATTCAGATTTCCCTTGATTCCACAGGTTGACGGTGAACATATAATCCCGGAGATAACAATATCATATTTTAATCCAAAGACGAAAACTTATGAAGTTTTGAAAAGTGAACGGTTGAAATTTGTTGCCACAGGTGCCGCCCGAAGCACAGTGATTACCGATGCAGGCGGTCTGAAAATTGTAGGAAGTGATGTTCGGTATATCAAACCAGATAAAAATATCATAAAACCAGAATCAGATGAAATAACAATAATCTATCTACTTTTATATCCCATCTCAATCCTGCTCTTTGGGATTGCGTTTCTATACCAGAGACACCAGGAAAGGTTATTAAAAGACCGCGCCTATGCAAGAAGATTTATGTCGGGCAGATTATTTAAAAAACGTTTTAAACAGGCAAACGCATATCTCAAAAATAATGACCAGAAAAATTTTTACAGTGCCCTTTCCAAGGCAATAATTAACTACATCGGCGACCGGTTTAATCTTGATACCGGTGCCCTGACCACTGAACAGTTAAAGCAGGAATTATTAAGTAAAGGATTAAAAAATGAACTGGTTGAAGAATTGTTTGAAATAGTAAATAAATGTGATGCGGTCGCCTATTCTCCAGTATCAATCACAGATTTGTCAATGAATGAACTATTTGATAAAACCAGAAACCTTATGGAGAGTATATGACTGTTTTCTTTCTTTTTACATTTGTTGAGGCAATACAATTGTATAATACAGGCAATAAATATTATGCTGAGAATAATTTCCAATCCGCAATTGAATGTTATGAGAATGCCTTGAAACTTTGTAAAAACAAGGATATATACTACAATCTTGGCAATGCATATTTCAAATCCGGCAAAATCGGCAAGGCAATCATTCAGTATAGAAAAGCATATTTTCTAAGTCCAAGAGATGAAGATATATCATATAATCTAAAATTTTTGAGAAATTTCAGACCTGATAGAACGATAAATATTCCCAATCCTTTTTTCCAGTTTCTTGACCAATTATTCCATTATTTTTCTCTCAAAGAAAGTCTTATCCTTTCTTCAATTACATTCTTTTTTATCGCCATCTTTCTTTCTTTATATCTGATTAATCGAAATAAATTAATTTTGTGGCTCAGCATTATCGGTTCATTATTCTTTATTTATTTTCTTTTAATTTCAATCATCTGGCAGGCAGAAAAAAATTCAAATTCTGCAGTTGTTGTTGTTAACGAATTAAAGGCTTATAGTGGACCTGGAGAAGAATATAAAGAAATTCTTATAATCCATGATGGAACCGAGGCAAAGATTCGCGAGGAAAGAAATGGATATTATTTAATCCAGTTACCAGGTGGAATTGGTGGCTGGGTAAAAACCGATGGTATCGAAAGGATTTTTGAGTGAAAAAAGTCATTGTTTACAGACGCCACTTAAATCATCCCTGGATATTTTCAAATGAAGTAATAAAGACTGAAAAACCATCTCCTGGTGAAGTTGTAAAGGTTGAAGAAAGAAAAAAGGTTATTGGAACAGGATTTTATAATCCCCATTCTTTAATAACCGTCCGACTATTCTCAGATAGAGAAGAAGATTTTTCAAAAGAGTTTTTATCAGACAGAATTAATAATGCCCTAATAAACCGTTCTGACCTGGGTGAGTCCTTTCGACTCATATACAGCGAAAGCGATCGCTTGCCTGGATTGATAATTGATAAATACAGAGATTATTTTGTGGTAGAGATAAACTGCCTGGGAATGGATAAAAGAAAAGAATTGGTTTTTCAGACATTAAAAGAAATCTTTAATCCTGAAGGCATTTATGAAAAACCAGATCAAAATCTGCGTAGCCTTGAAGGGCTTGAATCAGAAAACAAAATCGTCTATGGCAAAATTCCTGAACTTGTAGAGATAGAACAGGATGGTATAAAATTTCTTGTAGATATTATCAACGGTCAAAAGACCGGATTCTTTTTTGATCAAAGAGAGAATCGGCAAAAACTTGCTGAATTTGCCACCGGTCAAATCCTTGACTGTTTCTGCTATACAGGTGGATTTTCTTTATATACAGCAAAAAAGGGGAAAGTATTGGGGATTGATTCATCAGAGAAGGCGATTGAGATTGCAAAAAAGAATGCATTGTTAAATAATCTTGAATGTGATTTTGAGTGTGAAGATGTTTTCAAAACTTTAAGAAAACTTTACAATGAAAATAAAAGATTTGATACAATCATCCTTGACCCACCCTCATTCACAAAATCAAAGAAGAAAAAATTTGATGCGCTTCGTGGTTATAAAGAAATAAATTTAATGGCCATGAAACTATTAAATGAAGGGGGTATCCTATTCACTTCTTCCTGTTCATATCATATCTCCAATGAAGAATTTTTAAATATGCTCCGCGATTCAGCAAAGGATGCAAAAAAGAATTTTGTCATCATCCACCAGGGTAAACAATCGAAAGACCATCCTATCTTACTAAATTTTCCTGAAAGTAATTATCTAAAGGCTTATTTTTTGCGTGTGATTTAAATATTTTACTTCATCACTTCTTTTCTTGAGTAATCCCGTTTCAAGGCAAATTCGCTGATATCATAAGGTGGCTTACCGGTTGTGATATATTCTGCGGCAATGTATCCTATTTCAGGTCCAAGCATAAATCCATGGCCACAGAATCCACCAATAATCCACAAACCCTGAATATCTGTCTTATCAACTATCGGATTTCCATCCGGTGTCATCTCATAACTACCTGCCCATTGTCTGATTATCTTCACATCTGCAAGTTTTGGTATCAACCGCGCCATCCTTCTTCCCATCTCGGTTATGAATTCAAACGAAGAACGAACATCAGTCCCTGGCACATTGGGAATTGGTGTATAACAACCAATGATGCTTCCCTGTTTTGCCTTCTGATGAAAATAGCAACCGTCAGGACGATAATCAACGACCATTGGTCTGAAAAAGACCTCTATAGGCTCGGTAATTAGAGATTCGTGTCGTTCTGGAAATACGGGTATATCAATGCCAGTATGTTTTGAAAATTCCCTGATGAATGGTCCTGTAGCATTTACTACAATCGGTGCATAATAAGTTTCTTTATTAATCGTGGTAACAGAAATAACTTTATTACCTTCAATATTAATTTTTTCAATCCCGCAATATGTGAATACCTTTCCCTTTTCTTTTATCTTCCGCGCATAGCCATCAACTACAAGAAATGGATTTGCCTGGCCATCAGAAGGACAGTATGCACCACCGAGAAGGCCATCGGTATTTATACCCGGAACGATTTCTTTTATCGTTGGAACATCAACATATTCAACATCAAGGCCCATATTTCTCTGCAATTTAATCAATTGTTTATAGGTCTTTTCTTTTTCTTCACTGTGGGCTAAGAATAGATAGCCATCCTGTTCAAACTCCACATCTATCCCTAATTCTTCTTCCATTATCTTAAATTTCTTAACTGATTCCATTGCCACCTTTATACTCAATTCTGTTGAATACTGTTGCCTTATACCCCCGATACACCTGCCCGTTGAACCCGCAGTGAGATACTCTTTCTCAAAGAGATAGACCTTTAATCCTTTTTTTGTTAAATAGTATCCTGTGGCGCAGCCGATTATACCACCACCAATTATTATTGCGTCAGCAGTCCACCTACAGTCCATACATTGCCACGATATCGTCTTTTTTCTTACCTAAAATATTATATTTTGCCCCAACTTTCTTGAATGCCTCAATTGCCTTATCAAGATGTTCTTTCTCGTGCACTGCAGAGATCTGGACCCTTATCCTTGCCTGCCCCTGGGGAACAACCGGGAAGAAAAATCCAACAACATATATACCTTCATCGTAAAGGTCCCTTGCCATATCCTGGGCAAGTTTTGCATTATAAAGCATCACCGGCACTATAGGATGGACTCCTTCTTTAATATCAAATCCTGCCTCTATCATTTTTTGTCTGAAATATTTTGTATTCTCTTCAAGTTTATCTCTTAATCTGGTTGTGCTTCCAATAATATCCATAACCTTATTTGCAGCAGCAACAACGACCGGAGGAATAGTATTGGAGAATAGATAAGGTCGAGCACGTTGTCTACACATCTCAACTATCTCTTTGCGTCCACTAACACAACCGCCACTTGCCCCACCCATTGCCTTTCCAAGGGTGGTTGTTATTATATCAATCTTTCCAACAACCCCACAGTGTTCATGTGTTCCTTTTCCATTCTTTCCGAGAAATCCGGTGGCATGTGAATCATCAACCATCACCATCGCATCATATTTTTCAGCAAGTTCGACAATCTTATCCAGCGGTGCAATATCACCATCCATAGAGAATACACCATCGGTAATAATCATCCTGAACCTGCAGTTCTGTGTCTCCTGGAGTTTTTCTTCAAGGTGTGCCATATTTAAATGTTTGTAATTGAAAGTCTGTGCCTTGCAGAGTTTCATCCCATCAACGATTGAGGCATGAACAAGGCGGTCCGCAATCATCGCATCCTCTTTATCAAGCACCACATCAAATACACCTGCATTGGCATCCATACAGGATGGGAACAAAACCGTATCTTCGGTTCCTAAAAATTCCGTAAGTTTCTTTTCCAGTTGTCTGTGTATATCCTGTGTCCCGCAGATAAACCGCACTGAAGACATACCATAACCACGATTTTCAAGCCCTTCATGCGCTGCCTTTATAACCTCAGGATGGCTTGATAATCCGAGATAATTATTGGCACAGAAATTTATCACCTCTTTGGGAGGTGAACCAGCGGGATATTCAACTTTAATATACGCTGATTGGGGAGATGCTATGTATCTTTCTTCTTTGAATAAACCTTTTTCTCTTATCCCTTTGAGTTCGTTTGCAAAAAACTCCCTAACCTTATCGCTGAAAGCCATTTAAACCTCCTCATTTGTCATCGATCTTCACAAACTCCCCGAGCAGTTTAATTATATTATTCACTGTGTCAAATGCCTCGGTTGTAGCCTTCTCATCTGGTATCTTTATATTGAACTTTTTCTCAAGGAATGTCTTTAATGAAACCATTGAAAAGGAATCTACAATCCCGCTTGATATGAGTGGAGTATTTTCAGTTATCTCCTGGTCTGAATCTTCATCAAGATATTCTTTTTTCACATAATCAATGATTAATTTTTTCAAATCTTCTGCCATTTTTTCCTCCTATTAAAATAATTTTTAATCATTCTCCAATGTTGAAGTATCACCAATCTCTTCACCCCATTCCCTTGCCCTTAATAAACGACGCATTATCTTGCCGCTTCTTGTCTTGGGCAGAGATTCAACAAATTCAATCTCTTGCGGCATTGCCAGGGGTGAAAGTTTTTTTCTAATAAAATTCATTATATCAAGTTCAAGTTCATTACTGGGCTTGTATCCGGGTTTTAATGCGACAAATGCCTTTACCACTTCCATATTTACCGGATCAGGTTTGCCCACTGCAGCAGATTCAGCAACTGCAGGATGTTCAAGCAATGCCGATTCAATTTCAAATGGTCCAACGAGATGTCCTGCAGTATTTATCACATCATCATCTCTACCCACAAACCAGAAATATCCTTCATTATCAAGATAGGCACGGTCACCGCAGATATACCAGCCATTATTAAATTTTTTATCGTAAGTTTCTTTATTATTCCAGTAAGCCCTCATCATTGAAGGCCAGCCTGGTTTTAATGCGATAAGACCTATGGAACCTGGCGCATTTATCGGCTCATATTTCCTGGGATCAACAACCGTTGCCACAATACCAGGAAATGACTTGCCCATAGAACCCGGTTTTATTTTCATCCCTGGATAATTTGATATGACGATTGCACCGGTCTCAGTTTGCCAGTATGAATCATGGAAAGGCAGACCAAAGACCTTTTCGGACCAGATCACTGCTTCCGCATTCAAAGGTTCACCAACACTTATAAGATGACGCAGAGATTTTAAATTATATTTTTTCACAATTTCTTCACCCTCTTTCATTAGCAGTCTGATTGCAGTCGGTGCTGTATACCAAACCGTAACCTTATGTTTTTCAATAAATGCATACCACTTTTCCGTATTGAATCCAATATCATAAACAACCTGGGTAACACCGTTTGACCACGGACCGATAATGCCATAAGAGGTGCCGGTTACCCATCCAGGGTCTGCTGTGCACCAGTAAATATCATCGGGCTGAAGATCCAGAACCCATTTTGCTGTAATGTATTGAGCAATAATAGAAGAATGGACATGTAATGCACCCTTTGGTTTTCCTGTAGTTCCTGAAGTATAATGTAATACAGATGGATATTCTCTATCTGCAGGATGGATATCAAATTTATCTATACGTTGGTAATCATCCATATTGAATTCAATTTCCCTATCTTCAAGCGGTTTCCTTTCGTTTTGTAAAACAATTATGTATTTTAATTCGGGAAGTTGTGATTTTATCTTACGAACTTTTGACAGATGTTTACGTGTGGTCAAAATCGCGGTGGTCTTGGCATCATCGAGTCTGGTGAACAATGCCTCCTCTCCAAAAGCGGAAAAGAGTGGTTGAACAATAAATCCTGCCTTGAGTATGCCAATGAATGATATGTATAATTCAGGTATGCGGTCCATAAATATACAAACTCGCTCACCTTTTTTAATACCCAGGGTAGTCAAAAAGTGAGCAAATTTATTGCTGTTTATCCTTATATCTTCGTATGTAAAATGCCTGACCTCACCACTAAAACCCTGCCAGACCAATCCCAGTTTATTGCCCAGCCCGAGTTCACAAATCCTATCACTACAATAATAACCAATATTGAACATCCCATTCTTCCCATATTCAAGTTCCTGCTCACTCAATTTCCAATCAAAATTTTTATATCGTTCCTCGTAAGAACCAATATTAGACATCAACTAACCTCCTGTTTATCTTCAATTATTGCAATTGCACAGGCATATCTCTTTGAACTGCCTGTTCCTATGTGAATATTTTTTTTACTTTGAGACAGATTATTTTTAAATGGTCCGTTTAGACTTAATTTATTATCATCTTTTAATTCAATATTTTTAAAGAAAAATCCATAATACAACCCGATGCCAAAAGCCTTTAGAATTGCCTCTTTAATACTAAACTTTAAGCCTGCGAACAGGTGATTTTTTTTAATTATTTTCAACTCACCTGAGGTAAATACCTGATTAAAAAAATCTTCAGAGACCTTTGAAAATCGGGTAATTTCAATCAGGTCAATGCCAATACCCTTTATCATTTATTTCAGGGGTATAATAGTATCTTACCGCAATTTCCACTTTCCATCAATTCCATCCCTTTTTGAAATTCTTCAAGCCGAAACTTGTGCGTGATTATCGGTTCAAGGTCAATCCTTCCTGAAGCAAGGAATCTTGTTGTCTTATACCAGGTTGAGAACATCAATCTTCCATTTATCCCCTGTATTGTAAAATACTTAAATACGATCTCAGCAAGGTCTATTTTCAAAGGTTTGTCAGGTATGCCCAGGATTGAATACCTTCCTCCCGGCCTCAATACCTTAAGCCCTTCTGTGATTGCACTCTGGTTTCCTGACATCTCCAATACAACATCAACCCCCTTACCGTTCGTATTCTGCATAATAGTTTCCACAATCTTATTTTTCTTTGGATTCAACACAATATCTGCTCCGAGTTTCTTGGCAAGGTGTAGTCTATAGTCATTTATCTCTGTGGCAATGATTTTAGTAGCTCCACAGGTCTTACAGACTGCAATAGACATCAATCCAATCGGTCCGCACCCGGTGATTAAGACCGTATTTCCAGCGATCTCTCCGGCAAGGACAGTATGGATTGCATTACCAAGTGGTTCCATTACTGAAACATAATCATTCGGAATCTTCTCTTCAATGACCCAGGCATTATTTGCTGGAACCACAGCATATTCAGCGAATACACCATCAATATCAACACCAAATATCTTTACATTTTCACAGATATGGGCAAGACCAATTCTGCAGAGATAACAATATCCACAGGCAATATGGGTCTCTGCGGAGATGATATCGTCTTTCTTTATGTGCTGGACATTGGCACCCACCTCAACGACCTGTCCGCACAACTCATGTCCCATAATCTGGGGAATCTTTTTTATTCGCTTCTGTGCCCATTCATTCCACTGGAAAATATGGAGGTCTGTTCCACAAATTGAAGTTGCTAAAACTTTTACCAGGACCTCATTTGGTCCTGGTGTCGGGACCGGAACATCTAATAATTCTGCACCCGACTCAGATTTTGTCTTAACGACTGCCTTCATTGTTGTCATAGCCAATTATAATAAAAAAAGTCTCAAAGTCAAGATTGCATTAATAGCCCGCATCCTGCAGTTTTTAGATATATTATTTTGCTACTTCGGTTGCCCGGGTCTCCCTTACTACTGTTACCTTTATCTGCCCAGGATATTGAATCTCTTTCTCAATCCTGCGGGCAATATCATTGGCAATATTACTAACCTCTGCATCAGAAATCACACCAGGATTGACCATCACTCTAACTTCTCTGCCTGCCTGAATTGCATAAACCCTTTCCACACCATTGAATGAAGACACGAGTTCTTCAAGCGCCTTTAATCTTTTTATATAAGCCTCTATCGTTTCCCTTCTTGCACCAGGTCTTGCACCTGAAATTGAATCCGCAATCTCAACAATGAAAGCATAAGGACTACTCGGTTCAACTTCTTCATGATGCGCTGCAATCGCATTGACAATTACTTCACTTTCATTAAATTTTGCCGCAAGTTCGGCTCCAATCTGGGCATGGGGACCTTCCATTGTTAAATCCGCGACCTTACCTAAATCATGTAATAACCCTGCCCTTTTGGCAATTATCGGGTCGAGTCCTAATTCTTGGGCAATGAGTGAAGAAAGGTAGGCAACCTCTTTTGAGTGTTGCATAAGATTCTGCCCATAACTTGTGCGGAAACGCATTTTACCGAGATGCCGGGCAAGTTCCGGGGCAAGCCCGATTATCCCTAATTCAAGGCAGATTTCTTCCCCTGTATTTTTTATTACAGTCTCTATCTCTTTCTGGGCGCTCTTAACGACTTCCTCAATACGGGCAGGATGGATTCTTCCATCCGAGATCAATTTTGACATTGCAATACGCGCAACCTCCCGCCTTATTGGGTCAAAACAGGATAAAGATATTGTCTCAGGTGAATCATCGATTATTACTTCAACTCCAGTGAGATTTTCAAATGCACGGATATTCCTCCCTTCTCTCCCAATAATCCTTCCTTTCATTTCTTCAGAAGGGATTGAAACTACTGATATTGTTGTTTCCATTGTATGGCTTGTTGCGCATTTCTGAATTGCCTGGAGAATGATTTCACGGGCAGTCTCTTCTGCCTTCTGCCTTGCCTCCTCTTTTATCCGATTCAAAAGCGCTGCTGCTTCATGCCTGACTTCTGCCTCTAAATTTTTCATTAGCGAAGCCTTCGCCTCTTCTTTTGAAAGATTGGCAATTTTCTGCAATGCCTCAGTCTCTTCTTTAATCAACTGATCAAACCTTTCTGATTTTACCTGGATTATCTTTTCCCGGTTCTGGAGATTATGTTCTTTATTCATAAGTTCCTTTTCTTTGTCAATTATCAAACGTTCCCTTCTCTCCAGACTATTCTCTTTTTCTAAGAGCCGCCGCTCAGCCTTTTCAATCTCCCGCCGGCGATTCAAGGTTTCTTTTTCAAAATTTAATTTTTCTTGATACCAGTGTTCTTTGGCAGCGATTTCCGCAGATTTTCTATAATTTTCTGCTTCTTTTTTGGCATCTTCAATTATTTTTCTTGCTTCTTCCTGGGCACCTATTATCTTTGCCCGATTGTATTTAAGAAAAAAGAAAACAACAAAAATTGCTTCTAAAGCCAGTATGATTATGGCAATTATTAGCACTGTCATAACAACCTCCTCCCCGGGGCTGATTTGAACAGCCCCGGGTAATTTCTTTAAAGTCCCCGCGGATGCCGTGCGGGAAAAAGTCTCTGAACCCAAGGTTAAAGTGGGTGCCTGTCAACTACAGACAATGTCTGTAGCCAAACTTGGCTCCCTAACGATGGGTGTTGGCTCAAGACTTAATGCCCATCACGAGCATCGCAGGGAACGAATTAAGTAACAGCCTCGTCAATCTTGAGGATTAATGAATTAATCCTCTGCTCCAATTCTGAAATTTTTTTATTTAAATGTTCTTCTTTCTGTAAAAATTCATCAACCAGATTCAAACAGGCAAGGACTGCAATCTTGGTGGTTGATGGTAAGGGAAATTCACGATGAATATCCCTCATTTTTTTATCAACTATTTCGGCAATCTTCTTAATCCGTTCCTCATCAATATCTTCGGATGTAATTCTGTAATCGTTTCCGAAGATATTGACCAACACCTCATTAGTATGACCCTTTTTCAAGTTCACTCCTAAGTATTTTCAATAAAAATAACCATAAATAATTACAGGGTCATCGTATCTATCTTCTCAATCAAATCATCAACCTTTCTCTTTACCTCTTCTTCTTTCTCTTTTAACTGCCTGTTTTCCTCTTCAAGTTCACTGATCCTCTGTTTAAGTTCATTGATCAGGTTGATCATTCTGTCAATCTTTTCTTCAAGTCTTGCGATCCCGTTCAATTTGTCTCCTTTGTTCTTAAAATTGCCCCAAAGTTATTAGTTACTTCATTTATTATTTTGTTTACAAATCTATCAACCTCTTCATCCGTAAGCGTCCTATCAGGTGCCTTAAAATAGAGTCTAAAGCCAAGATTCTTTTTGCCTTCAGGTAAATTTTTCCCTTTGTAGTAATCAAAAAGTATAACCTTTTCTAAAATCGGCCCTGCAACATGAACAATGAAATTCTTCACCACAGGCACTTCCACATCCTCTTCAAAAAGGAATGCGAGGTCTCTGATATTTGCAGGAAACTTAGGTGGCGGGTTATAGAATGGTTCACTAACAAGAGAAAGAATCCGATCAATCGATATCTCAAAATAATAGAATTCGCGCTCACAGAATACTGTATCAATGGCACCCAGATAACCAATTTCATTGTCCGAATACATTATCTTCACTGCCTGGCTGAAACCAGTTATCTCACTATTTTGAAACTCTATCTCTTTTATCCGCATCGCCTCAAAGATCGTTTCCACCACACCTTTGGCATCATAATAATTCAGTCTTTGGTTAGTATTTTCCCAGAAATTAGGGTAGCGTTCACCACCCATTATTGCACCGAGTTTCTTTTCTTCGAATGGCTCGGCATTTAAAAGCACATTACCGACCTCAAAGAGTTTAAGAGAATAATTACCCTTTGAAAGGTTGTAATGGACTGTATCAAGAAGACCCAGAAATAGAGTGGGTCTTAATGCATTGAACCGCTCATTAAGCGGGTTCTTTAATTTCACAAACCCACTGTATCCAAAGCTTTCAAGCCTTTCACTGGATACAAGTGAGAGATTGTAGGTTTCACTGAAACCCAGCCCTATCATATAGGACTTCAAAAATTTTATAAAATTACGGCTTTTGTCATATAACTTCGTAAATCCCCAGCGCGCTGGTGGAATATCTGGAATATTCATATAGCCATAGATTCTTGCGACCTCTTCATAAATGTCCTCTTCGATCTGGAGGTCATATCTGTAATGTGGTATCCTTGCCTTCAGCTGATTTTTACCTGATACTTTTATTTCACACTTATCAAGAAGATTCTTCACATCTTCAGATTTAAGATTTAGAGAAAGTATTGTATTCATTCTACTTAGAGAGAATGGAATAACCTTTAATCCTGCCTTCTTCCCAATACTTATGTAATTCGTCTCTTTTGCACCGGCAGATGTTTTGAATCCTTCTCCGGTTATTCTTGATACCTCATCAACCATTGATAAATCAGCACCCCGTTCAAACCTGATTGAAGCCTCGGTCTGTATCCCAAGCCTTCTCCTTGTGTGCGCAATCCTTCTGGGATTAAAATATGCACTCTCAAGTAAAATCCGTTTTGTCGAATTTGTAATTTGTGAAGACCGTGCCCCTATTATTCCCGCAAGGGCAATCGGTCCGTTCTTATCTGCAATCACAAGGTCTTTTTCATCAAGTTTAAAAACAGTTCCTTCAAGGGTTACAAATTGTTCATTCTTGTGTGCTTTTCTTATTATTACTGGCAAATTAAGCAAATCAAGATCAAAGGGATGGAGTGGCTGGCCGTATAATAGCATATTGATATTTGTGATATCAACAACATTATTTATCGCATTCATTCCCATAGAATGAAGCCGCCACTTGACAGAAAATGGTGATTCTGAAACTGTAACATCTTCAAATATTCTTGCAGTATACCTTGGACAACCATCAGGGTCAAGAATCTTAATCAATGACGGATCGGTATGATTTATTTGTTCAGGATTTTTTTCCTTAAAACTGAATTTTATCCCAAGGCCAATGCTAAATTCCCTTACCAGTCCAATCACAGATAAAAGGTCAGGGCGATTTGTACCGACCTTTACATCAAGCACAAGATCGTCAAAATAATCACTGAAATGTGCCCCTTCTCTTCCCTTATCCAGAGTAATAACACCTGTTGATTTCTCAGCAATACCAAGTTCCTCTTCACTGACGAGCATTCCATTTGATTTTACACCATCAAAATCCCTTTCGCCAATGACCTGTTCTTTAAATCTTTTTCCTACACCCACCACAAAAACCAGGTCATTCAATTTAACATTCGTTGCTGAAGTTACTATCTGCTGGTGGGCTGTTGTTTTTATCTCAAGAATATTTAAGTTTTTCAGAGTAGGATGGGGTGTGATCTTTACAATCCTGCCGATAACAATATCACCCGGACATAGATTCTGTTGTTCACCAATTTCAAAACCAAGATTATTCGCCACCTTCTGGAGTGATTTCAATTCTACTTTCGTATTGAGAATTTCTTCAAGCCATTTAACTGAGACCAGCATTTATACTCCTATCAAAATTGTTCAAGGAATCTCATATCATTATTATAAAAGACCCTTATGTCGTCGATTAGATACTTGATGATCGCCACGCGTTCAACACCCATACCCAGTGCATAGCCAGAATATTCTTTTGGTGAAATCTTGACATTCTTCAAAACCTGGGGATGAACCATTCCGCATCCTAACATCTCAAGCCAGCCTGTATTCCCGCAGACCGGGCAACCTTCACCCTGGCATACCGAACAACTTATAGCGAGTTCACCTGATGGTTCGGTAAAAGGAAAGAAACTCGGTCTTAATTCGTATTTTGTCTTTGGCCCGAATATGTGTTTCACAAACTCACCGAGTAACCATTTCAATTCCCCAAACGAGACACCCTTATCAACATATAAAACCTCAACCTGATGGAAGACCGGTGAGTGGCTCGGGTCAAATGGGTCAAATCTGTAGCATCTTCCCGGACAGATGATCTTTATCGGTGGCTTCATCTTCTCCATCACCCGAATCTGGACCGGAGATGTATGACTCCTCAAAAGTAGTTCATCAGAAATATACAAACTTGAAAAATTATCGCGCGCGGGATGGTCTTTGGGTATATTCAATGCCTCAAAATTATACCAGTCATATTCAATCTCAGGTCCTGACGCCACTACAAAACCAAGACTTTCAAAGAATGATTCAATCTCATCCTGGATCAAAGATAGTGGATGTCTGTGCCCTACATAACCCATCCTGCCCGGCAATAATGGGTCAAATTTTTGTGTCTGTTTCTTATTAAACTCACTCTGTTTCTGATTTAAGACCTCTGATAAATGGGATTTTAAAAGATTTATTTCGTTGCCAAATCTCTTTCTATCTTCGATCGGTAGGTTAACAAGTTCTTTTATCAGTTCATTAAATATTCCTTTTCTACCCAGAAAACGAATCCTGAATGATTCAAGTGTCTTTGTATCTCTAATATTATTCAGTTCGTTCTCAATCGTTGTTTTTATCTCATTCAACTTCTTTTCCATATTATATGTCTAAGGTTTTGCCTGCTCTTTCATTTTTTTACAAACTTCAATTAAAGTATTGAATTCTTCGGGGTGTTCATAGGCAAGCATTGCTAAGGTTTTGCGGTCGATATCTATATTATTCTTCTTCAGCGAGTCAATGAACTCAGAATATTTTAATCCTTGCTGTCTTAAAGCCGCATTTATCCTCGTTATCCACAATGCCCTGAATACCCTTTTCTTCCTCTTCCTCTCTCTATAAGCAGAAAGCCACGCCTTCATCACCTGCAAGCGCGCAGTTTTGTAAAGACGGTGTTTTCCACCCCAGTAACCCCTGGCTGCCTTTAGCCATTTCTTTCTGCGCTTCCGCGTATAAGGTCCGGTTTTAACTCTTGGCATTTCATCTTCTCCTTTCTTTTAAAGTTAAAATGGAGAGCCTGAAATCATCAGAATTCAGACTTTACCAAATATTATAACCAAATTAAAATTTCTGTCAAGTGCCGCAAGATTAAAAACGGCACTGGTTATTTAAAATCTTTAAATCTCTTTAAATCTGCCCTGGATACAGGGGTCAATTTTGAAAGTCTTCTCTTCCTTTTTCGTGATTTACCAGTAAGAAGGTGCCTCTTCCCTGATTTCCAGCGCAGTATCTTGCCACTCTTTTTAATCTTTACTCTTTTTAACCAACCCCTTTTTGTCTTAAGTTTGCTCATTACCTGTTCTCCTTTTTTGCGGAATCAATGTCACCATTATAATCTGCTCCTCTTGTTTGGGTGGAGATTCTTCACGGGCGATATCCTTTAAATCATTTACCACCCTCTCAACAAGATTTACACCCAGGTGGGAATGAAGCAATTCCCTACCCCTTAATCTCAATTTTATCTTCACCCTATCACCCTTTTCAAGAAATTCCTTAATCTTATTCAATTTCACCTGATAGTCGTGCTCAGATATCTTCATTGACAATCTCATCTCACGAACCTGGGTCTGATGCTGATGTTTTCTTGATTCCCTTTCCTGTCTTTTCTTTTCATAGACATATTTACCAAAATCCATCAGACGGCAAACTGGTGGTTGGGCATCCGGGGAAACCTCTACAAGGTCATATCCCCTTTCTCGTGCAATGCGCAAGGCAATCGCAATATCAAAGATACCCATATATTGACGATTCTCATCCACCAGTTTTACCTTTTCTGCTCTTATTTCATTATTAACCTTTGGTAGATTTTTAATCTTCTCCTCCTTGTTCTGAATCACATAAATTAAAAAAGTCTTTTAATTTCATTTCACCAAGATCTCCACGACCCCTTTTTCTAACTGAAACCATCTTTTTTTCAGACTCACGCTGACCAATAATAAGCATATAAGGAATCTTCTTCACCTCTGCCTCCCTTATCCGATAGTTTATCTTCGTTGACTTGCTGTTCATTTCCGCACGAAGCCCGTGTTTCAAACACTTTTGATAAATATCCTTTGCATAAGTTAATTCATTATCAGTTATCGGCATCACCATAGCCTGAACCGGAGCAAGCCACAAAGGAAATGCACCTGCATAATGTTCAATCAGAGTTCCGATAAATCTTTCAAGTGAGCCATACAATGCCCTGTGTATCACAACGACCTCTTTATGCTGTCCTTTTGCATCCATATACTCAATGTTGAACCGCTTGGGCAGATTAAAGTCAAACTGCACCGTTGTTGCCTGCCAGGCACGTCCCAATGCATCAAGGATATGGATATCGATCTTTGGTCCATAAAAAACCGCCTCACCCAGTTGGATCTTATAATTGAGATTCACCTTTTTTAAAGCAGATTTCAAACCATTCTCTGCCCTTTCCCATTCTTCATCTGAACCCATAAACTTCTCTTTCTCCTTAGGGTCGCGCACAGAAAGATTTACCTGAAAATCCTCAAAGCCGAATTTTTTGAATATCGTCAAAGTCAACTGGAGAATCTTTACGACCTCCTCCTCAATCTGGTCTGGCCTGCAGAAGATATGGGCATCATCCTGGGTAAATCCTCTTACCCTTAAAAGTCCATGGAGTGTTCCTGACAATTCATTTCTATAGACCGTGGCAAGTTCAGCATATTTTATCGGCAATTCTTTATAACTCCTTACTTTTGATTTGTAAATCAGGATATGACCCGGGCAGTTCATCGGTTTGAGCACATACTCTTCATTCTCAACCGGTAAAGTGAACATTTTATCACGGTAATAATCATAATGCCCTGATATGTGCCAGAGATTACTCCGGGCAATGTGCGGAGTCGTGATCAATTCATAGCCATTCTTCAGATGCTGTTTTATCCAGTATTCTTCAATCAATCGTCTTATAATGGTCCCTTTTGGATGCCAGAATACAAGCCCTGCGCCTGCCTCTTCAAATATTGAGAAGAGTTCAAGTTCTGTCCCTAATCTCCTGTGGTCTCTTTTCTGCGCCTCTTCAAGTTTTCTCAAATAACTCTTTAACTGTTCCTGGGAAGTAAATGAAATGCCATAGATTCGTGAAAGCATTGGCAAACGAGAATCACCCCGCCAGTAAGCACCAGCAACACTGAGTAGTTTAAATGCCTTTACCATTCCGGTCCTTGGAATATGAGGACCCCTGCAGAGGTCTACAAATTCTCCATTCCGATACAGGCTCACCTCTTTATCAGGAATCTCCTTTACCAGTTCCACCTTATAATTTTCATTCCTTCTTACAAAGAATTCAATCACTGCCTCTTTAGTCATAACAATTCTCTCAAACGGAATATCGTCTTTTATGATCTCTGCCATCTTCTCCTCAATTTTTGTTAGTTCATCATTCGTGAATGGACTTGCCCGGTCAAAATCATAATAAAAACCCTGGTCAATAGAAGGTCCTATTGCGAGTCGCACATCAGGCCATAATGCTTTAACCGCCATCGCCATTATATGGGAAGTTGAATGCCAGAATATCTGTTGACCCTCAGGTTCTTTAAAACTGATCGGTTCAATCTCACAATCTTCGTTTATCGTAGTGCCAAGATCCTTCAATTCACCATTAATCCGCACCGCAATACACTCTCCATCCTTTATCAATTCCGAAGCCTTAACACCCGGCTCAACTTCCATTATACTATTATTCAATTTCACTTTTAACATCGGTCAATTATAAAGCATTTTTTAATTTTGTCAATGGGAATTTGTGGATTTTATTATATTTTAGTGATATTTTTTATTTAATTGGGGAGTTAAACAATCTTTTTTGACCTTCTAAAATCCGCTGTTCAAATGGTGATTCGCGGATTATTCTGAGTTCATTTTTTGCATTATGGACAATCTCTTCTGCTTTATCATTCCTGCCATATAGATATTCATAGGCACGGGCACCTGCAATCCTTCCTTCAAGCATTGCGGTTGACGCCTCTTCTATTGAAGCCAGGTCACCGGCCACAAATATATGTGGTCTTGAGGTCTGAAGGTCTTCATTATAAAAAGGCACATTTCCTCCAAGTTCAGGAACATATCTTATCTCACAACCTGCCTGACATAACAATTCACACAGTGGTGACAATCCAACCGCAATCAAGACCATATCACAATCAATGACCTTTTCCTTATCCATAATACACTCAAATTTATCATTGACCTCGGTTATCACTGCTGATTCTACACAATCCCTTCCCCTTGCCTCAATGATTGTATGTCTCAACAAAATAGGCACACCTGCCCTTTTTATTTTTGCTGCGTGAACATAATACCCACCGATTTTGGGCAGAATCTCAATAATTGCTGCCACCTCAACACCTGCCTGGAGCAATTGATATGGAACAATCAAACCTATATTACCTGAACCAACAACGAGTGCCCTTTTTCCCGGAACAACACCATAAACATTCATCATTGTCTGGACCGCACCTGCACCATAAACACCGGGCAGGTCTGCATTCTCAAAAGCAAGCATATTTTCACTCGCTCCGGTTGCAAAGACATAACTCTTTGCCTTTATCTGGAGCAGATCGTCATTCTTTAAAACCCCTATCGAATCATCATCATAATATCCTATCACCGTGGCATTCAGCATCACATCAATACCCAGCTGGTAAACACGTTCACTCAGAATCTTTGCAATATCTATCCCTCTGACACCACAATAATGCTCTTTTGAACCAAAGAATTTATGGGTCTGTTTTATTAACTGACCACCGAGCACTGGATTGTCGTCAACGATCAAAACCGATGCCCCGAGTTCCCTTGCAACGATACCGGCATTCAATCCTGCAGGACCACCACCAATAATACAGATATCAACCATCCAATCTTCCCTTTCCTTTTTGCCTTTTTACCACCATTCCTTCTTTTAATGGTTCCATACAAACCATAACATTAGGCCTACCATCAACCTCCATAAGACAGGAAGAACATTTACCAACCGCACAGAAAAATCCCCTTGGTCTATTGTATTTCTCTGAATACCTCAGAACCCTTATTCCTGCGGCGTGTAATGCTGCAGCAATTGGAAGTCCTTCATAACCCTCAAGTTCTCTATCTTCAAAATAGAATTTTACTTTTTTGCCCCTTTTAAATTGTAGTATTGGATGTTCAGTTATATATCCTTCCATAATTATTTAAAATAGTTCACAGCATTTTGAAAAATTTTAAAACCATCACCTTCTTCATCCAGTTTTTTTCTTGTATGGAGAGGATGTTGTAGATAAGAAATATGCCGTTCAGGATGGGGCATCAATCCAAGGATTCTGCCGGTCCTATCTGTAATCCCTGCAATATTCATAACCGAACCATTGGGATTATGTGGATAACCACCAAATCTTCCTTTTTCATCTACATATTGGAACACAATCTGTTTCTCTATTTTCTTCAATATCCCTTTGTTTTTCACCACAAACTTGCCCTCAGCATGGGCAACAGGTAATGAGATTATTCTATCTATTCCTCTGGTAAATACCGACCGTTCAGGATAGACCTTTAAATCAACCCAGCGGTCCTCAAATCTTTCAGAATCATTGGTGACAAGGCTTACTGTCTGCTCGGTAAAATATCCATCAAAACCAGGCAATATTCCAGCCTTTACCAGCACCTGGAAACCATTGCAAATACCGAGAATGAGATTGCCCTTTTCAATAAATTTTAAGATTTTATCCTTGAGTTTATATTTAATCTCATTTGCCAGTATCTTCCCTGCACTGATATCATCACCATAGGTAAAACCACCAGGGAATACAAGAATCTTATAATTTAAAAGATTTTTGTCTTTTACCTCATCGATATAAACACGCTCTGCGTCCGCACCTGCAAGTTCAAATGCATATACGGTCTCAAGGTCGCAATTCGTTCCTGCAGCACGCACAACGAGTGTTTTAACCTTCATTCCTTTAAAGAGACATAAATCGTTCTTCTTTCCCTCCTGAATTTTATCTTATCTTCTCGCGCAAGCCAGCCAAGACCCATATAAAACATATTTATTGACAAACCTGATTTTCGCATCAATCTCGTTATTACTATCTCTCCTTCTTCTTTAAGTTTTTTCCATATATTACCCGCGGCAAAACCAATTTCTGTGTTCATAAATCCTCCTGTTTGTTTAAATTACTGGAATTTTTTAAAATTTTGTTTTGAAGATTAAAGATTGATTTCAGTGCCGGTGCTTGCCGCATCTATTTCATATCCTGGAAATTTCTGCCGTATCTTTTTTAGCACCTTCTGGATAAAATCATCACTACTTGATGGGTCGTGATGGGTGAATAGGACCCTCTTAACCCCACAATCCCTTGCCAGCTGCATCACCTGATTGAATGTAGAATGTCCCCAGCCAATCTTTGTATGATAATTTTCATCAACATACTGGGCATCGTGTATCAACAAATCAGCACCTTTAACAAATTTTATAAACTTTTTATAAGGTGTGCGCGGGCTTGGTGAATTTAGTTCATTATCAGTAAGAAATACTACATTTTTATCATCCTCAATAAATTTTAAACCAAATGTATAATTAGGGTGATTATTCTGGATTACCTGAATTGTCATTTTTCCAATTTTAAATTTAGGTTTTGTCTTTTTGAATGTAAATTTTGCTGGTAAATCTGTTAATTTTATCGTCGGGAAGAATGGAATATGCATCTGGTAAGAAAGTGCCTTCTTTGCCTCAACATCATTTTCTGGTCCATAGATATAAATTTTTGTATTCCTTGAATAAGCAGGGGCAAAAAATGGGAAACCCTGAATATGGTCCCAGTGATAATGGGTAAAGATCAGATGGAGGTCATTCTTTTTATTCTGTATTAAATATACACCAAGTTCCCTGATTCCACTACCCGCATCTATGATTATCGATTCACTACTCTTTGTCTCTATATAAACACAGGTTGTGTTACCACCGTATTTTATCGTTGTTGCACCAGAAACCGGAATAGAACCACGGGTCCCGTAAAATCTGATTCGCATTTAATCCTTTTCCTTTATCTTCTGTCCCATCCGGCAATTTCCATCAAAGAATACGCCGGATTGGATGATCAAACCCTTACATATAATATCACCATACATTTGGGCACCACTCTGGAACTCAAGCAATTCTTCTGCCTGAATATTACCTTCGATCTTACCACCAATCACGCCGGCTTTGCAGGAAATATTGCCTTTAATAAATCCTGTACTGCCACAAAATATATTATCTTTCACCACGATATTTCCTTCAACCGTGCCATCTATCTTGATTGAACCTGTAATCTTCATATCGCCATTCACCACTGTATTCCTACCAATTATCGTATCAATTTTGCCTTCTTTTTCCATAATCTCCTTTCTTAAATATAGATTATATTTAAAAACAAAAAGAAGTCAACAGCCAAATTAAATAAACTTTATTTCTTTACAATCTCAGGACCAACATAATCACCCTTTTTCAATCTACTCGCACCCGGAATCCAGAATCTTGGATCGGTCGGAATTCTATTGACCATAATCTGAAAATGTAAATTTGGACCTGTGCACATACCGGTCCTACCCATTTCACCTATCTCCTGCCCTTTAACGACTGTATCACCTGCCGCAACATTGATTTTATTTAAATGGATATAAACCGTGTGGATCCCCTGACCATGGGCAATAACAATACTCTTGCCATGTCCTTCAAGTTCTTCAGCCATCACAACAACCCCGGTATTAGCAGCAACTATCTTTGTACCAACTGCATTGGAAATATCAATTGCCCGGTGTGACCACTTATCAAGTCCGTTATTATATCTGCGCGCGATACCAAACATTGATGTTATTGAACCTGCGCAGGGCCAGATGAAATCACCATCACACAAAAGGGTATCAAAAGATTTGGTATAGGCTTTGGCAAAATACCTCCAACTTTCAAACTTCATCATTTCAAGGGTCTCTTCAGTAAGAATATGGATATCAAGTTCAGCTGTATCCTCTTCTGCAAAATCACCGGAGATTACCTTAAATGGTATTTTGTAACTTTTCTTTGCTTCATTTTCCTCATATCTAAGAACCATAAAATATCTTCCTGTATCTGCATCCATAGGCACGGCAAGAACCGTCTTATACATATTCCTTCCTACAGGATAGAGTTTATAACTTCGGTTCAAAAATTTTATCTCTGGTTTTATTAATGGCAAAACCGTCGCCACATTGAGGGTTGCGATCTCACCCTGCTTGTATATCTTTTTATCAAGGGAAATGCTCTGGAATATACCATTGATAAGTGTATCTTTAGGTGCTGGATTACGGGTAATGTTGTTATTATTTTTGTCGATCTTATCACCGAGATTAGTGCCCTGCTCATATTCTTTTATCTGAAGGGGTGGGTTGAATATATTCAGGCGAATGATTGTTGGTTCAGCGAGTTGTGGGTAAAAATCTTGTATAAACTCGATTACTTTATCTGTAGGTATCAACTTTTTATCAAGATTGAAAACTTTTTCTGAATAAATATTTTTCGTTGTGTCACGCTGGGGATTATTTTTCTGGTCGTCTGCATAAATATTATAAAAAAATGATACCAGTAAAATAAAAAATATTTTAACAAATGTATCTTTCATTTGTTAATTTTAATCAATATTTTGATGGTGTCAAGTAGGTAAAAAATATAATTTAATATATTCCTTGATTTTGAAGAATTTGTGAAATACTCAGCCTGTAATTCCAGTTTGATCGTTCAGGGAATGTTCAAACTGCTCGGCAAGTAGTTTTGCGGTTCACCATCGGCTATATTTAATTTCAAAATTTCTAAATTCGTTTTTTGGCTCTTCATAAATTATCTCCACATCATCAACCCGTGCACCAGGCGGACCCTGCCAGCACCAGTCAATAAGTTTTTGTAATTCAGCCTCTCTGCCTTCTGCGATAACTTCAACCCGGCCATCATCAAGATTCCTTACCCAGCCGACAAGACCGAGTCTCTGTGCTATCTCCTGTGTATGTGCCCTGAAAAATACACCCTGCACACGGCCTGAAATAAAGAGGTGGATGCGTGAATATTCCATAGCGGTATTATATCAATTAAAGAAATTTAGTCAATCCATTTTTAATAGGTTATGGCACCAACGAGTGAATATACCACCTCTGCCCCATTCTCTTTCAATACCCTTGCACATTCTTTTATTGTTGCACCTGTGGTCATAACATCATCAACAATTATTATTTTTTTATTTCTAACTGAAAAAACCTTTTTTAATCTGAACGCATTCTTCACATTCTCCTGCCTTTTTTTATGGTCGAGACGGGTCTGGGTTCTGGTATTTTTGACCCTGACCAGGCAGTTTAAAACAGGAATTCCGGTTTCTTTATTTATTATCTTTGAAAGCAACTCAGCTTGATTATAGGCCCGGCGGATTTTTTTCCACCAGAAAAGTGGCACCGGAGTCAAATAATCCGCATCACGCAGATAAAAATCATTTTTCAAAATCCCGGACATACCAAGACCAAAAAAGTCAGCAAGAATCGTTTTGCCGCGATATTTGAAATGGTGTATCATTTTATCAACCGGTGGCACATATAATGTGAATGCCCTGCCATAATCAAGATTTTTTTCAAATCTGCAAAAAATACAGGTCTTAGCATCTTCTATTGGTCTACCACAATGCGGGCACAATGGAGATTCTGGATGGACGATGAGATTTAAACAATCATTGCATACCAGATTTTGCTCAATCTCCTTTCCACAAACAATGCAGGAATTGGGAAGAATAAAGTTCAAAAGATAATTAAAAAAACCAAAAGGTCGTTTTAACGGCATACTATTTTGCATTTATTTATTTTACATCCAATATTATACAAATTCTTTTTAGTGTCAAGAAATTTTTGCAAATTTAGCCCCTTATAATAATCTATATCAAATTTAATGAATTTTCAAAATTTAGTTAGAAAATACTTGAAATTTAATGAAATTTTTCTATAATTTTATATGGTGCGGGTATTGAATTCTAATCACCCAGAAATTCCAAAAGATGCTAAATTATTAATGATTGATAAAAGCCCCATCTATGATATATTTGATTATCATTTCTATAATGATCTCACAAAGAAAAGAAACTTTCTATTTATAATAAATAATAAGAAAAAGGTGATTTCTTTAGCCCGGGGAGACGACATCCAATTAATCCTTGAAGAACCCCAATATAAAAAATGTGAAAATGATTGTGATTATTGTTTTGTAAATGGATTGCCTGAAGGTCTGCGAAAAGAATTATATTTCCGTGATGATGATTATCGTCTCTCTTTCCTGTTCGGAAATTTCTTGAGCCTTACCAATCTTACTGATGCAGACATAACACGTATAAAAAAATTGAGATTTTCTCCCCTGTATGTCTCTGTCCATACTACAAATCTTCCCTTGCGGTCAAGGTTATTCAAAAATAAAAAGGCTCAGCTGATAATTGACCAGTTGAAAAAACTCATTGAAGGAAATATCCAAATCCATTGTCAGATCGTTGTCATTCCTAAAATCACAGATGGTATAAACATAGAAAGGACTGTTAATGACCTTTTCAGATTATTCCCCGGGGTATCTTCAGTCGGTATTGTTCCGGTTGGTAGAACAAGATTTCTGAAAAAATTACCCGGTGTAAATAAGAGGCTTGCGCAGAAAATTGTGAGAGATACAAATCTAATGCATATAAATTTTAGGAAGAAATTAAAAAGAGGATTTGTTTATATTGCAGATGAATTTTTCATTAAAGCCGGATATCCGATCCCTGAAAAAGGTTATTACGATGAATTTTATCAATATGAGAATGGAATAGGTATGATAAGACAGTTACTCGATGAGGTCGATTCAATTAAATATCCAAAGAATATCTCAGGGAAATTTCTCTTTGTCACTGGTAAACTTGCCTACCCTTATATCAATTATTTAAAAAATAGATTGTCAAATAAAAAATTTCAGATTGATGTTCTGCCGGTAAAAAATAGATTCTTTGGCGACACGGTCACTGTCTCTGGTTTACTCACCGGCAAAGATATAAATGACGCCTTAAGATTAGTGAAAAAAAATTATGACCGTATTGTTTTTCCGCCCAATTGTGTAAATGACAATGGAAAATTTTTAGATGATTTTGAACTGGATGGAGCAAGTTATATTGTTGCGCCGTATTCAATAAAGGAATTGTTGCTATGGCTACAGTAGCAATCGTCGGCAGAAAGAATGTTGGTAAATCGTCTATATTCAATCGCCTTGTAGGCAGAAGATTGAGCATAGTCCATGAGACCCCTGGTGTCACAAGGGACAGGATCTATGGAGAGGTTTTCTGGCGTGGCAGGATATTTAATTTGATAGATACCGGCGGATTTTTTCCTGAAGAAGAGAATATTCTTGCAAACAAAATTATGTACCAAATTGAACTTGCCCTCAAACAGGCAGATTTGATATACTTCGTTGTTGATGGAAGGGCAGGTTTAATGCCTTCGGAACAAGAAATCGCCGGATTACTTCGTGGATTGAGTAAACCCGTTTTTTTGCTTATAAATAAAGTTGATAATAAATCACTCTTGCCTGTGGTGAATGAATTTTATAAACTGGGATTTAGTAAAATATTTACGGTCTCAGCTGAAGGTGGAATTGGCTTTGGTGAGGTGCTTGACGAAACGATAAAATTGTTGCCCACAATCAGGGTAAAAAAGGATACGCAATTGATAAAAATTGCAATCTTAGGAAGACCGAATGCGGGAAAATCAACTCTTCTCAACACAATCATCAAGGAAGAAAGGGCAGTGGTTGATGAAAAACCAGGCACAACGCGTGATCTTGTCAATGCCTATTTTACATTTAAAGATAAAAAGATTGAAATCATTGATACCTATGGTTTAAAAAAGCGTTCGCGTATAAAAGAGCCGATTGAGTTTTATTCAATGATGAGGGTGATGCATATTATTGACGATATTGATATTGGAATAATACTATTTGACGTAACCCAGGGTGTGGTTCACGAAGATTGTCACATTGCGTCATTATTATTGTCAAAGGCAAAAGGAATAGTGATTGCGCCGAATAAGATTGATTTATTAAAGAAAAAAGAATACAAACTTATCCTAAAATCTACAATTGAATCATTCCGGTTTGTTGATTTTGCACCCGTAGTTCTCGTTTCAGCAAAACTAAATACTGGAATTGATAGACTCCTTCAGACAATACTTGATGTCTATTCAGAACTTCGCAAGAAGGCAGACCCCAAAATTTTAAAAGAATTATTAGGTTCTATAAAACCACCACCAGATGGACAAATTCTGAAGATAACCCAGGTCGGAATAAATCCACCGCAATTCAGAATTCAAACGAGTGTCCAGTTAAAAGAAAATTATATCCAGTATCTCCGTAATACAATAAGAAATTATTTTGGCTTTGCAGGCGCACCTGTGCTTATTAAGACTGAACTAAAAGGGAGATATAAAAGATGAACATCTTTAATATCCTGATTTCTTTTATCATTGGGATACTATTCGGGATCATACCTTTTTCTTATTTACTCGGGCTTTTAAAGGGAATTGATTTGAAAAAAACCGGAAGCGGCAATATCGGCGCAACAAACTTAGGCAGATCCCTTGGTCTAACATTTTTTATTATAGGATTTTTACTTGATGCCTTAAAAGGTTTTTTACCGATAGTAATTGCCCGCTCTTTAGGTCTCTATCCAGCCTTTGCTGGTGCTGGTGCCATTCTGGGGCATATCTTCAATCCTTTTTTTAATTTTAAAGGCGGGAAAGGTGTCTCAACCACGATTGGTGTTGCTCTCGGCATTGTTCCCGGACAATTTTTGATAGCGATTGTAGTATGGCTGATGATTTATCTGACGACTTATATAGTCTCTGTCGCCTCAATCGGTTTAGCAATAACCTTATCAGTTGCCACATTCTTTATTGGGAAAACAGCAATCAGTGAGAGAGTCTTGATCCTCATTATAAGCGCCCTTGTCATCTTTGCCCATCGCTCAAATATAAAAAGATTAATAAATAGGACCGAACCAAAAACTATTCTATGGAGGAAGAAATGAATATCGCAATACTTGGATGCGGCAATTGGGGTTCGGTATTCGGCATAATACAGGAAAAAAATGGACACAGGATAAAAATCTGGGAATTTGATAAAAAACGCGCTGAATATGTTCAGAAAACAAGGGATAATAGACCATTCCTATTGAAATATAAAATTCCTGATTCAATTATGATTGACTGGCGTCTGGAAAATATCTTACAAGATTCTGAACTTGTAGTATTTGCAGTCCCCTGTCAGACCTTGAGGTCGGTTCTGGTTGAAATAAAAAAGGCAGGGATAAAGACAAAAGAATTCTTGAGTCTAATAAAAGGTATAGATATAAAAACACTTCTCCTCCCTACGGCAACAATTAAAAAGGCATTTCCTGAAAGTAAATGTTTTGTGCTCTCAGGCCCTTCAATTGCCAATGAAATCATAAGAAATGAACCAACCGCGGTCGTCCTTGCGGGCAATGATTTAAATCGGGCAAAAAAATTGCAGAGAGAGATGGCTACAGAAAATCTTAGAATTTACCTATCTGATGATATGACCGGTGTTGAACTCGGTGGTGCAGTCAAAAATGTCCTTGCACTTGCCTGTGGAATAAGTGATGGACTCGGTTTCGGTGCGAATGCCAAGGGTGCATTGATATCAAGGGGTATTGTAGAGATTGTAAGGCTGGGATTAAAAATGGGTGCAAATCCCAAGACATTTTATGGATTATCAGGGCTTGGTGATTTGATCACCACATCCTACAGCGAGGAATCGAGGAATCATTTGTTCGGCAGGTTGATCGGCAGGGGCAGAAATTTAAATGAAATAAAAAAATATTTTGTGATGGTTGCAGAAGGTGTTCCAACTGCAAAGGCTGTGATGAAACTTGCAAAAAGATACAATGTTGAAATGCCTATATCAAAGGTTGTCTATGAAATTTTATATAAAGGTAAATCACCCTTACAGGGTTTGAAGAATTTAATGTTAAGGCCTTTAAAAAATGAATAAAGGAGGAAAGGATGGCTGAGAAAGAATTTTACTCAATAAAAGAAGTGGCAAAAATGCTCGAAATTCCTGCCTATGTATTAAGATACTGGGAAAAGGAATTTCCTATGCTCAGACCACACAGAAATAGGCTGGGCAGGAGGTTTTATTCACAAAAAGATATTGATATAGCGAGGATGATAAAGGTTATTTTGTATGAACAGGGGTTTACCATTGCAGGGGCAAAGAAAAAATTGGCATCTATAATCCAGGGTCCTGAGCAATTGACCCTGCCCTTGAGTGATGCGGTAAAGATTATCAAAGAGGTGAAGGAAGAATTAAAAGAAATACGTGCTATGTTTGATTAAGGAATTGTTAATTATAGAATCCTCGTTGACAATGTGATTATGTTGAATATAATATTTAAGAATTTTATAGCGCCGAGAGGCGATAAAGTTCTTAAGATGTAAACAGTTGTTATGATTGCCGGGATGATGGAATTGGTAGACGTAGCGGACTTAAAATCCGCTTCTCCGCAAGGAGAGTGCCGGTTCAAGTCCGGCTCCCGGCACTTTCAAGGCATAGTTTGGAATCTATAAATTAAAGCAGGTTTTTCTGTTTATATCTTGCAATTCTATTCAAAAGTGTCTTATAAGACACTCTGAGTCTACGGGCTGCCTCTGATTTATTCCCTGCAGTCTCCTCAAGAGTCTTTTTTATAAGTTCTGCCTCAGCAATTTCTCTGCCATAATTTGCTGCACTCTTTAAGTCCATATTTTCAATCTTAAAATCTATCTTTCTTTTTGTCGCCGGTGGTAATAATATGTGTTCAGAATTTATTATATCGGAAGCAAGAATATTTGCCCGTTCAATTGTATTTTCTAATTCCCTTACATTCCCGGGCCAGTCATAATCCTTTAATTTTTGTAATGCAGATTCAGAAATTTTTTTATTTGATTTCAGTTTTTTTAAAAAATGTTCAACGAGCAAGGGGATATCTTCTTTTCTCTCTCTCAACGCTGGGATTGTTATTGGAAAAACACTCAATCTGTAATACAGGTCTTCACGGAATTTTTTTTCGCCAACCAGGGTGTGCAAATCTTTATTACTTGCGGCAATTATTCTAACATCAACCTTGATCGAAGCAGTCCCGCCAAGCCGTTCAAATGTCTTTTCCTGGATGACCCTCAATATTTTTGCCTGGAGGTCAAGACCGAGATCTCCAATCTCATCAAGGAATATAGTTCCTTTGTGGGCAAGTTCAAATTTTCCAATCTTTCTTGCTATAGCACCGGTAAATGCGCCTTTCTCTGAACCGAACAATTCATTTTCCAGTAATTCACCTGGTATTGCAGCACAGTTTATGGTCACAAATGGATTTTCTTTTCTTAAAGATAGACTATGACATGCCCTTGCAAACAATTCTTTACCCGTTCCTGATTCACCAAGAAAAAGCACTGTTGTCTCTGTTGATGCAACCTTTTTTAATAGCTCAACAGATTTTTTTATGGACTCACTCGCACCCACAATTTCAGGAAAACCATGGATATTCTCAACCATCTCTTTGAATAAAATATTTTCATAATATATCTTCTGTTCCTCAATTATCTTTTTTACAGCAAGAATGAGTTGTTCTGTATCAAATGGTTTTGTAAGAAAATCACAGGCACCCAATTTCATTGCCTCCACTGCCCTTTCAATTGTGCCAAACGCAGTCATTATTATAAATTTTGCATCTGCATCAATGTTTTTCAATTCCCTGAGGACATCAATCCCATCAATATCAGGAAGGCGCAAATCAAGAAGCACAAGGTTTATCTTTTCACGCCTGAAAATCTGTATTGCCTCACGCCCGGTCTTAACAATGAGGGTTGAAAAACCAGCATCATCAAGTGCAACTTTTAAAACTTCTGCAAAACTTATATTGTCTTCAACTATGAGTATATCTGCCATTAGACCTTAAAATTCTGTATTACTTTGGCGAGTCTTTCAGTGATATTGAGCAATTCCTGACTTGTTGCAGCAAATTCTTCGGTTGCTGCTGATTGTTCCTCAAGTGAGGCAAGTATTTCCTCAGCTGCAGTAGAATTATCTCTCGAGATATTAAATGAATCTTCTATCTGCTTTAACATTGCAGTAATCTCTTCTTCTTCCTTGGAAATCACATTTTTGATATTTTTTATTGCATTGTTTAATTCTATAACTGCATTTGATATGGTGCGCAATGATTCGGTCGTGGATTTTACAACCTGATTGCCATCGTATATCGCCTTTCTCACTTCTTCTGAACTCTCTGCCACACTCCTTATTGAATCAATCATTTCTTTAACTATTTCACCGATTTCCATAGCGGAATTCTGGGTATTATCCGCAAGTTTCTTTATCTCATCAGCAACAATTGCAAAACCTTTTCCAAATTCACCCGCACGGGCAGCCTCAATCGAGGCATTAAGCGAAAGGATATTTATCTTTTCTGATATTTTATTTATTGTTTCTATGATTTTTGTAATCGTATTAGATACATCATGTAATTTTGCCATCAATCCAATAAGGTATTCATATCTCGACCCAATGATTTCTATATTCTTTAATGCCACATCACTCATCTGCAATCCACTGTTTGCACCAGCCGAGAAATTTTCCGCATGACCCTCAACTTTTTTTATGTTATCTACAACTGAAAAACTTATCTCGCTCAAAGACTTTCCCATAGAAATAGATTTATCAAGTTCCTGAAATTGACGGTCAACACCTTCGGTCATCTTCTGGGTTGTAGATACAATCTCAGAAATTGCCGTTGACAACTCATTTGATGTTGAGGCAATCTGGGCACTGATTTCGTTCAAATGTTTAGATGTTTCAATGATGAGTTTTATTATACCTGCCTCGGTCTCAATTAGGTTTTTTATTGTCCTGATTAAAAAATAAATCTCATCCGGTGTGCCCTTTTCTTCTATATGGACGGTCAAATCTCCTTTTTCTACCTTTTTTAGAATTTCTCTTAATTCTTTAAGACGAACAATATCTCGGTCAAAGTCAATTATAAGCAGAAATGTAATGAATGTAAAGAAAATCAGTTTAATGAATTCCATACCCAAATTTATTTCCGGGAACATATTCTGGGTCAAAACAAGCATCAGGACATAAGCAAAATCTACAAGGGCAATGGCATAGATTCCATTTTTTATTCCGAGCAGATAACCCGGATGAAGCACGATATAGAAATATATCAGAAAAAATGGAATTCTCAATTGGGGCTCGATAAACGAAAGGCAAAATGTCAGAATAATTGTAGTGACAGTGGTTATGATATAAGGAATCACAGGTGAATAAATATTTTTCCTTGCAAGGATGTGAATTACCAGTCCGAAAATAAAAACAATCGCGGCAAGAATGGGTATAAATGCTGGAACCAGAAAGAATTTTAAGATTGCACCAAATAAAAATACTATCTCAAACAAAAGGCAGAATAGCATCGTTGCCATACTGCCTTTCTTTGCAAAATTTAAACCTTTTAGCCTGATATCTTCACTGGTGGTCATTATCACCTCCTGAAAATCTCCCTGGTCTTCTTCATTGCACAAAATTCACCACACATTGTGCAGGTGAGGGCTGAACGAGAAGGTTTGCGGGAAAATATTTTTCTTGCTTTTTGTGGATCAATCAGAAGATTTATCATCTTTTCCCAGTTAAGGGAAAATCTTGCTTTTGATAGATATAGGTCACGCAACTTTGCCTGAACCACACCCTTACCAATATCGGCAGCATGTGCAGCAATCTTCAAAGCAATTACACCTTCCCGAACATCCTCCACATCAGGTAAACCAAGGTGTTCAGAAGGTGTAACATAGCATAAAAAATCTGCTCCATAATAACCAGCAATGGCACCACCAATTGCAGCAACGATGTGATCGTAACCTGCCCCGATATCTGTTACCAAAGGACCAAGCACATAAAATGGCGCACCATCACATATTGTTTTCTGCAATTTAATGTTTGCCTCAATCTCATTTATCGGAATATGTCCCGGACCTTCTACTATTACAGAAACACCATTCGCCCTTGCCTCTCTCACCAGGTCACCGATTATCACGAGTTCTTTTATCTGATATTCATCTGTAGCATCGCTTATAGCACCGGGTCTTAGACCATCACCGAGGCTGAGTGTCGCTGAATATTTTTTTGCCAGATTGAGCAGACGGTCATAATATTCATAAAGGGGATTTTCTTTATTATTTATCTTCATCCATTCAATCATCATTGAACCACCCCGGCTCACCACACCGCAGACCCTTCTCTTTTTTTCCATTCCTTTTATCGCTTCCCGGGTAATACCACAATGGACTGTTATAAAATCAACACCATCCTGTAGATGTTTTTCAATGGTTTCAAATATCTCATCAACACTTGCCTTTGTAAAAGGTCTTTTCTTCTTACGCATCTCAATCGCAACCTGATATATGGGCACAGTTCCTACTGCCACACTCGATGCACTTACAATCTCCCGGCGAATTCTATCAATATTGCCACCAGTTGATAAATCCATTACTGCATCCGCACCGCTTTCAATCGCTACCCTTAATTTTTTTAACTCATATTTTAAGCTTGCAAAATCCGGTGATGTTCCTATGTTGGCATTGATCTTTGTCCTGCATCCTTTTCCTAAAACAAGGGGTTTTATTTTATGAAGGCGGCTCTTTATTAAAACTGCCGTTCCATTACTTAAATTTTTCTTCAATATTTCCGCATTTATTCCTTCTTCCTTTGCCAGTCTCCCTATCAAATCACTCATTTTTCATACTCCACATTGACACCAAGTGAAGTCTTTGGAACTGCATAAGGAACGAATTTCAGAATAAAGTTCATTGCCTTTTCTTCATTGGGTGCTTCAAAGACTACAAGATAATCGGGTTTACCAAAAAGGGATAAAAATTCTCTTACTTTTATCTCTTCAGGAATCTCTAAATTCTTCACGGTATTTAAAAGTTCATCAGCACAACCTGGTATCACATCAAGCATCGTAATAAAAGTCATTCTGCCTCCTCATAAACTATATTATATGCTAAAATATAAACCTGTCAAGGAATCGATTTTTATACTGTGCCCTGATATATTCTATATTTTTTGTATAACCTTCCCCCCATTTTTATTATTGTGTTATTTACTGAGTAATTGTCTTCAAGGGTCCAGCTCAATTCACCACTGAGGTAACCAAGTTTCATACCTGCCTTCAGGGTTTCAAAAACCATCAATCCTTCAAGTCCTAACTTTTGATAATCTTTCTTAACCCCCATAATCATTAACCGGGCTTCCTTTATCTTATTTTTATAATACAAAAATTTTAACATACCGGGTAGATTTAAATTACCATTCAGTTTCTTTAAAATAAAGTTATAGTTTGGAACCGTAAGAGAAACACCTACGGGCACATTATCAACTTCAACAATAATGACCAATTCAGGTATAATGAGTTCCTTGAGCGTCTTTGCTATATGGCTGAACTCCGCATCGGTCATCGGCACAAATCCCCAGTTTCTACTCCAGGCATCATTATAGACCTCCTGTATCTTTTTTACTTCATTGTGAAACTCATCAATATTAACCGGTCTAACTTTTAAATCTTTAACCCTTTTGCGAATTGCCGAACACATTCTCTCTAACCGTTCCATTGGTACATTCTTCGCCTCAATGTAAAAGGCGTATAAATCCTTTGCCTTTATCAGACCTGCAAGTTCGGCAAGTTTATGGTAATATTCAAATGTATATGTCATCATTATCATCGGTTCCAGAAAATAACCTTCAAGAAGAAAACCCACTTCTTCATTCGTTGAGGGATTGAATGGTCCCACAAATTTGGTCATCCCCTTGTCTTTATGAAAGTTATGCACTGCCTTGAATAAAGCAACTGCTGCCTCTGGATCATTTTCACATTCAAAAAATCCAAAATATCCGGTCTTTTCATTCCAGAATTCAATGAAATTATAATCAACAATTCCGCATACCCTTCCAACCACTTCTTTGTCCCGATATACAAGAAACATCTCCCGTTCCGCATGCTCCCAGAATGGATACTTTTTTCTATCAAAAAGATTATAAACATCTCTTCTCAACGGTGGCACCCAGTAGCGATTGTTTTTGTATAAGCGATAGGGTAATTCTATGAATTCTTTTAATTCTTTTTCGTTTTTTACAGGGATGAGTCTAATCACTTCACAAGCCCGAATGCCTTTGCACACTTTTCAAATGTGTCAAGCACAATTGATATATCCTCGTCAGTGTGTGTTGCCATATAACTCGTCCTGATAAGGGCCCTGCCCGGTGGTGTTGCTGGTGAAATAACTGGATTGGCAAAGACGCCGTTTTCAAAAAGCATCTTCCAGAAAGCAAAACATTTTTCATCTTCACCAATAATGACTGGAATCACCGGAGTTGTGCTTTCACCTGTATCAAGCCCTATATCTTTAAATCCCTGTCTAATTTTTTCTGTTACCTCCCAGAGTCTCTTTCTGCGCTCAGGTTCGGTCTTTATTATCTCCAGAGATTTCAGGGCACTGGCAACAGATGCAGGTGTCATACTTGCTGAGAATATGAGTGCGCGGGCAGTATGCCTGATATGGATTATCACATCCTTTTCAGAAATGACAAATCCACCGAGTGAGGCAAATGATTTGCTGAATGTTCCCATAATTATATCCACTTCATTTAATAGATCAAAATGTTCACACACACCACGGCCATTTTTGCCCAGCACACCAACACCATGGGCATCATCTACAAGCAATCTTGCATTATATTTTTTCTTCAGTTTAACAACCTCGGGTAGATTTATTACATCACCCTCCATACTGAAAACCCCATCCACAACAATCAATTTCCCTTTATTGTGCGGAATTGACTTCAGTATTCTCTCAAGGTCCTCCATATCATTATGTTTAAATTTTTTGACATCAGCAAATGAAAGCCTGCATCCATCTATGATAGAAGCATGGTCCTGTCTATCTAAGATAATAACATCATCTTTACCCGCAATCGCAGATATTATCCCGAGGTTTGTTTGAAACCCGGTTGAAAAAATTATACCATCATCTTTTTCAAAAAATTCAGCAAGTTCTTTCTCAAGTTTTATATGGATATCAAGGGTTCCATTTAAAAATCTTGAGCCAGAACAGGTGGAACCATATTTCCTGACCGCCTCAATCGCTGCCTGTTTTAATCGCTCATCCGCAGCCAGACCAAGATAACCATTTGAACCAATCATTATATATTCTTTACCATTTATCAAAACCCTGTGGTCCTGGGCTGATTCAATCGGTGTAAAATATGGGTAAATATTCATACTCCTGGCGCGGTTTACTGCATCAACCGTTGCTTTGCATTTTTTAAATATATCCATTTTTTGATTATAATGAATTTATTATTAAAGTCAATATCATAAAATATTCCGCAAAAACCATTTCAGGTCAAAGATTCGTTCAATATCCTTAGAATTTAGAAATCTTTTTATCTCATTATCTTCCTCAACAATCTTCTTTAAATGTCTTTTTTCCTCCATTGCCTTGAATGAGAGTTTTTGGACCAGGTCATATGCTGTTTTTCTGTTCATCCCTTTCTCAATCAACCTATTCATCAAGTTTTGTGATGCATAAAGACCAAGACTATTATTGATATTTTCCATCATTCGCTCAGGATAAACCCTTAAATTTTCTAATACCCATAACATCTTCATCGTTATATAGTGGACAATGTGGAATGCATCTGGTATGATGACCCGTTCTACTGATGAATTAGTGAGGTCCCTTTCATGCCAGAGATTTATATTTTCAAATGCTGGAATCAAATGTCCTCTAAGCACCTTTACAAGGCCACATACCCTTTCGCAGATGATGGGATTCTTTTTATGGGGCATTGCTGAAGAACCCTTTTGCCCCCTGGTAAATGGTTCCGCGACTTCGCCGATTTCAGAGCGAGAAAGATTTCTTATCTCTGTGGCGATCCGCTCTATGGCACAACCATATAATACGAGAACAGTTAAAAGATAGGCATGACGGTCCCTGGGAATGACCTGGGTGGAGACTGGTTCTGGTTGTAGATTTAATTTTTTCATCACCCTTTTTTCAATATCAGGCTGAAGGATTGTATAACTACCAACCGCACCTGATAATTTACCAAAAGAAATTTCTTTGAGCGCCTGATTTATTCTGTCCCTTGCCCTCAAAACTTCCTGATACCAGGAATTTATTTTATATCCAAATGTGATAGGCTGGGCAAATACACCGTGCGTTCTGCCAATTTGTGGTGTCTTGCGATATTTGAGTTCAAGTTTTTTTAGAATTCTTAATAATTTCTCAATATCCCTTAAAATTATCTTAAGTCCATCCCTTAATATCAATCCCCAGGCAGTATCAACGAGGTCATAAGAGGTCATACCAAAATGAAGCCATCTGCCTTCTTCTTTTCCAATCTTCTCCCTTACTGCCTCAAGGAATGCGATGACATCATGATTGGTTATCTTCTCTATCTCATCAACCCTTTTTGGGTCTATTTTTATCTTCTCTAATCTCTGGCTCAAACCCTTTGGAATGATTCCCATCTCTTCTTGCACCCGGGCAACCGCCTTTTCAACCAGAACCCAGACCTCCATCTTATGCTCTTCACTGAAAATATTCCTAATCTCTTCGGTTTCGTATCTTTTAATCATAAATCAATTATATCTATATTTTGCACATTTGCAACTGGTAAATAAACAGGGGTGAATTCGTTAAACGTGTACCGTGAAACGTGAAACGGAAAAATAAAAAGGAAACTAAGGGCAATTGAGGGCAATTGGGGACGATAAAAAGAAAAGGGCTAAAAAGAGCTCAAAAAGGATATTTGTTAAAAGAAAGAAAGAAAAAATAGGAAATCTCTTTTGAATTTATGATTTTGGATTTATTTGGAATTTGGTGCTTGTGATTTGGACTTTGACTTTGATACTGGCAGCAAAGCCGTATAACGAAAGATTTTTAAATTTACCCTTGACAGTTTGGAAATTTAAGTTATAATAAAATATAAAAGGGGAATCCTTCTGGAGAATAAATGCTGGCTAATACTCCCTCGGGTGAGGTTTATACTTTAGCGGTGTGATTCATCGCATTTAAACAAATCCGAGGGGTTGGATGCCCGATAAATATCTGTTTGGTTCAAATAGGAGGCGTTTATGTCAAAGATGAAGATTTTATTGTTATTTTTGCTCGTCTTTGGTGTGTGCTGGGCAGGTTTTGATATTAAAGTGAATAAAATCGGACAGTGGGAGGTCTGTCTATCAAACTATGGTAAATTTGGCCAGACAATGACAGGGAATGCTGGTGCGTGGTGGCCCAGGAATTCATACTATAATTATATCTTTGGTGCCGGTATCTGGGTTGGCACAATAGCACAGGATGGTGATACCCTGGTTACGATTGGTTATCTACCTTCTGGTGCTGCCTCAGAATTTGTTCCTGGAATTCCCTATTCAAATTTTATTGACCCTAAATGGCAATTCTATTTTTCTACTGATGTAGATTTTCCTTTTAATTCAATCTCCTTTGAAGATGGCTATGCAGTTTTTAATGACTTTAACCCCAACTACCATATGCCCAATGATACAGAGCCAATCGGAATTACGGTTACACTAAAGACCTACACCTTTGCAAAATACTGGGCAGATGATGTTCTATTTATGAGATATATCATAAAAAATGATACAAACTGGACAATAACCAATCTTATATCCGGCATCTGTATGGATTATGATATCACAGATGGACTTAATGACCGAGGTGGTATTGATTTACCCAGAAAACTATTCTATGGCTGGCAGGACCAGCCAGAGCCAGGAGTTGGAATGCTTGGATATAAGTTATTGTCTCCATACCCTCTCACCTGTTTCAAGAGGTTTACATTTTCATTTGAACCTGTTAATGACAACGAAAGGTATATGGCAATGGCAGGATATAACTTCCAGAATGGAAACTATGAACCCTTTGACACAATCTGGTTCCCACCTGATGACCAGAGGATTTTAATCTCCTCTGGAATCTGGAATTTATCACCCGGTGATAGTTTAATCTTAGACTGGGTTCTTATTGCCAGTAATGATACAATGCCACCGAGTCCAGAGATGGAATATAAGGCAGATAAAGCCCAGATACTATTCAACACTGGATTCCATAATGTCCATATAATCCAGCCCAATGGTGGAGAGGTGGCCTCTGGAAATTATCCGATTCTATATTCCGCAAGCAGTATCACGCCCAATCCCTTATTAATTGATTTTTATCTCGTCTCTGAACATAGTTATGATACAATCGCCTTAAATCAAAATAATACCGGTAATTATTCCTGGAATACTACGCTCTTTCCTGATGGTGTATTGAATAAGATAATTATCTGTGGTTATGATACAGTCATCTTTGGTGGTGATAATTCTGATGGCTATTTCATTATCAATAATCCGGGCAATGGAATTCCTTATTTAAAAGTTCTCAATCCACCTAAACGATACCATCCTGATACACTGAGGCGTGATGTTGATATCACTTGGTTTGCCCGTGACCCGGAGTTCATTGATTCGCTCTATATAAATATTTACTTCAAAAGCCGGTATGATACATCATTCCAGCCGATTGCCATAAATGAGCCTAATGATAGCCATTTTATCTGGAATACACTTCCATTGAGGAATGGCTTGGGGTTATTGATTGTGGAAACGCACGATGAAGAATTTACAGTTGCTGAAACGATTCAGGTTTATCTCTTCAATCAGATTTCTGGTGGTCCGGTAAATCCGATTCAGGGTCTGAATAATATCGTGAAGTTTTCGTGTCTGGTTCACCAGCCCGAGTATATTACCGGTCATACTTATGAATTGAAATTCCTCCAGTATCAACGGATAAAAGATGGGCAATTTAGAAATTATCCTGAATATATTTATAAAATAACCGACCTGAATACGGGCAATGTGGTGCTTGATACATATAGCCTCAAGAATGGGTTCTATTATTCTAATGGTGTCCAATTCGATGATTTTTCACCGATCGTTGATGGATTTTCAATAAGGGCATTTACAGAACAGGCAGGTATAATCAACCCGACGAATTACCATAATGATTCAGTGAAGGTCATTACTGGAGGTTATCCTGAAGATTCAATAGCACTATGGAGTCCTTCAGACTCTCTCTGGTGGGCATATCGGGGTTCAAGATTACAACTGGACTGGGTCTTAAAATCCAATGGTGGATTGACCCTTTTAGTAACTGATTTAGATTATGGTGATACAATCCCATATAAGCCTTATGGACCCATTTCTAATCCAGATAGTGCCTATGGCTGGTGTTTCAGGCCTTCATCTCCTGGTGTTCCTGCTTCAGATACACTCAGGCCTGGTTATGACAGGTTTATATTCCTTTGTGGTGATAGGATAAGAATGCTGGCAAATGGTATCTTTCCCCAGGTCGGTGAGCGGTGGATTGTCTATCCATCCCGTTATTCACCGCCGATAAAAGGAAATGTCTATCGGTTTACACCGGTTAATTATACTGCTGAAGTTAAGTGTCAAATTGTTCCAGTAAGTTTCCAGGTCTTTCCAGTGCCATTTAAAGATAATCTCTCTATTATCTATGCAATCGGTAAAAGTCAAAAAATAAATCTTAGTATCTATGATGTGCTCGGCAGAAAGGTAAGATGTATAAAGGATGGTATTGAAGAGAGCGGTCTCTACAAAATCATCTGGGATGGAAGGGACGGGTTAGGAAGAAAAGTATCTTCCGGAATCTATTTCTGCAAACTTGAGACCGAAGATTTCAAAGAGATCAAAAAGATTATTTTCATAAGATAATTCTCTAATATATTAAAAATAGAGCATATTATGAACTTGAGGGGAAACATAATATAAATTAGTGTAGTATTTTATAAATTCCCCAAAAATTGGTGTCATTCTGAACGAAGTGAAGAATCTCGATTATGCTGTGTTTTACATCTTTGGAACTTTCTTTATCAATGTATTGAGATTATCTTCAAAACCCTTTCCTGGTTATAGTTTTTAAGGCGGATGAAATATGCACCATCAGGCAAAGGATTATTATTCTCATCATAACCATCCCAGATGAATGTATATTTGCCTGAGATTTTGAATTCATTCAATAATTTTCTAACAAATCGTCCGGATTCATCATACAAATCAATTGCTACAATTCCTGGTTGGTCAACATAATAATTGATTTTAACTGATTCATTAAAAGGATTGGGCTGGATGAACAAATTTTTGCTGATATTTTTGCCAGGCAAATCAAATTTCTGATATATTGGAATCAATCTTACTGGTTCATCAGGTCTTAAACAGACGAGTGTGCGATTCGGTATTTCAATCCATTTCTGGCTGAGTGAATCAAGGGGCTGGGATGCGATAACCCAGAATTTAGAAACAATAGAATCAGGATAATAATAGACAGTGATAGCCTTTGGTTCTTCTCTTGTAAAATTCAATGCCCAGAGGGTATTGCCAGATGACATCACAAAGTTCAATTGTGCCTTATTCACACCAAGCGCAGAATCAACTTTTATCACTGCCATCTTTATACATTCTTCAATGGTCAAATCAGGATATTCATCCATTACCTCAACGAGCAATATTGAATACAGGTCAGAATCAAGATAATTCGGTGCATAATCTGGTGGATTCTGGTCAAGATAAAGAGGATTGATGGTTTGGATCAATTTTAACAAAACCTCAGTATTTATCGTTCCATTATGGGCAAAGAGCATTTCAAATCTTCTATTGATACACTTTCTTCTAAATGGGTGCGGGTCAGGAATTCCACCTGTGGGTCCGCTTGAACCCCTGCGCACATGGGCAACAGCAGATTTTTTTATATTTCTGGTCAATTCTTCAACCATTTCAGGATATCTTGGGTCAAGCGGTGCTGATGGCTCACCCCTGCGGATAACCGGGAGTAAAGTATCAGACTTTGAATCAACATAATATCCTATACCCCAGCCATCAGGATTATATGCACCGAGTGCACGCAGAGCCTCAAGGTGGGTTCTTATCAATTGATTTGCAATCAATGAGTCCCCAGAAAAAATAATACCCCAGAATCTGCATTCGTGACTCTTTCCTGAAGGCGGACCGCACCTGATTAAAAAACACAGGAAAATGATAATCAGCAAAAAGTTCTTTTTGTTTCTAATTCCGGGGTGCATAAATCAATTATATCTATAATGCAGAAACCGTCAATAAAGACATAGAAATTTGGTGTAGCGAAACTTGTTTCGCGTTAAAAGATTCAATCAACTTCCATCTCCTCAATCATCCTTTGGAGTTAGTAATGGTCAAGATTGCTTGACCTTTTGGAGCCGAGCGAACCGCCAAGTGGTGTGACGGTCAGCTACTACAATTTAAATAATAATTTTATGGAGTAGAGACTTCGGTCTCGTTTTTAAAAAATGTAGCGGTGCGATAAATCGCACAAAATTTTATTGTCGGATAAATCCGATCGCTACTGGAAGCCATCCTACAATGACACCATGGGACTAAAGCATGCCCTGATGAAAATCAGGGTCTCTGCTCCTGCCATAAATAAGGGTTATGAAGGGTGATAAGGGGAGATTAAGGGGTTATTCGTTATACGGTTTCGCTGCCCGCCAAGAAGTGTGGCGGGTATCGCCTATCGGCATTGTTATTTGGTTGAATCCCCTGTGTCCCCCTTTTGTAAAGGGGGAATAAGGGGGATTTTTGCCCTTTAGCCTCTTTAGCCGTTTTGAGCCCCTTTTTTATTTCTCCAATTGCCCTCAATTGCCTCCAATTCCCTTTCTTTCTACTCTCTACTTGCT
>DAIRCK010000021.1:0-52904 GCA_036796695.1 bacterium
AAGAACAAAAAGGTTGCATAAAGTTATTGACTTTTTCTCATAGACGCAATGACGATAAGAAGTTCCACATGACTAAAGTCCCTGTTCCTGGTCCCCATAAATTCCTTACTATGCAAGCCCTGTTTCTACATTTTTATTACAATGTGCGATGCACCTGCCCGCCGCTTCGCTTTGGCAGGCGGGTCCCAACGCTACAGGATTGACCTCACCCGAGGTAAAATATGCCCGCATTTGCCTCTCCAGAAGGATTAAGAACGAATCTTGAGAGAAAGAGAGTCTCCAACTATGACGAGGAGTGATTAGCATAGCATTCCCTTTAACTATTTGTATTATATCCAAAATTTTTAATTTGTCAAGGGCCGGTTTAAATCAAAAATAATCTTACCGCAACATTTTTCAGGCAGGCGGAGATATGTTGCAAAAATTCAATCTGGAGTAGGGACTTCAGTCCCGTCCATATCCTGATTGTCAATCTGGGAGTGTAAAATGCCAAGATTTGACCCCAATACTCCAATAATGTTATTTATTCGATATTCCGCAAAAGTTTAAAAGTTTATACCCGTCCCTCCGAGTCCTGGAATCATAACCATTAGCAATGTCAAGCAAAAACGAACAAACGAACGTCTGCCCCCTTTGATCCCAAAAGATAATAATCACCTCAATAATACTACCGGCACTGACTGATTAGATTTAGAGACAGAAAGACAAATAAAGTATATCCCTGATGGTAACCGATTACCCACATTGTCATCGCCTTGCCAGGTGATTGACAATTGACAATTGGTTAAATGGCTAAATTCCTTTACCTTTCTTCCCAGAATGTCAAATATTTCAATTTTACCTTTCTCTATTTCTTGAGAAAGTGAGAAAGCAATTTTTGTTTCAGTGGTGAAGGGATTTGGGAAAACAGAAATTTTCGGCTGGTTTCGTGCCTTTAGGCGCTCAAGTTCCTTTACCGTCTGTTCATTTTCGCCACGCTTGTAGAAGATGTCAGTGGTATTTGTATCAATACGGACGTCTACCCAGATAAGATGTAGTCTGTTATTTCGGTCAACCGCAATACGAGGCAGACCACCGCCCGGGGTATAAGGCGGATAGACAACCTGCATCGGCGGGATTACAAAATTACCAAGGGTATCTATTTTTGTGTAATAAATCGGGAATGTGCCTGAGGCTGTTTGATCCTCCCATACTATATGAAGATACTGCAGAGAATCCATTGCCATATGGGGATTACCGTAACCTTCCAAGTCATACAATAATTTTGGACCGATGATAATATTGCCATTCTGGTTGAGTTTTAAATAGTTGATGACCCAACCAGAAGGAGTATGATGGGGATAGACCATATGGATATTCTGGCTTCTATCTGCAATGATTGTGGGCAAAAGACCAGCATCAAGCGCTTTATAGTCAATCAGAAAATTGCCGTCTTTGTCAAGTTTTGTGTAGGCAAGACTGTCTGTAGATGTCTTATTCGTGCGATAACCAAGATGATTATTACCAAAACTATCCACCCCAATGCCTGGCCAGAAAGAAAGAACACCCGCAGGCGAGACTCTTATCTTGGTAATAATTGGATTGCCCATTGAATCCAATTTTGTGAAGTCCATCTGGTTATAACCTGATGGCTCTTCATCCCAGATGATACATATCTCTTTATACTTGTTAATCACCATTTCAGGAAGGAGGCTGGAGGAACCTCCTCCAGCCCCACTCACAACAAGATGGGATGGCACAATTATTGAGCCATCATTGGCAAGTTTGGCATAACCAAGACCCATACCTAAGGGCGAAATCTCACGCCAAATTATATGAATATTATTTGAACCATCAACCGCGATACGCGGATTATAAGAGTAAGGAACACTGGTTGAGACCTCTGTCTCGGGAATAAGCACGCCGCCAACGCTATCTCTTTTTGTATAGAGCACTTCTGCCGTGTTGTTTACCCAACTTCCACTATCCCAGACTGCCCAGACAAAATTGAATCCATCAACATCAATATCAGGATCCATACGCACTTTCATATCCTCGGGTGTCAATAATATGTCATCAGACCAGCCAGGGGGATAGGCGTTGAGAAACAGGGAGCAGGCAGTAAGGAGAAGGCAGTAAAATGATTTCGGTATCATCTTATGGGCTCCAGCCATATAGACCGGTCCTCTGGTAATCGTGATGATATTGAGGCCATTCAAGCAAAAATTGAGGAACCCGGCTATTGAGATTTTTCCAGATATGGAGATAACCATCGGATGATGACAAAATAATTTCACTCTTTCCATCACCATCAATATCACCGATGATTGGTGAAGAAGGGCGACCGAATAAAGGCAAGGGAAACGGCGGGATTGAGTCTTTGGTATGTTTAAATGCATAGATGTATTGGTTATTTGCACCGATGATAATATCCAGATATCTATCGCCATTGATATTGGCAATTGCCGGGGAGGTGCGGACCATTGTGCTGGGTGAAATGATATATGACCAGGGCGGAATAGGATCACCAATGGACTTTTCACGTAAATTAACCGCACTCCCATCATTCCCAAAGGATATCTCAACACCCGTATACGGTGCCGGATGAATATCCCCCACTGCCGGTGAAGAGTTTATCGCTCCTTCGGTCAAGCGCGCCCAGAGGAGTTGATCAGTAGTTGTTTTATATGCCCTGACATATTTATCGTTTGCCCCGATAATTGTTTCAAAATAGCCATCAGGTGGATAATCCAAATCCGCCAATGCGGGAACGGCCTTGTTGGAACCAAATTCTAAGGTCTTCTGGAGTCCATTCATATTGAATATTTCTGTATAGAAAAAAGGGTCTGAGCCATCATTTGGATTGTTCCGATAATAGCCGTAAGAGATTATAATCTCGCTATTCCCTCCGTCCATGAGATTAGCGATTGAAAGACTTAGTGGGAAAGAAAGACCATCTACCAATGAAGAAGAGGTAAATTCATGCTGCACAGCACCATTATTACTATAAACAAAAATTTTTATTAATCCATCATCAAACAATGGTTTTTGTCTCGCAATGGTGATAATTTCTATCTGCTCTGTATTGTCAATATAACCTAATGCCGGAAGCCCAACAAAGGTATAATCTGCTATGGGAATTTGTTGAGGCCAATTAGGAAGGGTATTACCTTGATAATCATAGACCGCGAGCTTGGTTGAGGAAACTGCTACTATATCCACAAATCCATCGTGGTTTACATCACCAAGCACAAAACCATGAACACCTTCAAAGTATTTTGGCCATCCGGTTAAAACATTCCCTTGTATATCAAACACGTAAACCGAATCCGAACTCGCATAGACAATCTCAACCGAGCCTGCACCATCAAGATTAGCAATCGCGGGTTGTGAAAAACCCACTACCCTCTTGGGCCACCCAGATTGATAAGGATAGAGGGCAACTTTTTTGATAATATAAGATTGATTATTATATTCCCAGGATTCCTCAATCTGATTATCAGGGTCAACCGTAACCTCAATCCTACAATCATCGATCTCACCATAAAAGTCAGGATGGGTCTGGCCAGTGTTCCAGTGGGCAATAACTGCTAAAGTATCCCTCGGCTTAATCTCTGAGACCACAACATTTTCCACATAAATAATCTCCTCATTTGAGACCTTGAAATTCACCTTAACATTATTTGCCCTGATACGACCAATATTATAGACCTTTGCTCTAATTGGAATTGTTGCACCACCTGAAGGATAGGGATAGGGTGATAATAACTCAATATCAATCCCCTGAGGTCTAATAACCAAATCAGGTAAATCAGGATATGCAGTATAATCACCCAAATCCAGTGCAGGGTCGCCAAGGAGAGCGTAACTACCAGATACTACACCACCAGTTTCTCCAGTATAAGCAAATAACCCAAGAATCCAGTTTTGATAAACAAACGGTATCTTTAACCTTTCTAAATAATCAATCATACGGGCATATGTGGTTGCACCCCAGAAAGCAACTGCCCCGCCGGGAATCTTTAAGAACAATTCGCCAAAAGAAGAATCGCTATGAGGTCGCGGATGATTTGGACCATAGAAAGGATGATCCCATTGGAACATTGCAGTTAGACATGCATTACTCATCACGACAGGTAGGTTTGTAGTAACTTTAAGTTCCTTTAAGTTAGCGGTATCGTAATTAGCCCAACCCTTAGGGTCACCGTGGTCCCAATATAATGCCAGAATCTCTCCACTGTTGAAGTATTTGGTCAAACTATCTTTGAACTGCTCTGAAGTTAAGGATGATTTTCTTACTGCAATTGTATCATATTTAATCAAGGAAATGACCGGCTTGGAATTCTCAATATGAAAATCAAAACTCGCATCACAATCGGCGATTAAAAGAGTTTTCCGGCGCCAATCACCAACAGAAGGATACTTTTCATAGTTAATAGTCTTCTGTGCAATTGTAATCAAATCCTCAATTTTCTTCTCTTTTACTGGCCACCTGCCTAACACAATATCAGCACTACAATAAGGGCCGGGAATTATGTCTGCAAAATACATTTCATCAGCTCCTAACCAAGTATCGTTATTATACAAACTCAAGTTTGCCGGCACATAGTCCCAGTCGCCAATAAAAAGACAATAGGAAAAATGGCCATCAGAAGATGAATATGCCTTCCAATTGTTATAGGCATAAATAAGAAAATTACGCACCTGGGTTGAATCATGACCTTGAGGACCAAATTGTTCATATATATCCTGCACCTTCACAATCCCTACATCAAACCGATTATGCTCAACCCGCCATTGGGCAAAATCGTGAATCCAGCGGGAAGTCGTTTCATTGATAAGAAACTGGTCATTGGTGACAATGATATAATCTGCAACATTGTTCGGATTTAACAAATCAGTATAGTAATGAACCGAGGGTGGAGGAGGGGCAGGAACTGAACGGTCAACCCCCGGATAGTTCAATAATATTTCTCTGCCTATATCCTCAAACGGGCCAAGACTATTAAGATTGGGGAATTTTTTACCGGTGTATTCAATCTTCAAATCTATTCCCGTATAGAAATACATGAGTTTACGAGCGGGATTAAATTGAATTGGATACAGATATACCACCAGAACGCGTTGGTCACGCCAGTACCCATCACTCTTGATTTCGTAAAACTTATTCGGATAGAGTGTATCCTTCTGATAAAATACGGTATCATAGGTATAGATTTCTTTGAAATGGCAGATTCCACCTGAATCCTCAAAAACAATCCGTGGTATTGGATAGAGCAGGCAATTATCAAAAAGTATGTGGTCAGCAGGATAAACTGTAATATTAAAACCACAGGAATCAGGCACAGCAATCAAAAGTTTGAGATACGGAATCTGCGGTTTGCCTGCCCTTGTTGTATCACGGTCTAATTCTGATTCCGGAATTGTAATCTGCTGGAAATTTTTGTTATCAATTGTAGTATCATTTTTGTTGAAGCCGTAAACCATAGTTTTAATAAATAGGCCAGCAGTATCCGACTTCATTACTTCTTTCTTTGGTGCTAAGGATTTATCAGACCAACCGATGACCCTTTGCCAGCCTGCATTTAAAACGCTGGTCATAATTATGACCAATATTATAATTCTTTTCATTTTAATCCTTCTTCTTGAGACAAATGATAAATCTTCAGGCATTTGTTCCCTCGGGTTTGGGTAAATTTGAATGTGATGAATCGCACCGCTACAGGATTGACCTCACCCGAGGCAAAATATACCCACATTTGCCTCTCCAGAAGGATTAATGAGAAAACGAGAGATGAGATGGACTTCTCCGCTATCTTTATAATTCCAACTCATAATATTCCCCTTTTTTCTGTAAATATTATAACTTAAATTTCCAAACTGTCAAGGGTAAAAAGTAAATAGGGATTATTTTAATGGTTTATTTTATCAGAATATAGAAATATGTAATAAACAGAAATATTATCAAAATCAAAAGTATAACCAATAAAAAGTATAAGCCAGTATTGCTCTTTTCCTTCTTTTTCTTTTTTGGTCTTCCTTTTACTACAGTCGTCACTTCTTTCTGTTGTTCAATTATATTGACCGAGCTTCTTATTTTCTCCTCAACTGTTGCCTGGCCCTTCCAGCCCAGAAAATTATTCAATGCCCTGAGCATCTCTTCAGCAGATTTATAACGCGCCTTAGGATTTCTTTTCATTGCCTTATTTATGATTCGGCTCAGACGCCAACTATGGTGCGGGTCAATCCAGAATGGTGATTTGTATTTTCCCCGGCAGATCTTTGATATTATTCCCTGGTTTTCTTCAGCCACAAATGGTTTTTTTCCTGTCACCATTTCATATAATACAACACCCAAAGAAAATATATCGGATTGAAATCCTGCCTTACCACCACCTGCCTGTTCAGGTGACATATAGAATGGCGTGCCGATGATTGCGCCGGTTGTGGTCAATTCTGGTGCATCAATATCCCTTGCCACACCAAAATCTGTGAGTTTAACAACGCCATCCTTTGATATTAAAATATTCTTAGGTTTGATATCCCGATGGATGATTCCATTCTTGTGGGCACAGACAAGTGCCTGGCATACCTCACGGGCAATGGCTGCAGCAAGCATTGGATGTAAAGGTGCCTCTTTCTCTATAATATCAGCAAGGCTCAGCCCTTCAATATATTCCATAACCAGATAATGCTCTCCACCCTCACGAAAATAATCGTATATCTCAACTATATTTTTATGGTGTAGATTTGCACAGACCTTTGCCTCTCTCTGAAACCTTGTCCTTGCCTCAGCATCAAGGTCTTTCTTTAATTGTTTTATTACAACAACCCGGTCAAGCGAACCCTGAAGAGCAGTATATACCTGTGCCATTCCGCCCTTGCCAATGGATTTCAAAATCTTATAATTGCCGATTGTCTGGTTCTTATTCATTTGCTGAAACGACGCAATTCCGACCAAGGGATTTTGCTTTATACAGGGCATTATCAGCAGTTTTTATCAACTCTTCGGGTCTGGAGAAATTTCTAAAATCGGTTGCCACACCGATGCTCACAGTAACCTTTAGACCAATTATCTCTGTTGATTTTTTCTCAACAACCTTGCGTATTGTCTCTGCAATTTGAATTGCGCTCTCCTTATTCATTCTTGGAAAGATTATTACAAACTCCTCACCACCATAACGGGCAACAACATCATCCTTTCTACAAAGCGCACGGATAATCTGTGCAACACCCCTTAAGACCTCATCCCCTTTATTATGACCAAATGTATCATTAATCTTCTTAAAATGGTCAATGTCTATGAAGAGCAGAGAAAGTGGGTACCTGTTCTGGTGGGCATTATTGAAATGTTCTTCAAAAGTCTTGTCAAAATACCTGCGGTTATAGAGGTCGGTCAATCGGTCAAGATTTGCCTGCTGGGTGAGTCTCTTTCTGCTTTTTAAAACCTTCTCATGATACCTCTTCAGGTCAAGGGCAATATCCCTTTCCCTTATCTTTTCTGCCAGTGATTGATACTCAGCAATGAGGCGCTGGGTTTCATTTCCTGCTGAATCAACCTGGGTCTCATCATATATCCCTTCAATACCTTTCCCCTCATCAAAGATAATCGTAAAGTCTCCAATTTTTATTTCGTCACCATGGTGTAAATCTGTTATATCGATCTTCTTACCATTGAGATAAGTACCGTTGGTACTCTTTAAATCCTCAATCTTAAAGTTACCATCTTCATAAAAAATACGGGCATGGCGACGGGATACCTCTTTTCCATCAAGGACAAAATCACACTCTGCAGACCGGCCGATGATGTATTCACCTTTCTCAATAGGAAAACTTTTTAATAGAATCCTCTCTTCAATTAAAACGAGACAGGGTCTCCCTTGTGCCATCAATAAAGTATAACAGAGTTTTATGGAAAGTCAATAATCCGTTTCAGATGGTTGAAAAACCGGTAAAACTTTATATAATTTTATATGATTATCTTGATTCTTATTTATCAAATAACGAATTTGCAAGATTCTCTTTTACCAAATCCTGAAAATGAAGTAACGATTATTTCGGTTGGTGATATCTTTATCCATAAGAGCGTATTTGAGAGTGTTTATGATGTTAGAAAAAAATCCTATGATTTTAATCCCTGTTTTGAATATGTCAAAGAATATCTCAGTTCTGCAGACCTTGCTACTGCCTGGTTTGGTGGTGTCCTTGATTCAACTGGACCATATACTGGCTATCCTTGTTTTAAAACGCCTAAAGAGCTATCAAGGACATTAAAAACAAATGGCTTTGATATTCTGTTTCGCACCAACCACACATTGGATTATGGATTTAAGGGTTTGAGAACTACGACAAAGATTTTGAAAAAAGATAGTTTGATACAGATTGGTGCATATATATCTGAAGAAGAAAGTAAAGAGATTTATGTTTTTGAAAAGAATGAAATCAAGATTGCATTTTTGGGTTATACATATGGCACGAATGGAATACCTATCCCAAAGCCCTGGATGGTAAAATTAATAAATCTAAAGGAAATAAATCAGGATATTGAGAGGGCAAAGACAATGAGTGATTTCATAATTGTTGCATTACATTTTGGTATAGAATATCAGAGGTATCCGAATAAAGAACAGAAGAAAATTGTAAAAAAGATTGGTGAGATGGGTGTGGATATGATAATCGGCTCACATCCCCATGTGATTCAGCCGGTTGAGGTCGTTGAAATAAGTGATAAAAAAATTTTTGTAGCATATTCACTGGGAAACTTTTTTTGTGGTCAGCGAAAAAGATATACGGATACTGGAATTATTTTAAAATACACAATTGCAAAAGATAGTGTTAAGACGTATTTAAAAGAAGTGAAATATATTCCTACCTATGTTGCAAAATACAAAGTGAATTCAAAATATGAATTCAAGATACTGCCGATTGCAAAGGCAATAAGACTTTATGCGGAAGGGCATTTGAAATTTATTGGTGAAAGAAATTATAACAGGATGGTTTCCGCATTAAAAGAAACTACCGACCATATTGATAATCAGAATATAAATTTTACTTCTGATGAATGACTGTATAATTAAATCGCTCCGATTTTTGAATCTGGACTTTAAAAAACTATTGCTGAGTAGATTCTGCCAGTTGATACTGATATAATTTCCAGTATAATCCCTTTTTGGCCATTAACTCTTCTGGTGTGCCTTGTTCAACGATTTTGCCTTTATCAAGGACATATAGATAATCGCAAATAGAAAGGACTGATAATCTATGAGAGACAATAATAACTGTTAGCCCATCAATTTCAGCGATTTGCTGGATCAATCTTCTTTCAGTCTCGGCATCAAGATTGCTTGTGGCATCGTCAAAGATTAGAATCCTTGAATCTTTTAACAAAGCACGGGCGATAGCAATCCTCTGTTTTTCACCACCCGAAAGTTTTAAACCGCGTTCACCAATCAATTCATCATAGCCATTTGGACAATTTTTTATAAAATCGCTCAACTGACAGATTTCAACAACTTTTTTTAGGCTATCCTTTTCAACCTGATTTCCAAATACTATATTATTATATATCGTTTCTGAAAATAGAGAAGGTTCCTGGGGAACATAGGAAAATAATGAGCGGTATTTTTTCAAATTCAATTCATATACTGAAAATCCGTGCAGTCTTATATCACCAGATACAGGTTCAAAAAGTCGCATCAAAATCTTTAAAAGGGTTGATTTTCCTGAGCCAACGGTTCCTGCAATCCCAATCTTTTTGCCTGCTTCAATTCTTATGTTTATATCATAAAGTACAGACGGAGAATCTTTGTCATAGGAGAATACGAGATTTTCGGTAGTTATAGCATCAAATTTAAAATCAGAAATACTTCCGGTGTCATTAACATCAGGTGGATATTCTTTTATTTCTTCAAGCCTCTTTATCTGGACTTCTGCCCGTTTTTTTACTACAAAGAAATTTGCAATATCAATCATCGGATGGATTAAAATTAGAATATAAGACATAAAAGCAATCAATTCACCAGTGGTAATTGTATTTTTGATAACAAATATTCCACCAAAAAGGAGGACAAGGACAATCCCAAATTCCTCTACCGAAGCAAAAAGATTCATCAATAAGGATTCAATCTTGAATACCTTTTTTGCCGAATTTATCCTCTCCTGAAGCAATCTTCTGAATTCTTCTGTATTCTGTTTTTCAAGTGTATATGCCTTGATGATACGGATACCGGAAAAGTTTGATTGTAGATAATTATGGATGAGGGAAATTATCTCACGCCATTTCTTAAAGTATTTATAAACCTTTGGAGAGAAAACCTTATAACCTATGATTGTAATTGACATAGGCAGGACTGCGATAAGCATCAATCTATAATCGATTCGGGATAGAAAATAGATAGCAAAGGCAATCGTTAAGATACCTTCGAGTGGCCTGAATATTCCAGAGCAAGCAAACCAGGACAATTCACTCAGGTCCAAATCCATTCTCTCTAAGACATCACCTGCGGGAAACTTATTGAAGAATGAGTGCCCTTTGTTAAGAACCGATTTAAAGACATTATTCCTTTCTTTGAGATTAAATATCTCATTCGTTCTTCCACGCGTATAAGGTAAAAATACACCAGCCAATGAACGGAGCAAGCCAATGATTCCCAAAACTATTATACCATTCAATAAATGTTTTGTGCTGAATTCAGCCTTTATCCCATCAATTATATCCTTTAATATATATGGAAACAGCAGGACTAAAAATGTATAGACACTGGTAAAGATGACCAGAAATATCAATCTACCTGGTCTCTGTTTCCAGAATGTAATGACCGTCTTCATACTATCCAGCCTTTCCCTGAATATACTGAAGTTTATAAAATTTGTAGTAAAATCCTTTTCTCTTCAAAAGTTCATTATGGCTACCCTGTTCTACGAGCCTTCCCTGATGGATGATCAAAATACGGTCGGCAAGCCTTGTGGTTGTGAGACGATGGGCAATGATGATGGCAGTGCGATTCTTTAAGAGTGTTTTTAGCCCCTCCTGGATAATCTTTTCACTCTGCGGATCAACCGCACTCGTTGCTTCATCAAGAATGATTATTTCCGGGTCAAAAACAAGTGCACGGGCAAAAGATAACAACTGCCTCTCACCAAAGGAAAGGTTAATTCCCTGTTCAATAATATCAGTTTCATATCCCTTTGGCAGATTGAGTATCCTTTCGTGAATGCCAATTTTTTTTGTTGCTTCATAAACTTTTTCAACCGGGATATCATTATTGAAAAGCCTTATGTTATCCAGAACCGTCCCAGGAAAGAGTATTACATCCTGGGGCACAAAACCAATTTTAGAACGGAGTTTATAACGATTTATTCTGTTTAAATCTATATCATCAATGTAAATCTTTCCATTATTCGGATTATAGAATTTCAAGAGAAGGGATATGATTGATGTCTTGCCACCACCAGTCTCTCCAATTAGGGCGATCTTTTCTCCTTTTTTTATTTCAAAATTCAGGTCCTGTAAAACCCAGTCATCCTTTTCATAAGAAAATTTTACACCTTCAAAACTAATTGCATTTTTAAATACAGGCAGGTCAAAAACTTCATCATTATTAAACTCTTCGGGCATTGAAAGCATATTGAATATTCTTTCTGCAGCAGCAAGGGAACGCTCAATCAAATTTAACTGATCCGACAATCCCCTTAAGGGTCCAAAGAATCTTGAGATATAAGTGATGAATAAAAATATTGTGCCAATTGTTAATTTACCTTTCAGTGCCCATAATCCACCAATTCCCAAAACCAGGATAATCCCGATTATCTCTCCTAAATCAACCAAAAACCAAATGCGATACCAGTATAACATTGATTCCATTTCCAGGTCAAATTTTTCTTTGCCCATTTTATTCATCCTTTTTAAAAAATCGCTTTCTTTAATAAAAACCTGGATCACAGGGAGTGCCCTGAGCGTTTCCATTATAAAACTGTTTATTTCTGCAATCTTTTTTCTGAGATTAATAAAAATTGGCCTGACCGCCTTGCCGAACCACCAGAAGGCATAAAGAAAAATCGGGAATAATATCAAAATCAAAAGATACAATTTGTAATTTACTACAATCATAATAACCGACATACCTAAAAGCAGGACAAAATCCTGGGCAAGGACGACTGCAGTTGAGGAAAATAGATTTTTCAGGGTTTCGGCATCACTTTCGACACGGGTTATCAACCTGCCCACAGGATTTTTATCATAAAAATCAACTGGTAATGCAATTGTATGTTTGAATAGATCAAATTTTAAATCGGCAATTGCCCTTTCGCCAATCATTCCAATCTCAATCTGCTGAAAATACCTGATTAAAATTATTAACCCCTGCATTGCAAAATATATAATTGCAATGATTAATAGCCCCTGTAAATTTTTGTTTGGGATTTCATAGTCCAGAACCCTTTTTATAAGCACAGGACCAACCAGTGCGATGAATGTGGATAATAATAGAAGCATTGTGGCGAGGAAAATTTTCTTAAGATAGGGTTTGAAATAGGGCAGGAGTTTTTTTATCAAACGAATATCCCGGGTCCCCTTTTGTATTTCTTCCTCTATTGTATAATTATCTTCGTCGTGCCACCACATAGTAGTATTATCTACAAAAATTGGAATGAGTCAAGGATACAAAATACATTTGAATAATGACAAATTTTTATTGACTTCTGTGCTGATTTTTATATAATCTTACAAAGGAGATTTTTATGAAGATAATTTTAATAATTCTTATTGTCGTTATCATAGCCTGGATTATAACCCAGATTATTCAAGCAGCTGATAAGAAAAGAAGGGAAGAGATTGTAAAGAAAAATATTGAAGAGAAAAAGAAAAAGGAAGAGCAGGGGCTTTAAGGGCGCAGATCTTCTATCAACCTTTTCAAATCATCAGGGATAGGTGCTGAAAAAGCAACCCATCTTTTTGTTTCGGGGTGGATAAAGTTTATGCGGTAAGAATGTAATGCCTGTCTTTTAAAAAATATCTTTGTTCTCTTTATATTGTAGTATTTTTTATCACCAATTATGGGATGTCCTATCTGGGCAAGTTGTAATCTCAATTGATGGGTCCTGCCAGTCCTGGGCATCAATTTCAGGAGAGTCGCACTTTTCAAAACCTGCAAAACTTCATAATGTGTTTCAGCATATTCTTTGATCCTGCGGAGTTCACCTTTTAAAATACCCATTTGGCGATGAATAATACCTTCAACAATGCCGATATATGTTTTATTTAGCCGCCGATTTCTGAATTCGTCAATCAAAAATTGTTTTGCACTACCTGTTTTTGCAAAGATTATGACCCCGCTTGTCTCACAATCGAGACGATGGACCGGATAGACAATCCTGCCCTTATTTTTAAGAATTTCACTCAATGCAGTTCCTTTTTCAGAACTAATCTTTTCGGTAAGTAAACCCGAAGGTTTGTTTACTACAATTATGTGCTCATCTTCGTAAATTATCTCAGGTTCAGCTGCTAATTCTTCTTCTGCCTCAAGTATGATTATTTTATCCCCTTTCTTTATCTTTTTTGAAGGGAATGTTATGAGTTTGTTATTTACAAGGACAAGACCATTTTCTACAATCTTTTTTGCCTCTTTGCGGGATAGATCTGTAAAGAATGAGAGCACATAATCAAGGCGTCTTTCAGCCAGTTCTTCTATAACAGTAAATATTCTTTTTGGAATATTTATCTTTTTATACATTTTTGTTTTCTTTCTGAAATCTCTCGGCAAATTCAATCCTTCTTCCAATAGAAGGATGTGTATAACTGAAAAATTCAATTAACGGATGGGGATAGGCAATAGCAAGTTCCTGATTGCAGAATTTCGCCATCAATTCTATGAATGCTTGAGGATTTTTTGAAAGAACCAGTGCCCCATAATCAGCAAGTCTTTCGTAATGTCTTGATATTGCGGACCTAACTGGTTTTAAGAAAAAGGAAATAAGAGAGAATATCAATAAGAAAACTGGAAATGCCGAAATATCAGATATATTTTGGAATCCTGTAAACTTATAGACCACTGGATAAATACGATACAATATATAAAAAATTAGAAAGGTGATGATTGAATTCCATAACATTAAATACCAGATATGATGCTTCTGGTAATGGGTAATCTCGTGGCATAATGTAACGATTATCTCGTCCTCGTTATATTTTGAAAGCAAGGTATCACCCAAAAGAATTCTCTTCGTATTTCCCAAACCAACTACCATCGCATTTGCCTTTTTGGATTTACTGCTCAGATTTATGGTAAAGATACCCTCGATATTTAACTTTTCTTTTTCACAAATTTCTTTTATTTTATTTTTTAAGTCTTCATCAGTTAGGGGCGTGGTTTTGTAAAACAGGGGAAGAATCAATATAGGAAATAGATTGACCAGCACAACGCTGAAGAGAATCATAAGTAGTGAAAGATATAGCCACCATAATCCAGATGATTTATAGGTTATAAAATACAAAATTTCAAAAATGATGAGCCCCAGAATTAATCCAATAAGAAACGATTTTATCTCGTCATTTAACCATTCTTTTAATGTCTGGGTAGAAAAGTTGTATTTATGCTCAATTTTATATCCGCTGATGAATCCAAATGGTAGAGAGATAAAAAAATAAAGAGAATAAAAAACAATAAAATAAATAAGGGCTTGAATAATGCGTAAATGAGTAATGCCGGCAATAATATCAAAGAATTTCTGCGAAATTTGAAATTTGATAATTAGTATGAGAATGATTATTGACACCACTAAAGAAGTTATATCCACAATGCGATTTTCTTTATGGTATTTACGGGCAATCTTTTGTTTCGCTTCATCAATCAGGGGGTGGGATTTATTTCTTTTCACAACCTGGTTATCCTATTCTTAACAACTCTTCTTTTTCCCGGAATTCCTTTAAATATCTTTTTATGGGCAAATGTTCAGGAAGTTTTAACTCAGGGTCCTTGTCAACTACAGCAAAGGCATCATCACGAGCAATAAAAAGAAGTTCCTGGTCCTGTTCAAGGTCGCCAATCTTAATATCAGGCAGGCCATGTTGTTTCTTACCGAGGATTTCACCGGGTCCTCTTAATTGCATATCCTTTCTTGCCAGGGCAAATCCATCATTATTCTTTTCGAAGAAAATTAATCTTTCATAAGTTTCCTGGGCAACGAATTTGTTTAAGATTAGAAAACAGTATGACTTTTCTGCACCTCTGCCAATTCTTCCCCTTAACTGATGCAATTGTGCCAGACCAAATCTTTCTGGATGGAGAATGAGCATTATCGTTGCATTGGGAATATCAACCCCAACTTCAATCACGGTTGTGGCAACAAGGATATTTATTTTACCATTCCGGAAATCTGACATTATGTTTATCCTTTCCTGGGTGCTCAGTCTGCCATGTATTAATCCAACTGTAAAATTGGGGAATATGTGGCAGATTTCTTCATAAACTTCGGCTGCTGATTTCAATTCCATTTTTTCTGATTTTTCAATGATCGGACATACCACAAATGCCTGACGACCCTTGAGCAACTCATCATTTATAAATCTATAAACATTTGTCTTCTCTTTTTCTAAATACAATTTTGTTACAACCTCGCCTCGACCTGCAGGTTTTTCAGTCAATGTAGAGATATCAAGGTCACCATAAAGGGTCAATGCAAGGGTCCTGGGAATGGGTGTTGCAGAAAGCACAAGAAAATGTGGATTTATACCCTTATTTACAAGTGCTGCCCTCTGCATTACACCAAATCTGTGCTGTTCATCAATTATTACCAGGCCCAAATTCTTAAAATTGATTCCTTCTTCAATAAGGGCGTGCGTTCCAAAAATTATCTTCACTTCTCCATTCTGGATTTGGTTTATCACTTCATCCCGTATTGAACCTTTTATACTGCTTGTCAGGAGTGCTGATTTTACACCAATCTTTTCAAGGATCGAACGATGATTGATGTAATGTTGTTCTGCCAGGATTTCTGTTGGAACCATCATTGCACCCTGATAATTATTTTCAACCGTAATGAGAAGGGCATAGAGTGCAATTATTGTCTTACCAGAACCAACATCACCCTGAAGCAGACGATTCATAGGCTTTGATTTTGCTAAATCAAGGGTTATCTCATTTATAATCTTTTTTTGTCCTTCAGTAAGTTCAAAATCCAATGAACTCAGAAATGAATTGGTGAGAGTTCCGGTCCGTTTCAGAGGCACACCATCCTGATTCTTTATTTTTAACTTCCTCCGGGCGAGGGCGAGTTCAAAGAAAAAGAATTCATCGTATACGAGTCGCTGGCGCGCTTTTCTTGTATCTGCAATCGTCTGGGGGAAATGCAAATCCTTTAACGCCTTTCTTAATGAAGGAAGTCGATTCTTTTGAATTATATATTCAGGAATACTTTCAACAATTTCATCAAGGCATAATTCAAGGGCAATATTCATTGCCCTCCTTATATCCCATATTCCCAGACCTTCTGTCAGTGGATATATCGGAATTATCGTTCCCCCAGTTTTTTCTGAAATCGTCTCTTCATCACCGATTATCTCATATATAGGATTGATGAATTGTTTATTATAGAAGAATGTGACTTTACCTGAGACTATCAACCAATCACCAATTTTAAATTTGCTCTTCAGATCTGGTCTATTAAACCATCTTAGCACTACACTCCCAGTTTCATCTCTCAGTAATACATTGACCATTTCTCCCCTGCGCATTGCCTTTTTAATTTCAATGAGATGGACCCTGCCGATGACCGTCGCGTCATCATTAATCTTTAGGTCTTTTATTTTTAAAACCGTAGAATAATCAAGATATCGATGGGGAACTAAAAATAAAAGGTCTTTTACACTCTCGACATTAAGTTTTTTGAAATAATTCGCCCTTTTCGGTCCGATACCTTTTATATATTGAACCGGACTATCAAGTCTTAAAAACTGTCTTTTTTGCACTATTTACCCTGGGTTAATGTTTCAATCTCCTTATGGAATGTATCTGGATTTAATGCTTTTGCCTCAGCATCCTTGATTGAGACAAGATTCTTCTTTACAAAATTTGCCAGACAGGCATCAAAGGTTATCATCCCCTGCTGCTGTGATGTCTGCAGGATAGACAATAATTGATGGGTTTTCGCCTCCCTGATCAAATTACGGACACTACTTGTAGCAATCAATAACTCATAGGCTGCGATACGGCCTTTACCATCTGCCCTTTTTATTAGATTCTGGGCGAATATTGCCAGAAGGTTCAATGATAATTGCATTCTAATCTGGTTTTGTTGATGGGGTGGAAAGACATCAATGATACGGTCAATTGTGGATATGGAATCAGCGGTATGGAGGGTTGTAATGACAAGATGTCCAGTTTCTGCAGCGGTAATTGCCAGAGAGATAGTTTCAAGGTCGCGCATCTCACCCACGAGGATAACATCAGGATCCTGTCTTAATACAAATTTTAACGCATTGGCAAATGAATGTGTGTCTCTTCCAACCTCACGCTGGGTGACGACTGCCTTTTTATTTTTATGAATAAATTCAATCGGGTCTTCAACTGTGACAATGTGGCAATTATCGTTTTCGTTCCGATAATCAATTAATGCTGCCTGGGTTGTTGATTTTCCACATCCTGAAGGACCTGTCACGACGATCAATCCTCTTGGTCTCATTGCCATTTCTTTTAAAATCTTTGGAAATCCGAGTTCATCGATGGTCGGAATTTTTTCTGGAATCAATCTGAATACTGCACCGATATTTCCCTTCTGCCTGAATAAATTGACTCTGAAGCGGGCAATACCCGTCATCTCATATGATATGTCGAGTTCATTACTTTTCCTGTATTCTTCAATCTGCTCTTTTTTGAGCATCTCCACAAGTCCTGATTCAATATCAACTGCAGTGAGGGGTGGAACTTCAAGACTGGTAAGGTCGCCATTGATTCTCATTATTGGTGGTGAACCAACTTTTAGAATCAAATCGGATGCCTGACTATTTACCTGGGTATGTAATAAATCGTTAAGTTTTATCATGCTGATACCCGCCTTTCAAATTCATCGGGATTAGTGCAATGAGCAAGTGCCTCTTCATATTCAATTATTCCTTGATTCAGGAGATTGCGCAGATATTGATCCATCTGTATCATACCAAGCCTTGAGCCGGTCTGTATTGCTGAATAAATTTGTGGTGTCTTCGCTTCACGGATTGCACTGCGAATCGCAGGTGTGCAGACCATAATCTCAAATGCGGCAACGCGCCCAGCGCCGTCTTTTCTCCGCACCAGGGTTTCGGTTATCACTGCCTGAAGTGTAGTCGATAACTGGAGCCTTATCTGTTGTTGCTGGGAAGGTGGAAAAACATCTATGATACGGTCTATGGTTTGCACTGCATCAATTGTGTGGAGGGTAGAAAAAACCAGATGTCCTGTCTCAGCAGCAGTGATTGTCTGTGCCATTGTTTCAAGGTCGCGCATCTCACCCACAAGAATAATATCAGGATTTTGCCTTATTGCACGTCTTAATGCCTCAGCATAAGACTTTGTGTCAATTCCAATCTCCCTTTGCTCAATTATTGATAATTTATCGCGATGTAAAAATTCTATTGGGTCTTCAATCGTTATGATATGCTTACGAAAATGTTGATTAATATGCTCAATCATAGCAGCAAGGGTCGTTGATTTTCCACTGCCGGTTGGACCAGTCACAAGCACAAGTCCCCTGGGCAACTCAGCAATCCGTTTTAAAACCGAAGGAAATCCCCATTCATCAATCGTCTTTATCTTTAAAGGTATTATCCTCATTACAATACCAATGTTACCCATCTGCCTAAAACAATTGACCCTGAATCTTGCCACACCAGGAATTTCGTATGCCATATCAAATTCAAGATTCTTTTCAAACATCTCACGCTGGGCAGGTTTCATCAAACTGAATACCAGATTTTCCATATCTTCTTTCGTTACTGGTGGATTATCAGAACGTTGAAGTTCACCTGCAACACGATAGACCGGTGGTTCACCAACCCGTAAATGCAAATCTGAACCTTCTCTTAAAACAAGTTCTTCTAAGAGGACATCAATCTCAATATTTGGCATATCCTATTTCTGCTCTCTAATAAATGCACGAAAGCCAATAGATGTATCAGTGATATAATCAAGTTTGGACATTTTTGATGAACTGATTTTGATTGTATAAGGGACTGTATCTACAGGGAAAAGAGAATCAACCTGGCTAACGAATAGAATCGTATCTGCAATTGTGGTGTCATAGAGTGGATTTGTCAGATAGTTGAGAAGGCTATCAATGGATTTTGGTGCCCCCTTGTATATGGCAATATCCGTTGTATCAAAACCCGAGAGACGGGCGAAAGAGATGCAAAGTGTGTCATTTATGATAGAAATAAATTCTGTATCAGGTTGATGAAAATGCTGGACAGACGGAATTTCTACAGATACATCAATGATATGATCAATTGCCTTACCATAGAGTGAATTAAGTCGGTAATAGACCCTGGTATTCGGTCTGAGTGCGGAGTCTGCATCATTGAAATACATTACGGTGTCGATGGGTATTGTATCAAGGGCAACAAAATTTGTTGAATCACTGCTTCGCTCCACAATAACCGCATCAATCTGAGGTCTCTGTAATGTCCAGCCCCAGACCAAATTTACAAATACCTTAGACTTTTCTCCAAGAATGCTCGTCTCAACATTTACCACCTCAGCAGTATGTTTGACCCAGCATTCCAGATTTACTTCCAATCCTGTCTCACAACCAATAATTAAAAAAACAAACAGAAATCCTGCCAGTTTTTTCATAAAACCTCCCTTTGGATAATTTTATAATGATATATAATTTTAATTAATTGTCAATGGGAAACATAGGTTCAATCTTGACGCACGACGAAAATCCATTATAATCAGAATGAATGAAGGTTTTTATTACCGGTTCCCAGGGATGTTTGGGAATTGCGATGCAAAACCTGCTCAGGCAGGAGAATATTAATCATTTAGGCGTTGATATCCAGCAACTTGACATATCAGATTTCAAAAAATTGAATGAGGTAATCATAAATTATAAACCAGATATCATACTCCATTTCGCCGCATTAAGCGATGTGGACGCCTGCGAAAGAGAACCTGAAATGGCATTCAGAATAAATGCCCTTTCGACCCTGGGAATTGCAACAATTGCCCGTAAGTTAAATGCAAAATTGCTTTATACAAGTACAAATTTTGTGTTTGATGGTAATACTGAAAAACCATATTATGAATATGACCAGCCCAATCCCATTAGCGAATACGGCAGGACCAAATATTTAGGTGAAAAATACATAAGGGAGATTAACAATCGTTTTTATATTGTGCGCACATCCTGGCTTTTTGGAAAAAATGCCAAGACATTTGCTTCAAGATTTTTACAACAGAAAGATAAACCCCGCTCAATAAGCGTTATTTGCGACCAGATTGGTTCTTTCACCTATGTTTCAGACCTTGCCGAGGCAATCTTTAATATAATAAAATCAGAAAATTATGGCACATATCATATCGTAAATGGAGATTATGGAACCTGGCTTGATTTTTTATTGAAGGCAAAAGAGATTATGAAGTTTAATACAGAATTGATCCCGGTAAAAACTGACGAATTGAACCTTCCCGCGCCAAGGCCTAAATTTGCACCACTCGGTTCAAAGAATTATGAATTCCTTTTTGATAAAAAGATGCGCCCCTGGCAGAATGCCCTTGTTGATTTTGTAAAAACACTCAAGATTTAAAGCGATTGATTGACACAGTTTCCGTAATATATAAAATATGGTGATGGAACGATTGATTGATGAAATAAGAAAAAATGAATGCATTAAGCAGATTACTGCACTGAAAAGAAGGCAGAGAATTTATCTTGTTGGTGGAACGATAAGGGATATATTATTGGGTATTAAACCTAATGATTATGATTTTGCCGTATCTGGTTCCGGTATATACTTCGCCCGTAAGGTAGCAAAGGCAATAAGGGGTGCGTTTGTTCTTTTAAGTGAGGATGATGATGAAGCAAGGGTTGTAAAAGACGATATTATTTATGATTTCATAGGTTACGAAAAAGATATTGATACAGATTTAAAAAGGCGCGATTTCACAATAAATGCAATGGCTGTAAATTTAGACACACTGGAATTAATTGACCTCCATAATGGATTGGATGATCTCAAAAAAAAGATAATCCGTCTGGTTTCAGAAAATTCACTTAAAGATGACCCATTACGGGTATTAAGAGGGTTCAGGTTTGCACTTGAATTAAATTTTAAGATAGACAAGGAATTCTATAAATTAGCAAAACAGGTAAATCTAAAACATATTGCCGGAGAAAGGATAGGCTACGAATTCATACGCATAGTTTCAGCACAGGATTCATATAAAATGATTTTAAAAATGAATGACCTTGGATTGTTTCATCAGATCTTTCCTGAGGCGAAGAAGATTATTGAAGATGGATTTCTCTGGGGACATTCCTTAAGCACTTACCAGGTACTTGAAACCCTGATGCAAAAGGGTTTTTTCAAGGGAATAGAGCCGGAGTTTTCGCAATATTTTTCGGTTGAGAGAAGAAAAGCCCTGTTAAAGATTGCTGGTTTGTTTCATGATGTTGCAAAGCCTGATACATTTTTGATCAAGGAAGGAGATATTCATTTTTATGGTCATGATACAAAGGGCGCAAGGATTGTTGAGACAATAGGCTATAAAAGGCTTAAGCTCTCACGGAATGATGTTCAGATGATTAAAAAACTCGTAAAAGAACATATGCGTCCGCATCTTCTGGCAACGAATGAAGAATTAACCGACCGTGCAATAAGGAGATTCTTTAGAAATCTTGGTGAAGATTATTTTGGTGCGATGATGCTCGCCTGGGCAGATGGATATGCAACTGGTGGCAGGACAGGGCACTTAGAAAAAACTTTTTTAAAGATGATTGAATTAAAAAGGGCTGATGATGCAAAACCAAAGGTTGAAAGACTGGTGAATGGTTACGATTTGATTGCGCTCGGGTTAAAACCGGGCCCGGTATTTAAAATCATACTTCAGGAACTTCTTGATTTACAACTTGAAGGCAAAATTAAAACCAAAGAAGAAGGATTAAAATTAGCAAAGGAGATATATGAAAAAAACAAAGATTATAAAACCATTAAAGATAACAAAACCAACCCCGATTGAAGAATTAAAAAATGTTGGCGAAAAAACGAAAATTTATTTAAAGAGGGATGACCTCAATGGTCTTCTCGTTTCTGGAAATAAGGCACGGAAACTTGAATATTTAATGGCAGATGCAAAGAATAAAAAATGTGATACAATAATTACCTGTGGTCCTGCACAATCGAATCACTGTCGAACAACTGCTGTATTCTGTAGAATGTTAGGTTATGATTGTCATTTATTCTTAAGGATAAAAGATAAGCCAGAATATACAGGGAATCTATTGCTTGATGAATTGCTCGGTGTTAGGATAAACTTTATTACACCTGAAGAATACGAAGATAGAATGGAGATTATGGAGAATTATGCAAAAAAACTCAAAGGTAAAAAGTGTTATATAATTCCAGAAGGTGGTTCCAATGAGGTCGGTGCACTCGGTTATATCAGGTGTATGAAAGAAATGTCTGGTTTCATAAAAAAAGAGAAGATTGATGCAGTTTATTGTGCAGTCGGTTCTGGTGGAACCTATGCTGGACTTCTAATGGGAAAGAAACTGGCAAAAATCAATATCGATTTGAATGGTATTATAGTCGGTGATACAGTTGAATATTTTAGAGGTAAGATAAGAGATATATGCGAAAAGGCGATTAATAGATTCAACCTGAAAATCGATTTAAAATCAGAGGATATCAACCTGATTGATGGTTTTGTAGGTGAAGGATATGGTATTCCTTATCCAGAAGAGATTAAGACGATAAAGATGCTTGCAAAAAAAGGGATAATCCTTGACCCCGTCTATACCGGCAAGGCATTTTATGGCATGTTGAGAGATTTACAGAAAAAAAATTATAAAAATGTGATATTTATTCACACCGGGGGAATCTTCAGCATATTTGCATATAAGGATGATTTAAAAACCAGATAAAATTTAACTTTAGCACCGTTTAAATGGCTTCCATCTCCAGGGCGCGCCGATTGTGAAACATAAACCCAAAATGAAGCCCAAATTATAAGGCCAGCCGTTATTGTTTACTTCATAGATACCCACTTCCTTTGTAAAAAGGCTTACGACAAATGTGATGATTAGAATCATGCCATGCCAGAGACCCGCCCAGAATCCCGCCTTTTTTCCAGGATTTATATTCTGATTCCACCTTTCATTCCCGGGTGCACAATTTGTAAAGATTATTGCACAGATCAGGAGCAAAACAATACTCTGTTTAAATATTTTAAAAAACATTACAACTCCTTTGATTTATTATTTTATCTAACCAATATATTATGTCAAGCCTTGACTTATGTGGATTTTTGATTAAAATATATATGTAGAGAGTTGGTTCATTTAAATATTTAAAAAAGGAGTGAGATATGTCAGGACATTCTAAGTGGGCAAAGATTAAGAGAAAGAAAGCCGGTGCAGATGCTGCCCGGGGTAGATTATTTACTAAATTGATAAGGGAGATAACAATCGCTGCTCGTCATGGGGGTGGTGATCCAAATGCTAATCCAAGATTGCGCACAGCGATTGATGAGGCAAGGGCAGCGAATATGCCAAATGAAAATATTGAACGGGCAATCAAAAGGGGTACCGGACAATTAAATGATGGACAGGCACTTGAAGAAGTTGTTTATGAAGGTTATGGACCAAATGGGGTGGCGATATTAATTGAAGCGGTAACCGACAATCGCAATCGCACCACAAGTGAGATTAAACATATCCTTTCCCGGCACAATGGTAGTTTGGGAACACAAGGCTCGGTTGCCTGGCAATTCCAGACCCGAGGGATTATAACGATTGATGCAAAGAAATATGATGAAGATACAATTCTCAGCCTTGCACTTGATGGTGGTGCAATTGATGTGAAAAATGAAGATGGTAGTTATCAGGTGATAACAACGCCCGAGACATTTCATAAGATAAGAGAGATATTTAAAAACAATAATATTGAAGTTATAAATAGTGAGATAACAAAAGTTCCGCAGAACACCATTCCTTTGAGTGAGAAGGATGCAGAAAAGGTATTAAAACTATTTGAGGCACTTGATGAACTTGACGATGTCCAGCATGTTTATGGCAACTTTGATATTCCTGATGAAGTGATGGAAAAGATTTCAAGCCAGAGTTAACAATTTCTCCAATTATCATTGATAAAAAATTGAACTGCGGAATCATCAGAAATGAAGATAATGGGACTTGACCCTGGCGTTTCAGCCACTGGTTATGGAATTATCATTGACGGTAAAAAGGCAATATTTGGAACGATAAGACCTAACAAAAAGAATTATATAGAAAGAATTTCATTCATTTGTAACGAAGTAAAATCAATTATCAAGTATTATCGACCTGAGGTAGTTTCATTAGAAAAGGCATTTTTTCAAAAAAATGTTGCAAGCCTCATAAAAATTTCTGAATTGAGGGGGGCACTTCTTTATTTATTATTGCAGAATAATATCAATTTTGTTGAATATACCCCTGCCCAGATAAAACTTACTACTACAGGAAATGGCAGGGCATCTAAAAAACAGGTTAGGTTTATAATGGAACGGACTATATTGAAGAATAAAACCCGTATCTCAAACCATGCAATAGATGCCCTGGCAATTGCCTATACAGCGATGAGGAAACTAAAATGATCCAGATATTTCAGTGTTTATAGTTTTAAAATGATTGGCAGACTGAGCGGAAAAATAATTGAAAAAAATCCACCATATCTAATCCTGAATGTCTCTGGAATCGGTTTTCTAATACAATTGCCATTGAACACATTTGAAAAATTAGAAATAAATCAAGAAATAATATTATACACTAAGTCTTTGATAAAAGAAGAAGAAATGCTCCTGTTTGGCTTTCTTGATAAAACCGAATTGGAAATATTTGAGGCATTGATTTCGGTCCCGGGTCTTGGACCAAAATCCGCATTGACTTTATTGTCAAATTTCACACCCGAAGAAATCACTGAGGCGATAGAAGAAGAAAATCTTGAAATGCTTTCTTCGGTTCCACGTATTGGCAAAAAACTTGCCAGCAAGATAATCCTTGAGATGAAAGGAAAATTGAGTTTTGTTAGAGCGACTGGAACATTTGAACAGGCATTGAATGCACTATGTGCACTGGGATTGAACAGGAATGAGGCATTGACGAGATTGAAAGGATTGCCTAATACTCTCACGGTTGAGGAATTAATAAAAGAAGCATTGAGGGGCAGATGAAGGAAAGAACCCAGTCCGGTATAAAGTTTGAAGGTGAAGAAATATATGAACTCACCCTTAGGCCGAAAAAGGTTGATGAATTTGTAGGACAGAAGAATATAATTGAAAATTTACGGGTCTTTATCCAGGCAGCAAAAAAAAGGCATGAACCTTTGGAACATATTCTTTTATTCGGTCCACCCGGGCTTGGAAAGACAACATTAGCCCATATAATTGCCTATGAAATGGATGTCAACATTTATCCCACTTCGGGTCCGATACTTGAAAGACCTTTTGACCTTGCAGGTATATTGAGTAATCTGAAATATGGGGATATAATATTTATTGATGAGATCCACAGGATAAATAAGGTCGTTGAAGAATATCTATATCCAGCACTTGAAGACTTCCATCTTGATATTATTCAGGACAAGGGGATGGGTGCCCAGAGTTTGAGATTAAAACTTGAAAAGTTCACATTGATAGGTGCGACAACCCGTTCCGGACTTCTTACCTCACCCTTACGTTCAAGATTTGGAATAAATTTCCGTCTTGATTATTATCCACCAGAAGACCTGGAGCAGATTATTAGACGTTCGGCAAAGATATTGAAAATAAAGATTTCAAAAGACGCAAGTATGGAACTCGCCCGGAGATCGAGAGGAACACCAAGGGTGGCGAATAGATTGTTGAGAAGGGTGCGTGATTTTGCCCAGGTCCAGAACAAAGAAATCATTGATATGGAGATCTGTGAATATGCATTAAAAAAACTTGATGTGGATAAAAGAGGCCTTGATGAGATGGATAAAAAGATCATCCTGACAATTATTGAAAAATTCCAGGGTGGACCTGTGGGAATAAATAGTCTTGCAGTAGCAGTGGGTGAGGACCCTCAGACCATAGAAGATGTCTTTGAGCCATTTTTAATAATGGAAGGTTTTATTAAAAGAACACCGAGGGGAAGACTGGTAACCCCCCTTGCCTATGAACATTTAAATATAAAATTAGATCCCGGACCATTGTTTAGATAAATATTCTGATTGACACAACCAAAAACTTTATTATAATCAGTTGTGAAGTTTGTAGATGAGGCAACAATATTTGTTGAAGCCGGAACCGGTGGTAATGGTTGTGTATCATTTAGAAGGGAAAAATTTGTTCCCCGTGGTGGCCCTGATGGTGGTGATGGCGGTGATGGTGGTTCGGTATATCTTGTTGGTGAAAGGGGCTTGCAGACCTTATATGATTTGAGATTGAAACCTCACTATAAGGCAGGCAGGGGTATGCATGGTAAAGGCAATGGTATGGATGGAAGATCAGGAGAGGATAGATTTATTCCTGTTCCACTCGGTATTGAGGTCTACAAGGAAGAGAAATTTATCGGTGAGATACTGGAACATAAGCAAACAATGCTTGTTGCAAGGGGTGGAAAGGGTGGCAGGGGTAATCGCCACTTTGCTACTTCTACAAATCAGGCGCCGCGTATTGCTGAAGAAGGTAAACCCGGTGAAAAATGCAAATTAAAGATAATCCTAAAACTTATTTCTCAAATCGGCATTGTTGGTTTTCCTAATGCAGGTAAATCGACCTTACTACAGACAATGACTAATGCCCGGCCTGAAATAGCAGATTATCCATTTACTACACTCACGCCCAACTTAGGTGTGCTCAAAGATAATTTCAAAAATATCATCATTGCTGATATGCCCGGCATAATTGAAGGGGCTCATACTGGAAAAGGGTTGGGTACAAAATTTCTCCGTCATATTGAAAGGACAAGAATGCTGATATTGTTGATAGATATTTCTTCTAATGACCCGATGAACCAATATCACATTTTATTAAATGAATTTAAAAAATACAATCCAAAAATTTTGAAGAAACCAAGAATTGTGGTATTTAATAAGATTGACCTTTTAGAAAAGATACCGCAATTTCATTTAAAAGAAAAGACCTTTTATATCTCGGCACTGAAGAGAGATGGCATCGATAAATTGACCGAGGCATTAAAAAATGAAGATTTCTATAAAGACCGATAAAGAAACCCTTCTCAAAATACTAAAGGATGGCGACATAAATAAAAAAATGAAGATATTAAACAAACTTGGGGATCTTTCTGAAGCGGATAAAATAAAGATTTTGTTGAAAATACTTGAAGACAATTCCTGGTATCTCCGTGAACAAGCAACGCAGGAACTGGCAAAATTTGGCAGCCGGATTGTGCCACGATTAAAAAAATTGTGTAATAAGGGATTCTGGTATACCCGTGCTGCTGCCTGTAGAACCCTTGGTGAAATTGGTGACCTTGAAGGATTGTCTACGATCATCACTCTTTTATTGAATGATACAAATCCAACAGTAATCAAAGAGATAAAACTGGCGATTAAAAAAATAGCAGAAAAAAATGGGGATAACTTTTTTATAAAACTCAAGGAACTGAGAGATACATTAGACCTCAAAAAAGATGTTTATTCAGTCCTTATTGAATGTCTGCCGGCATTTAAGGAAAAATTGAGAGATATTTTTGAGATAGGTTGATTATGGTAGATTCAATTCAGAACCAGGCAAAGGATTTTGTGCTCTTATGTTCAATTGAGAAATTGAATGAAACCAGGCTTTATGCCCTGTTAGAACGATATAGAAATCCTGAATCAATATTGAATGCATATACTGCAGAATTAGCAGAAATTGTTGGTTCTGAAATTGCTGGAAGAATTTCAACCTTGGAAGTAGACGATGATATAAAAAGAAAATGGGAAATAATGGAAAGGCATCAGATAAAAGTAATACCATATTATGCTGAAGAATATCCTCACTGGTTAAAGAATATCCAGCACTTTCCACCAGTTTTATTTATGCGCGGAAATATAAAATTAGAGGACGAAATTGCCATTGCAATTGTTGGCACAAGGGGTGCTACGGTCTATGGAAAGGCGATTGCTGAGGAATTTGCAGGTGAGTTTGCACAGGCTGGTGTATGTGTGGTGAGTGGAATGGCGAGGGGTATTGATACATCTGCACACTGGGGTTCATTAAAGAAGAATGGGAGAACCATCGCAGTCCTGGGTTGTGGTGTAGATATTGTATATCCGGCGGAAAATAAAAATCTTTTGAACGAAATAATAAAAAATGGTGCGGTTGTTTCAGAGTTCAACATAGGCACAAAGCCGCTTGCGCAGAATTTTCCAAAAAGGAATAGAATAATATCCGGGCTTTCCAGGGCAATAGTTGCTATTGAAGCAAAAGAAAAATCCGGGGTGATGAATACAGTTGAGTGGGCGTTGCAACAGAATAAAGAGATCTATGCAATTCCGGGAAATATCTATTCAAAGACATCTGCAGGAACAAATCGTTTGATAAAAGAGGGTGCGACTCCAGTTACCTCAGCCAGCGAGGTCCTTGATTATTTGGGTATAAGATTTATAAAAAAAGAAAGGGAGATTAAGGAGGTGATATTGAATAATGAAATTGAGAAAAAAATATGGGAAGGATTATCCATTGAGCCAATATATCTTGATGAGTTGAAAGAAAAGATTGATATGCCCACTTCAGAAATACTAAAAGTATTGCTTGATCTCGAGATAAGAGGTTTTGTCAAACAACTGCCCGGAATGATGTTTGTAAAGAACTTTGAATAAGATAATTTATAAACAGTCTATCTGTGTTTATTTTTGCTGTTAATTTAATGGTATTGAAAAATAGTATTATACTCATCAAATATATCTTTACTAACCATTCTTTTATACATCTTTTTACCCATTGATATTTTGTTTGTTTTGGATATAATCTTTATGTGATTACAGGAGAATCAAGAATAGAAGATATACTAAGGGATTCACCAGAGAAGGTAAGGGTATTTGTTGAGTTTGGTGTTCCCTGTCTTGTGTGTGGAGAGCCTTTCTGGGGAACGGTCAAGGAATTGTGTGAGAGATATCAGGTTGATGTGGATATGTTGTTGAAAAAACTTAATGAGGATAGAAAAGGAGCATAAAAATGAAAAAATGGATTTATTGTCCTTTATGTAAAGGGAATTTGAGAAAGAGAGAATCATTTATTGAATGCTTAAAATGTGGCTGGCATTATTATAATAATCCCCTGCCTTCAGTTGCAATCTTTGCAATTGATGTAGAAGATAGGATACTTCTTGTAAAAAGAGGGATTGAACCGGCTAAAGGTAAATGGGCACTTCCTTCAGGTTTCATTGAATCTGCTGAGACACCTGAACAGACCGCATTAAGGGAATTAAAAGAAGAAACTGGATTGAATGGGAGAATTAAGGATATGCTTGGTGTTTATATTGAAAATACAGATGTATATGGTGATGTGTTATTAGTTGGATATCAGGTTGAGATCACCGGTGGAAAAATAAGATCAGATTCTGATACCGTTGATGTCCAATTTTTCCCCAAAAATCGTTTACCACCCATCCCATTTTTGAGCCACCGGGCAATAATCAATCAGGGAATAAATAAGACAAGTCTTAATGTGCCATATCTTGAGGTTTTGAAATCAAAGATTTCTGAGGCAGTCATTACTGAGACAGTTTTATTTTATAAGGGCAGTATGGGTATTGATGAAAAGATAATGGAAGTTGTAAACATAAAACCCGGCGAAAAGGTTCAGGTTCTTAATTATGATAATGGAGAAAGGCTTGAAACCTATGTGATCCCGGAAAAAAGAAATTCAGGAAGATTTGTCCTTTATGGACCTGCATCCTTAAAAGGAAAAATAGGGCAGAGGCTCTGTATACTTTCTTATGCATTCGTTCCTCAAGATTGCGTGGTTCAATTCAAACCAAGGATAGTAATACTTGATAAAAATAATCGCATCAAAAAAATCAAATAGGAAGAGATTTATCTACGGTCCTGTTCCTTCACGCCGTTTAGGATATTCCCTTGGCATTGATATAGTTCCATTCAAAACCTGCACCTATAATTGCATTTATTGCCAGTTGGGTAGAACCACAGCACAAACAAAAAGGAGAAAGAAGTATATCACCAGGAAAGTGATATTAACAGAATTGAAAAGAATTCTTGAACAGAAAGCAAAGATAGATTTCATAACTTTTTCTGGTTCTGGTGAACCAACACTGAATACAGAAATAAAAAATTTGATAGGGGATATAAAAAAGATAACTGATATTCCAGTCGCGGTCATTACCAATTCTTCTTTGCTCTTTAGAAAAGATGTCAGGAAATCTTTGTTGTATGCAGATGTTGTTCTTCCAACCCTCACCACTGTTAATGATGATACATTCAAAAAGATTCACCGTCCTGCTCCTTCTATTACAGTAAAAAAAATTATTGATGGTTTGATTAAATTTCGTAGAATATATAAGGGCAAAATCTATCTTGAAATTATGCTTATAAAGGGATTCAATGATTCAAAAAAAGAAATTTTGGCATTGAAAAATGTGATTAAAAAAATTAAACCCGATAAGATTCAGCTGAATACTGTAATTAGGCCTCCTCTTGAGGAATATGCCCGCCCCATTACATTAAATGAATTGAATAAGATAAAAAAGATTATGGGCAAAAATTGTGAAGTCATTGCTGAATTTAAAATGGATGATAATATATCGAAGAAAGAGGGAATAAATGAAATGATTATACAGTATCTAAAACGAAGGCCTGGAACACAGAAGGATATCAATAAGACCCTGGGTATAAACCAGAATGAGATTGTAAAATATCTTTCTGAACTTTTAAAAACAAGAAAGATCAAAAAAAGAATTTACCGAGGAGTAATTTTTTATGAAAAAGTTTAAAATAATTGAACCAAAAGATTTATCAAAAGAAGAAATTCTAAAATTCATTCCGGACCTTGCAAAAAACTGGCTTGCCCATGATGGACTATGGTTTCTCTGCGTGGAAGAGAAATATGGAATAGAGACTGCTATTGAACTTGATAAAAAGGCATGGGAGAAATTTACTGTGATTGAGGCAGAACGGATAATGAAGAGATTAAAAATTACCTCAAATGGTGGGATACCGGCATTGATACAGGCATTAAAGTTTCGCCTTTATGCATTTATCAACAAACAGGAGATCATAGAAATATCAGAAAAAAGGTGTGTTTTAAGGATGAATAATTGTCGGGTCCAGGAAGCAAGAAAAAGGAAGGGTTTGCCTGATTTTCCCTGTAAGCCAGTGGGAATTGTGGAATATTCTTATTTTGCAAAGACAATTGATCCGAGGATAAAGACAAATTGCCTTTGCTGTCCTCCTGATAACCATTCAGAAGAATATTATTGTGCGTGGGAGTTTATTTTAGAATAAAATTATTTATTCTTAATCTGCTCAAGTAATTTTAAAGCCTCAGGTCTATCGTCAAGAATGTAGTCTGCTTCATATGTAGGCGAATTGATCTCAAGAACCTTATTTAAAAACCATCTTGCTTTTTCATAATCTTTTTTCTTGATATAAACCTTTGCCATATCAACATAGAGTATTGTATAATTAGAGTCAATCTCAATTGCTCGATTAAGATATTCAATTGACTTATTCAGATTGCCGCCCATCAAACCAGGCAACTCATAATATAACATTGCGCCTGCATCCATAGCACCGGTATGCTTCGGGTCAAGTTTTAAAATTAAATCAATCTCTTTTTTTATATCCGGAACAAGTCCCATAGAATTTAAAACCCCCTTTGTCTGACCACTTCTGCCCAGATTTACCATATACCAGAAATGTGCCCAGACCGAATTTTTATCTATATCTATTGCTTTTTTTCCATATTCTATACCTTTGTTGTAAAATTTTAATTTATCATCTTTTTTAGTCTGGGCATCGCCCATAAGGTAACAGACCTTAGAAAATTCACAAAGGGCACGCAGATTTTTTGGTTCCTTTGAAACAATATCAGATAGGAGCTCATAACTATTTTTGAGATTATCTTTATTCAGATGCCTTGTTTCGTAAAGCTGGATTGCCTGGTCAATCAATTCATCTGTTGTCTGTGCAAATATAAGCACGAGACATATTAAACTGGCAAGGAATATTTTTTTCATCATAAAACCCCTTTTTTATTCAACATAGTTGCAATTGTAAAATAGTTTATTATCTTTTGTTGTAATCTTTCATAAAAATAAAGGAATAAAGGTCTTTCAGAAATTTTTATTTTCAAGGTAAAAGGATTATCAGTTATATATATTGCTTCTTTTTTTATGGTGAGATTACTTTCACCATTGCCACCAAAACCATATTTGTATCCAGCCTCAGCCACTTTTTTTAAGACATAAGAATTCACACGATTAAACGGGTATGAGATTGTATCGATCGTGCCCAACTGTCCCTCCAGTATTCTTTTTGATTCAAACAATTCATATTCTAATTCCTGGGTACTTAATCTGGTAAGATTCCTGTGAGACATTGTGTGGGAGCCAAAGACGATTCCATATTTATTCATTTCGAGAATTTGTTTCCAGTTAAGATGGCGATTTCTACCAGTAATTGACAAATCCCAGTAATTTTTTTTATCTATATAATCCACGATGAGAAATATAATTGCCGGACAATGATATTTTTTTAAAACTGGAAATGCATATTCATAGATATTCTCTTCACCATCATCAAATGTAATCACTATACCATCTTTTTTTTCACCGGGTAGAATTATTTCATATCCATTGTCGTAAATCGTTTTAATAAAAAGGTCGAGCTGTTCGGGGTAATCCCAGGTTCCACAGAATTGAAATTTTTTAGTTATCCTGTGGAACTGAAGTGCTTTTAACATCTTTTACTCGTGCAAGTAAAATAAAACCACTAAGGGATAGAATAAGCACAATTGCACCAAAAATAATAAAAAGATACTTTTTGGCAATAAAGGTGGATAATGAACCAACAAGGAGCGCACCCATTACAAATGTAAGGTTGAGAAGCCAGTCCCGGAATGAGAATATCCTGCCCCTGATTTCTTCATCTGCATAGTGGTGGATTAAGGTATCCTGACCTATAAATATGGGGGATGCAGCAACTCCAACAATCAGGGCAATCATAATGAATTGATAAAATTGGTTGATGAAGGGAAATGCAGACATTCCCACACTGATGAGAATAAAACAATAAATGATAAAAAGTTTTAGATCAATGTAATGCCCAAGAGTGCCTGCAATGTATGCACCCATCAGCAAGCCAATTGCACCGACGGCTGCAAGAACACCAACACCCCTTGTTCCCCATTCCATATCCTGCTGGATTGTTGGAACAGCCAGGACATAGACAACACTACCGGCAATTATCATTAAAAAGATTGTTGCCATTGCAAAACCAAGATTTTTTTCTTTAAAGATGTGTTTAAGTGCCTGTAGCATTTCGATAAAGATTTTTACCAAGCCATTTTTTATCATCAAAAATAAGCCTTCTGGTTTGAGATGTGATTCTTCTTTTATTCTTTCTTTTAAGTTTACCTTCATAATATAAATCATAAGTGCTGAAATGCCAAAGGAAATACCATCAATGATAAACGCCACAATCCACCCCGCAATACCAAAAATATTTTTCCAGATTGGCCAGTCAATGATGAGTCCCCCGGTTGCCATTCCGAGGAATGTAGCACCCCTTCCCACAAGATTTAAAATGGAATTCGCATTTAGCAATCTCTTTTTTGAAACAAGGTTTGGGATTATTGCGCTCCGTGCGGTATTAAAAAATAGAGTGAGTAAAAACATAAAGAATACAATAATAAAAACAGGATATATGTTTTTGGTATATATAAATACAAATGGAATTGAAAAGGCACAGAGCATTCTGAGGGTATCACAAATCACCATTACTTTCTTTTTATGCCATCTATCAACGAGAACACCGGCAATCGGACCGAATAATAATACCGGGAGGGTGATGAACAAAGCGAGTTGAGATAGTAAGAATGGAGTTTTTTCTTTTGGGAAAAGACCGATTATAGCAATGAGGGCAATATAATCAAGTTTATCACCAAATTGACTTATGGTCTGAGAAAAGAGGAATATTGAAAAATTCCTTATTTTTAAGATGTTCCAGAAATTAACTTTACCTATTGCACACCTCTTTGTAAAAATCAAGAACCTGTTTCGATATGATCTTCCAATCGTATTTCTTTGATTTTTCTCTTCCGGCATTACCAAATTTTTTCATCAATTCAGGCCTTTTTAGTAGATAGATGATCTTTTCGGCAAGGGCTTCAGGATTCATTGGTTCAAATAATAACCCTTCAGCACCATCGCTGAGTATAGTTCTATAACCTGGAATATCAGATGCGACAATCGGTTTTCCACTTGCCATTGCTTCAAGTAAGACGATGCCAAAACTTTCTGCACCTGTGGCCGGTGAACAGTAGATATCGCAGGACGCATAGTACCTGGGAAGGTCTTCTGGTTTGACAAATCCAACAAATATTACATTTTCTTTTATGTGTTCTTCAATATAACGACGGTAATAATGTTCTAAAAATCCTTCGCCGACCACAATCAGTTTTGCCTCAGGAAATTCTTTGACAATCTCCGGGAATGCCATTAAAAGATATTTCAAACCTTTCCGTGGCTCAAACCTTCCTACAAATAAAATCTTGGGTGAATATTTTCTCAATTCCTCAACCTGTGGAATATCGGGTCTGAATCTCTCAGTGTCAATCCCATTGGGTATTATCTTACATTCACCAATTGGAAAATAGCGCATTACACAATCCCGTGCTACAGTTGAAACCGCAATCATACCATCTATTCTTCTGAAATATTGTTCCAGAACCGGCTCCCATAACACATAACCAAAACTTTCTTCATATGCAGAATGGAAAGTTACAAAATTTTTTGCGTTGGAATATTTTAAGGCAAGGTAAGGAAGGGTTGGGGCAATCGCTCCGTGGAGATGGACAACATCAAATTTTTCGGTATCAAGGAAGCGTCGCACCTGCCAGGTAAGGGTAATACCAAAACTCAAAACCGAAAATGAACGATTCTTTGGAAATTTTATCGCCCTTCCCATTCTAATAATTTTTTCATCTACATAAGGATAATTTTTGCCATAGGAAGGAGCGAGTATCTTTGTTGTATGCCCCATCTCATTAAAGTTCTTCCAGAGGTGGAGGATATGTTCAGAGACACCACCGGTATGAGGATAAAATATATCAGATACGAGCAATATCTTCATTCAATACCTCCAGTATGGCCAAAACCTTTGGTTCCCCTTTTTGTTTTATTCAATCTTTTTGCCTTTTTGAATACCGCCTTTACCACTGGCGCGAAGACCATCTGGGCAATTCTATCACCTTTTTTTATTTTTACACTTTTCTTACCGAGGTTGAATAATATGACTTTAATTTCACCCCGATAATCGGCATCTATCGTGCCCGGTGTATTCAATATACCGATCCCATATTTTGATGCAATGCCACTCCTTGGTCTCACCTGTGCCTCATAGCCTTGAGGTATTTCAATCCTTATACCGGTTGGTACAATACAGAAATCTTTTGGTTTTAATATTATTGGTTTCTGGATATCTGCATATAAATCACAACCAGAGGCATACTTTGTTTTATATTCAGGGATTAAATCACCCATAATTTTAATCTCTATAATTTTAGTTTTAGTATTTCTTTTAGGACTTTTGGGATTTAAGTATTCAGGCATTTTCATTCTACCCATTCAGGATGAAAAACAAACCATTGTTCAGGATATTTTTTAATAATCCGTTCAAAATTTCCTATCATATATTGATAAAATTCATTTTCGTTATCAAATGTTTTCACAGATTCGACAACCCCAAGATATCTCTTTTTTCCTTTTATCAGAACCATATAGCCAAATACCACGGGTATTTTCCTTTTAACAATTATTTCACCTAAACCTTTGGGAAATCTTCTTTTTCCTGAAAAGAATTTAAATTCTTTACCCTGTTTTGCTATATCACGGTCAGCAAGGATTGCAAGGATGCGATTGTTTTTTATTGTATCAAGAAATGCCACACTTGCCCGTGATAAAGGGAAGGTTTTTAATCCTGTTGCTTCACGGTGTTTTGTGTATAAATTAAACATCTCAGGTTCTGTCTCTTCAACAAGGGCATTCATTGGATAATTACAGGCAGCAAGATAACTCCCTGCGTAATCCCAGTTTCCAATGTGAAGGGTTAAAAGAATGCAGCCTTTTTTCATCTTCAATGCTTTATCAAGATTTTCAACTCCCTCGGGAATCACATATTTTATCACTTCATTTTTATCCAAAAATCCGAGCCTGAAGAAATCAACCATACACCGGGCAAAGTTTTCAAAGGTTTTTCTGCACAGATTATTATGCATCCCCTTTTCATCAGGCATTATATGACGCAAGTTGTTCAAAATATATTCCCTTTTTCGTTTTAGAATAAAATAACTAAAACCACCGATAAGACGAGCAATTCTATCTGTTATCTCTAATGGAATTATTCTCGTCAAAAATATACCACATTTTTGCAATCTAACCGCAATATTCACACCGATTATTTTACAGTCTTAACCCTTGTATTTCTTTAATGCAATATCAAGTGCTTTAACCGCTTTTCTGATGTCTTCTTCCTTAAGGACATAGGCAATCCTTATCTGATCCCTACCTTTTTTAAGGGTTGAGTAAAATCCATTTGCCGGTGCCAGCATCACAGTGCTATTTTCATAACTGAAATCAGTAAGGAGCCAATAGCAAAAATGGTCTGCATCCTTCACCGGAAGGCTCAGGACAGTATAGAATGCACCTTCTGGTTTGTGCCCATATACCTCTGGAATTTCCTTCAGACAATCAAATAAAACATTTCTTCTATATTCATATTCTTTTATCATCGGTGTGATATATTTATCGATATATTTGTAGGCTGCAATCGCACCTATCTGTTCCAGGGTTGGTGGGCACAATCTTGCCTGACAAAATCTTATTAGTGCGTCCATAACCTTTTTATTCCGGCTTATTATACAACCAACGCGCGCACCACAGGCAGAAAACCTCTTTGATATGGAATCCATCAAAATCACACGGTCTTCAACTTCAGGAAGTGATAGGGCGCTTATGTGTTCCTTACCATCATAGATAAATTCACGATAAACTTCATCCGAGAGGATGTATAAATTATATTTTTTACAAAGGCGCTGGAGTATGAACATTTCTTCCTCAGTCAAGACTGTGCCGGTTGGATTGTTGGGTGTATTTATGAGAATCGCTCTGGTTCGGCTTGTAATTTTCTTTTTGATTTCAGATTCTGGGGGCAGGTGGAATCCATTTTCAATCTTTGTTTCAATCGCCACAAGTTTTATATTAGACATTACCGCAAAACCATTGTAGTTTGTATAATAAGGTTCAAATACAATTATCTCATCATTTGGGTCGCACACGGTCATCATTGCAAATATAATTGCCTCACTTCCACCAATTGTTATCCAGATATTATCAAGGTCAAGGTCAAAACCGAGATTACGATAATAGTCAAGAACTGCAAGTCGTAACTCAAGAATTCCTCCAGAAGGACCATAACCAAGCACCTTTTCCCGGTAGTTCGCAATCGATTCAAAGATTTCAACCGGTGTTTCAATATCGGGTTGTCCGATATTCAGGTGATAGACCTTTATCCCTTTTTTCTTTGTCTCATCAGCAAATGCCGATAATTTTCTTATCGGTGAATAAGGCATGCGGTTAGCCCTTGATGATAGAGAAATACCTTTTTTTATTTCTTTTCTTTTTGCCATATTTAATTATACCCAGGCCACAATAAAAGTCAATCACATTGGCACCATAATTCTGGTTAAATAATTATGCAGGACAAATTTTATTTTTGCTAATAAAACCGGTGATTGACAGTGTTAAGATTTACGATATAATACGTATATGGAAAAGATTAATAAAAGAATCTATCTTGATTATGCAGCCACGACACCCCTCCATCCCGATGTCCTTGAAGCGATGAAGGTTTATTTTTTTGAAGACTTTGCCAACCCTTCGAGCCTCCATACATCAGGACAGAAGGCAAGGGAGGCGATAGAAAATGCAAGGAAGGTCATAGCAGATGCACTCGGTGCCAGCCCTGATGAGATTATATTCACCTCAGGTGGGAGTGAATCAGACAATACGGCAATAAAAGGTGTTGCCTATGCCCTGGCAAATAAAGGTAACCACATCATTACTACAAAGATTGAACACCATGCAGTCCTTGAACCATTTATATTTTTACAATCCCGGGGTTTTAAAACAACATTTTTACCGGTTGATAGATATGGAATGGTTGACCCGGATGATGTAAAGAAGGCAATCACAGATAAGACAATCCTTGTCTCAATAATGCATGTAAATAACGAGATCGGCACAATTGAGCCGATCGAAGAGATCGCTAAGATATGCAGGGAAAAGGAGGTTTATTTACATACCGATGCAGTCCAGTCATTCGGTGCGATTGATACGAATGTCAATAGGCTCGGTATTGATTTATTATCAATCTCGGCGCATAAATTCTATGGACCAAAGGGAGTTGGTGCTTTATACATAAGAAAAGGGACAAGGATTGAACCCCTTTTACATGGTGGTGCCCAGGAAATGGGTAAGAGGGCATCAACCCATAATGTTCCAGGAATAGCTGGTATGGCAAAGGCGGTTGAACTTGCAATGAGAGAAATGCCAGAAAGGGTTGCGCATTCAAGAAGACTCAGAGATAAACTGGTTAAATCACTTTCAAATTCTCTTGATGATATTATTTTTAATGGCCATCCTGAAAAGAGATTGCCCAATAACTGTCATATAGTGGTAAAATATATAGAAGGTGAGGCACTACTTATGCGCCTTGACCAGATTGGAATTGAAGTTGCTACTGGTTCTGCCTGTTCATCAGGTTCACTTGAACCATCCCATGTTCTTACGGCAATTGGTATTCCTGTTGAGGATGCAAGGGGTTCTATCCGAATGACGATTGGCAGACTGACCACGGATGAAGATATTGATTATGTGTGTGAACACTTTCCCAGGATAGTAAACGAATTAAGGGCAATATCTCCCCTCGTTAAAAAATAAAGATTTCTGATAATCGATGAAGATTCTTGTAGCATTGAGCGGTGGTGTTGATTCATCTACCACTGCTGCGATATTGAAGAAACAGGGCTATGAAATTGCCGGTGCCACGATGGTGTTCAGGGGTGTTGGGAATGAGGATATTGAATACGCGCGAAGTGCCTGTGAGATTTTAAAAATAGGATTTTATTTATTTGATTTTACTGACTATTATCAAAAGGTGGTGATAGAAAATTTTGTCAAAGAATATCAATCAGGAAGGACACCCAATCCCTGCATAATATGTAACAAACTTATAAAATTTGGTCTGTTTTTAGAAAAGGCACTTGATATGAATTTTGATATGGTTGCAACAGGGCATTATGCAAAAATAGAAAAAAAAGAAAATTTTTATTTATTAAAAAGGGGTAAGGAAAAAAATGAGCAATCATATTTTTTATATAGATTGAATCAGAGCCAGTTATCAAAAATGATACTTCCACTTGGTTTATATACAAAAGAAGAGGTGAGAAATCTTGCCCGGGACTTTAAATTGCCCACAGCCCAGAGAAAAAAAAGCCAGGATGTCTGTTTTTTACCAGATATGGATTATACCGCATATTTAAGGGATATAATTCAGGGAAAAAAGGGTCCGATTTTTGATAAAGACGGTAAAAAGATAGGTATGCATAAAGGAATTTTCCATTATACATTGGGTCAACGTAAAGGTATAGGCATAAGTGATAAAGAACCTTATTATGTCATAAAGATTGATCCTTTGAATAACGCAATCTATGTCGGTAAAAAAAAGGATGTATATAAAAAGAGTTTTATTGCTGAGGATTTAAATTTTATCTTACCGATTGATTATGACAAACCGATAAAAGTGCTGGCAAAGACAAGGTATGTATCACCACTTAGTTCCGCAATTGTTTATATTGAGAACAATAAGGCAAGGGTATGTTTTGAAAAGCCGCACTGGGCGATCACACCAGGACAGTCGGTTGTATTCTATGATGGTGATACAGTCCTGGGGGGTGGAATTATTAGCGAAGTTATTGATTGATATTAATAATAATATTAGCCTACGGGTGGGACCCCCTGTTTCAACCGATTCAACATTTTCCTTGCGTTTCTATGCCCTGGATTTTCACGCAAAACCCGGCGATAACAGTATTCTGCCTTATCCAGTTTTTCCATAAAATGGTAGATGAGACCGAGTCGGAAATATATCTCTGCGAGATGGTGCTCACTTCTCTTTATTGCATTTAAATAAAGTATCTCTGCAGTTGTAAAATCAAGTTTTACTGAGGTATAGAATGCGAGCCTGGTTAAACTCACTGGATAGGTCTGTTTTCTATACAAACTTTCAAAAAAGAGTTTAAAATTTGATTTCTGCTGTTTACGCAATATACTCCATATCTTCTGTTCATCAAAGATTGTATCAATCCCGAGGTTTTGTATTACTTTAGAAAAATTGAATGGCTTAAATTGTTCTCCATATCCATCCCTTGCATATATAACAGAGGTTTCATCTAAATAGATGATAGCCCAGTCCAGTAAATTTTCTAAATCAATATCCCAGAATAGTGCCTCAGGATAGGAATAATCAAAGATAATCAAATCGGGTTTATATTTTTCAATAAGTCTGACTATACCACCAGGCTGGTGGCTATTATGAAATTCCTCAAATAACGTTTCTTTCATCACCTCGAGCCTTCCATCGATATAAACGGGTTCACGAACTGCCCATATTAACCAGCTCCCGCGATTTATATCATTCAGGATTTTGCCCTTCAAATTGTTTTTTATAATGAATTCGCAAGCCCTGATGGGCTGGAACTCGGTGTCAAATCCAATTCCAAAATTCCCTCCACCTCTTGATGCGTAATAACCATTATTGATTATATGAAGAATGAATAGAAAAGAAAAAACTGATATTGCTATTGCAATAGAATTTTCTAATGACTTTGGAATGCGTAGAATTTTTTTTATTACGGGAATCAAATCTTTAAATCCAGTTCCGAGGATATGGATTGCTATGACCATAAATATCGGAATATTACGGACTGCGGTCGTTGAGAGATAACCGAAAGCAAAAAAGAGAAGATATTCATGGATTTTTCTTTTATCTTTTGTTATGATTAAGACAAAGATCGATAAGAATAAGAATATAAGATAAATAAAAAGGGCTGAATGTGAGGTGAGCAAAAACCCCCGTGCTGAAAATGGTGAGGCAAATTCAGTTATTGCGTCTTTAAAAACACTTGAGTTTTGAAGCCTTGTAAAAAGATAGAATGGGAAAAGAATACCTTTTATATGATAAGGATTAAACAATGATACAATTATTGAGATTATGCTCCATTTCAGTAATTCTTTTAATTTTTTCTTTTCATGAAAGTAAATACTTATGAGATAGCAAAACAAAATAGCCCATCCCAGGATAAATAATCCATGGAGATTAACCCAGAGCAACTGAATGACAGGTAAAAGAAAAAAAAGATTCTTTTTATGAAAGTAATATAGGTCGAGAATAAATAACATCAATGTAATAAAAATATAAGTAAAAATCTCCGGCCTCACCCCAAATCTTATTTCAAAAGAAAATACGCTCGTTAGAATCAAAATACATATCAACCATATCGGAATTGAAGATTTATTAAGGCGCAGATAAATCAGAGCGAAAAATAAGAGGATTAAAATGCTATTAAAAATTGTTATCATACCGTCACCAAAAATCTTGAAAATTAAAAATAAAATAAGCTGATACAACCAGTACATTGCAATATATTCGTGATGGGGAACGGTGTAAGTAAAACGGTCGTAATGGTGGAATGACTTATTTTTAAGCATCCATTCTCCACCCCGGAGATGGAAGCCAATGTCGGTATCATAAATTTTCCGCAATGAAAGGCAAAAGATGAGTGCCATTATGAGCAACAAAACAATCGTCCAGATATTGAACCTCTTAACCATAATCAATTATATATATCCTGAAGAGATTGTCAAAGTGGTTCTCTTGACTTAGTCAACTTTTTAGTTATTATAATGATGATTATGAAAGAGGAACTTGACTTATCTGATTTTGAGAATTTTTTAATAAGCCAGGGAAGTGAATTTAATACGATTCAGTCATATTTATTAGATCTAAGACAGCTCGGTCTATTTTTAAAATCACAAAATAAGGATTTACTCAATACAGGGATAAATGAACTCCGTGCATTTATCCATAAATTATTCGATATGGGATTGAGTCCGGTCTCTATCAACCGTAAGATTTCAGCAATGAGGTCATATTATACATATCTTTATGCAAATAACCATATAGGTAAGAACCCTGCCGAAGATTTAGAACTTTTAAAGGTTGGAAGAAAACTGCCCCAAACGCTCTCAATAGAAGAAGTTAATGGAATTATTGAATCTGCGGATGAAAAAACACCAGGGGGATTGAGGGATAGGGTATGTCTTGAATTACTCTATGGGGCAGGTTTGCGTATTTCTGAACTTTTGAATCTTAAGTTGACTGATATTTTGATGAATGAAGAACTGCTCAGCATTATTGGTAAAGGTAATAAACAGAGGTTTGTGCCATTTGGAAAGAAGGCGCTCAGGGCGATAAAAGAATATCTTCAGAATGGTAGACCATCCTTGATGAAAAAGAGAAAGACATCCTATCTTGTTTTGAATGCACGGGGAAATAAATTATCAAGAATGGGATTTTTAAAGATTCTCCGTAAATATCTGATAAAATCAGGTGTAAAAAAAAGAGTCACACCCCATACCTTCAGGCATTCATATGCTACACATTTATTACAGGCAGGTGCTGATTTAAGGGCTGTTCAGGAACTATTAGGACATTCAGATATTTCTACAACCCAGATCTATACCCATATTGACCGCGAATATTTGAAAGACATCCATAGGCGATTTCATCCCAGGGAAAAAGAATTATGAATGTGCCTTTGACTCAAAAGACAAAGTTGATTATTTTTGCCTGTATGGTTTTAGTTTTAACATTTATCTTTTTATCACCCTGTCTTCAGAATGATTACTGTAACTGGGATGATTATCATCTCATTACAGCAAACCACTCAATAAAAGATTTATCATTAAATAATATTAAAGAAATATTCACAACCGGATATGTTGGAACATACATACCCCTGACTGTTTTATCTTTTGCGCTTGAATATAAACTCTCTGGCTTGAATCCACTTATCTCGCATACGATAAATCTCATCCTCCATCTCTTTAATGTAATTCTGGTTTTCTGGTTGATTTATCTGTTGAGCAATAACCTTATGGTATCGGTTATTGTGAGTCTGCTTTTTGGGATTCATCCTATGCATGTTGAATCGGTTGCCTGGGCAACTGAGAGAAAGGATATGTTATATTCGTTATTTTATTTGGGCAGTTTGATATTCTATTTGTATCATCGAGCAAAACAGAAGAAATTTTTCTATTTTGGTTCAATTATTCTTTTTATTTTTTCTCTTCTTTCCAAACCAATGGCAGTTACCCTGCCTGTGGTCTTGATACTCTTTGATTTTTATTTTGAAAAAAGATTTTCAAGCAAACAAATTATTCCAAAATTGCCATATATTATACCAGCTATATTCTTAGGTATTGTCAATATCCATTTTCAGGGTTCTGCCAGAGTTCCGTTTATAAGTTATTTTAAACATATTTTTGTCTTTTCCTACAATTTGATATTTTATCTTTATAAAATAATCTTGCCGGTAAATCTTTCTGCTTTTTATCCATATCCAAAAAATTTTGAAAAAACGATGCCCCTGATTTTTTTCATTTCACCATTGATAATCTCTGGGTTGGTTTATTTGATTATAAAAATCCAGAAGATCACTCCAAAAATCATTTTTGGTTTTTTGTTTTTTATCATTACAATACTGCCTGTAAGCCAGTTGATACCGTTGGTTACCTCGGCAATCGCTGCGGACAGGTATACATACATCCCTTCAATAGGATTGTTCTTTATTGCCGGAATTTTTATTGATTGGCTATATAATAAAAAATTAAAAGATTCAATCAGTATGAAATTCATTTTTTATTCAATTTTATCACTTATTTTTCTTTTGTTTGGTATTATTTCTTTTAACCGCTGTAAGATATGGAAAGATAGCATCACACTCTGGACTGATGTTCTTAAAAAATTTCCGGATAACGGCATTGCCTATAATAATCGCGGCAATGCCTATAATTTATTGGGTCAGTATGATAAGGCACTTGATGATTTCAACAGGGCAATAGAATTTAGTCCGACGCTTGAACTTCCCTATTTTAATCGGGGGAAAGTATATGAACAATTGGGAATGTATGATAAGGCAATTGCGGATTTTACAACAGCTCTCAATATACAACCAGATTTTGCAATGGGCTATGTTGACCGCGGTGCAATTTATTGCAGAATAGGAGAGTATGATAAAGCTTATAATGATCTGACCCGTGCGCTCCAGTTAAGACCCGATCTGGCTGAGGCGTATTATAATCTTGGTGTTCTCTATTTTAATTTAAAAAATTATAAGCTTGCCCTTGAACATTATGATAAGGCATTGGGTATAGACCCGTATCTTTCAGTTGCTTATGTAAGTAAAGGAGACATCTACTTTATATACGGCGATTTTGGAAAGGCGATCGAATATTATACAAAGGCAATAGATATTGAGCCCAAAAATCTGGATGCCTATTATAATCGTGCCGTAACATTTACAAGGGTTGGAGATTTAGAACAGGCATTGTCTGACTATAACAGTGTGCTTGGATTGAATCCTAAATTCGCCCAGGCATATAATAATCGCGGAAATATATATCTTGACTTTGACCAAGTTGATATGGCGATAAGAGATTATGACAGGGCAATTGAACTTGATTCCAGTTATATAGCCGCTTATTATAATCGTGCAGTTGCATATTATACTATGGGAAATTTTGATATGGCAAAGAAGGATGTTGAAATTTTAAAAAAATTTGGCATTATGCCTGATTCAAGTCTATTAAAGGCACTTAAAATCAAATAGGAGGTTTTATGGATTATAATATTCTTGTAATAAACCCTGGAGGTGGCTCTACCAAAGTAGCAGTCTATAAAAACACAGAACCGGTTTTGGAAGATAACATCCGCCATAGTGCTGATGAATTGAAGAGATTTTCTAAGGTTATTGACCAGTACCAATGGCGCAAGGAAAAGATTATAGATTTTTTGAAAGATAAGAATTTTGATTTAAAAATTCTGAATGCGGTAGTGGGGATGGGCGGTCCTTTTAAACCTTTGACGAGCGGGACATACCTTGTAAATGATTTATTGATTAATGATATTAAAAATGGCAATTATCAATCTGAACATCCATCACTCCTCGGTGTAATGATTGCCAAAGAAATTGCTGACAGTATTGGAGTCAATGCCTATTTTGTTGACCCGGTCTCGGTAGATGAATTCTGGGAACTGTCAAGATTTTCAGGATTGAAAGAGATAAACAGAAAGGCATTGAGCCATGCCTTAAATGTCAGGATGGTGGCAAAAAAGACCGCAAAGGAACTAAAAAAACCATATGACCAGTGTAATTTTATTATTATCCATCTCGGCACCGGTATCACAGTTGCTGCCCATTTAAAAGGAAAACAGGTAGATTCTTCAAATGCGAATGAAGATGGACCATTCTCCCCTCAGAGAACTGGTTCATTGCCAACTATACCACTTATAGAACTTTGCTTCAGTGGGAAATATACAGTTTCAGAGATGAAAAATAAACTGCTGAGGGAAGGTGGATTGCTTTCGTATCTCGGTACGGATGACATTAAAGAAGTTGAAAAAAAGATAGAACAAGGGGATAAATATGCAGAGCTCGTTTATAATGCCCTTATCTATCAGGTGGCAAAAGAGGTCGGTGCATACGCGGTCGTATTAAAAGGAGAGATTGATGCCATAATCATTACCGGGGGTATTGCGTATTCAGAAGAATTTGTTAATAAACTGAAATCCTGGATTGAATTTTTATGTCCTAAATTCTTTGTTTTCCCGGGTGAAGGAGAGATGGAATCGCTTGCACTCGGTGTTTTGCGTGTGTTAACCGGTGAAGAAGAGGCAAAAGAATACAGATAAAAATTAATGCGTTTTAAATTTCTTGACCTGCTTAAGGCGTATGCAGTAATAATGATGATTCAAGGGCATACGCTCAGTGCAGTCCTTGAACCACAAGCAAAGCAGACCATTATTTATCAGTTTCTCCATATTTTAAGAGGCTTGACTGCACCTGCATTTTTGATTGCAAGTGGTTGCGGTCTTGCATTCTCAATATGCAGAAAGAAAAATCTAAAATGGCAGGATATTCTTAAAAAGAGGATTATCAGAATCTTGCCTATTTTGATTGCAGGATACTTCCTCCATCTACCCAGATTTTCTCTTTATCAATTACTGACCCAGACATCAAAAGAAGAAATTGCACAATTCTTTCAGTGCGATATACTCCAGACCATTGGCTGGACCATTTTGATACTACAAATTGTTCTAATTTTTATTAAAGAAAAAAGGATTATAATTTCGTTATCTGTAATCGGAGTGCTGTTAATTCTTTATTTCACCCCGGCAGTAAATAACGGTATTTCTTCACCCAATTTTCTTTCACAATTACTAACTACGAAATTCGGTTCAGGTTTTCCACTCTTCCCTTTTTCTGCGTATTTAATCTTTGGATTGGTTCTGGGATTGGTGTTCAATGAGTTTTATACGCGCACAGGCATAAGACAACTGAACCTTCTAATTTTTATATCGGGTATTATCTTTTTTGCCTTCTCATTTCTGACCAGGTTTGAGAATTTCAGTCTCTTCTATTTACGCACTGGAATGCTGTTGATGCTGATCAGCCTTTTTTTGCTTTTTGAATCTAATACTGGCAGAATTCTAAATTTTTTTGTTTTAATAGGACAGGAATCGTTTTTGATTTATGTTATTCATATAATAATTGTTTATGGCTCGGTGCTCAATGTAAGAAATAATTTTGTTCAGTATTTTGGTGAGTCCTTGAATACTGGTTTGAGCATTTTGCTTGCAGTTTCCTTAATATTGTTTATGCTGGCACTGGGTTTTATATGGCATTATTTTAAGGATAAATATCCATCAGTAATTAGAATATTGCGTAATTGTATTATCTTTTTAATAATGATAAAATTTTTGTTGACAATTTAATACCAATTACTTATAATTGTCTGTGGGTAGAACTATTTTTGTTTTATTCTTTGCTACAATCTTTATCTATCCCGCGGAATTCGGTACTATCAAAGGGTTTGTTTCAGACGCGAGAAATGGTGAAAAACTTGTTTATGCAGATGTAATATTAAAAAATACAACAATGGGCACAAGTTCAGATGATAAAGGTTATTACTACATTTCGCATATTCCTGAAGGTAAATACACCATTGTATTTTCGTATCTCGGTTATGAAACGATAGAAAAGGAGATTGAATTAAAGGCAGGGCAGGTTTTAACTTTGAATGTTGAATTGAAGCAATCTGCAATTGAAATACCCGGAGTTGTAGTTTCGGCTGAACGTGAGCGATTTGAAAAAAGTGTTGAGGTAAGCCATATAACCTTTACCCAGCGTGAGATAAAATCAGTACCTGGTCTTTTTGAATCCGACCTGATAAAGACCCTGCAGTTGATGCCTGGAGTAACAGGGATGCACGATTTATCAAGCAAATTATATGTCCGGGGTGGAAGCCCGGATGAAAATCTCGTTTTACTTGATGGTATAATAATCTATAATCCTGCAACCCACCTCTTTGGACTATTTTCTACATTCCAGCCGGATGCAGTAAAAGAGGCAGAATTATATGCGGGTGGATTTCCTGCAAAGTATGGAGATAGACTTTCTGCAGTCCTTGATGTGACGACAAAAGAAGGGAATTCAAAAAAATACGAGGGGAATGCAAGTATCGGTCTGGTTACATCAAAATTACTGGTTGAGGGTCCAATTCCAAAAGGTTCATTTCTATTCAGTGGCAGACGGACATATTTTGATGCTCTGGTCTGGGGATACTCACATATTTTTAATAAGGATGTTGAATTACCCTATTATTTTTATGATGGAGTGGGGAAAATAAATTATAATCATTCCAGTGAGAATCGCTTTACTGTTACCGGGTTTGGTGGTGCAGATGTTATCTCTTTTTCTGAAGAAGAGCCACCATCAGATAAGGTTGATCTGGTTTGGGGTAATCGTGGTATATCAGGGAGATGGCGTCGGGTATTCACACCGAAACTTTATGGTGAAGTCCTTGGTGTCTGGAGCAATTTTTTTACAGATTTGAGTTATATAGATTATTATGATTCAACAGCAAATCTGCGATTATATGAAAAGATACAGAGTCTTACCGGAAAATTTGATTTTACCTATATCCATAACGAAAATCATACATTTGATTTTGGATTTCAGGAAGAAAATTTAGGTGTCAAACAGCACTGGGAAGTTGAAGAAGGGACATTCGGACCACCAGAACAAAAATCTAATCTGATGGCAATTTATTTTCAGGATAGATGGCAATTGATAAAACCGATTATCTATATTCAACCAGGTATAAGACTTATTTATTACAACCAGGGGAAGCGGTTTCTTTATAACCCAAGGCTTGGATTAAAATATCGTTTTCAGAAAAATTCAGCACTCAATATTTCAGCAGGCAAATATAATCAGTTCTTGATTACGATAAATAGCCAGGAATCATACTTTTCAATCTTTGATTTCTGGCGGCCAGTTGATAGCATCCATCATCCGCCGGTTGGCTACCATTTTATATGTGGAATTGAAAAATGGCTTGGTGAAGGAATGAATTTCAATATTGAAGGTTATTATAAAAAATACTACAATCTTTTAATTCCGTATGAAGAGGATATGTTTTTCAGCGTTCCCACCGAGAATTTGCGCACGGGTAATGGCTATGCTACGGGCTTTGATATTTTTATTAAAAGGAGTTTTAAAGATTACTTTGGCTGGATAAGTTATACATTTGGTTACACAAGAAGAAACATAGGGAATATCTTTTATTTTCCAAGATATGATAGAAGGCATAGTCTTAATGTGATATTCGGGCTTGTGATTCCTAAAACAATCCCCATCTTCAAAAATGGCAAACTTGACCTGCGCTGGTATTTCGCTACCGGTCTGCCTTATGCTGAGGATATTGCAAGATATCGCTATTATTACTATTCGGAGTTTGATACAATCAATGAGTATCCAGGACACTGGTGGCGATATATAAAGGGGAACAGGGATGCCTTCAGGTTGCCATTGTCTCACCGGCTGGATTTACACTATGAAAAAGAAGTAAAAATATTTGGTTTGAATGGTGGCTGGTATCTGGATGTAATGAATGTCTATGCACGGAAAAATGTTCTGTTTTATGACTATGAATATTTTGACTACAATACTGGTCAGGAATATGACCCACCCAGAAAAGTTGGATATTCAATACCGCCCATTGCCATTCCAATTCCATCTTTTGGTTTTAATCTAAAATTCTGAGATTATGAAAAGAAAGAACTATCAAAATTTATCAATTAAAATCAGATGGTTGGTTATATGGGCAATACTTTTCTCCTTCTGTGTTAAGAATTCCGAGGAATATGAAACGCAGTTAAATGTCTATTGCATTTTAATAAATGATGCACCATACCAAAAGGTTTTGGTTGACCGTACCTATAGAATGGATGAAAAATCAATATATGACCTTGAGGATGTGCAGGTGATATTATCAGGAGAGGGGATATGTGATACACTAATTGAGGAGCATGCAAATTCAGGGCTTTTCCGGACCCGCGATACATTTCCTATTTTTGCCGGTAAGACTTATTATCTTGAGGTCTCAGCAAAAGGGTTTGATACATTAACCGGTATAACCACTGTGCCTGATTCTTCATTTATAGTTTTACCGAGGGATGGCGATAGTGTGGACTTGTATTCTCCTTTGACAATTTCTAACAATACGCAGGGGAGTTGGTATAATATAACTCTTTATTACCAGGATACTATTTCCATTTTAAATCAATTAATACAAATTGAAGACACTGTATATAGTATTCCCGGAGATTATTGGATTATTGATACAGGTTTTTATTACGTGCGTGTTTCAGCGTTAGATACTAATTTTGTCGCGTATTACTATCTATTGTCAGACTCTTTACCACAGTGTGGTGTTAAAAATGGGTTTGGTCTCTTTGGCAGTTTCTTTACGCGGTCGGTAAGATTTTATTTAAAAGTGCCTTAAGATAGTATTCTTTAAAATACGAGACTTAAGTCTAAATTTGAGTCCTTGACTTCACGTAATTTATAGTTATATTCTATAATAGAATTGGATAAGTTAAGGTATAAAAATTTTTTAGATTTAAGTCTCTTTGGAATAAAAGAACTGAAAAGGGGGTTCTATGCAGACTTTTAAATTATTAAAAAATGGAGCAATACCTCTATTGCTGCTTTCCGTAGTTTTTTTATGGGGTGGGTGGATACCTTTTGGTAATTCGCAACCCGAGAAAGAGACAGCAATAGAACTAATTTTCTCAAACGAAAATTCCACTCAACTATCAATAAATATATTTGGTGCTGAATTCACTGAATATGATGCTAACAAATTGACCGATACAGGAAAAGAAGTCTTTGCATTGTTAAAGATTGATGAATATGCCTTTATGGCGGACATTGGTAAACCCAGATTGCCTATGTTGACCGCTGTCCTTGATGTGCCCCATAGGGCTCAGATTAAGGTTGGGGTTATTTCAGCAGATTATAAAGAATTTGACTTAAAATCTCTTGGTATTGATAAAAGGATTGCACCGGCACTTCCGAGTGTTCCCAAAATTTCTGGGGCAAAAGCCAGTTTTATTATTGATGAGAAAATTTATTCAACCGATGCCTATTATCCAGATAAAATAGCAGATATTTATGAGGGTGATGGTGGACTTGCCCGGGGCCATAGGCTGGCAACCCTGAGGGTATATCCAATCCACTATAATCCAGTAGCTGGAAAAATAAGATGCTATACGAATATAAGTGTTAAAGTTGATTTCATCGGTGGTGATATCCTTGAGACCCAGCGGGTAGTAGCAAAGGACTATTCAACTATCTGGGAGGAATTCATTAAGCGGACTGTAATAAATTATCCGGAATATTTAAGAGGAGTGCCACCACTCCCTATTTACTATGATATCTTCTATAATGGACAGGCACAGACTGTGGCAAATAAACTTGCCCAGTGGAAAAAGAAAAAAGGATACAAAGTAAGGATGTGGAATGCAGCAGGCTGGACTGCATCAGCGATAAATGATACAATAAGGACGCGCAACCCATTAGCAACCTTCCTTGTGATAATCGGTGATCCGAATTCAAGCACAATTGCCCTGCCACCATCAGGGACCGGTTCTTCATCCCGCGACCAGACCGACCTGTATTATGCTGAAGTAAATGAATCTGGTTATTTACCAGATATGTTCAATGCCCGCATCTCAGTTCTTGATACAATTCAAGGAAATACCGTTGTGAATAAGGCAATAAGATGGGAACATGCAAATTTCGGCTCTGCAGGTTATGCCTGGTTAAAGAAGGCGTGCCTTATTGCTGGTTATGATGCGGGTTATCAACCAGTAGGAATTGCTACAAACGCCTGGTGTCGTGCTCTTTTGCTCAATTATGGTTATCAAGTTGATACTCTGATAATCAGTTCTTCTGAAAATGATCAAAGGATAAAGAATCAGATAAATGCAGGAAGGGTCTGGTGTGTTTATACTGCACATGGTTCTCAAACCTCCTGGGCGATTAACTCTGCTGACCAATTTACTGTGAGTGAATTGGAACAGCTGACCAATAACGATATGTATCCTATGCCTTGTGGGCACTGTTGTCTCTCTGGTGATTACCAGTATACTACAAACTGCTTTGGTGAGACCTGGGATAGGCTTAGTGGTAAGGGTGGAATATGCTATTTTGGAAGCGTGCCTTCTACATATTGGGATGAAGATGACTGGCTCCAGCGAAGGTATTTTGATGCAATCTACACGGATAGTGTTTCTGGCAGGCTTTATGAAACCGGCAGATTTACCCAATGGGGACTCTACTGGATAGAAAACCATACGAGTTCATCGCTGAAACGTTACTATTTTGAGGCATATCATAATTTTAATGACCCTTCTCTTGATTTCTGGACTGATATTCCGCAGAATATGGTTGTGAGTCATAATGCAGTAGTGTTCCCTGGTTCACAACAATACACAGTCACCGTAACCGGTGGTGGAAATCCAATCCGGGATGCCCTTGTCTGTTGCTGGATAAAGACGCAGAATCCTGAACTCCATGTTTCTGCCTATACGAATGCCTCAGGAGTTGCAACCCTAAGCATCAATCCTACAACGCCCGGAGATACAATGTTTATAACTGTAACAAAACACAATTACATTCCCTATGAAGGATATGCAATGGTGACAAATCCTTCAGGTCCATATGTTGTGTTAGGTAGAACAATTATTAACGATTCAGGTGGTAATGGTCAGGTCAATCCTGGTGAGACTGTGAATTTTGGTGTTT
>DAIRCK010000022.1:0-51514 GCA_036796695.1 bacterium
TCTGCTTATTATTTGCAAGGCTAAAGCCTTGCCCTACATCTTCTTTGTATATCTCTAATTGCCTTCAATTGCCCCCAATTGCCTTTTTATTCTCCGTTTCCCTTCTTCACCCCTCTTTACCCTTTTTTACCCCTATTCTCCCTTCTTTACCCCTTCTTGTCATCCCTCTTCCTTTAGTAGCGAGTAGAGAGTAGCAAGTAGCAAGAAAAAAGGGACTGTCATCTAAAACTTGCATTGAACAAAATGATGGATATAATCAGAGACTATGGCAATTCTATTATTCTTATTCTTCTGGCAGCAGAAGGTTGATTATAAGATTTCCTGCAGTTTAAATGTTGAAGAGCACACTTTGAATATAAGCGAAACTTTGATATATCACAATAATTCACCAGTCGGTCTTGAAACTCTATACTTCCATCTTTATGCCAATGCCTACCGGGATAATAATACTACATTTGCAAAGGAATTAAAAAAGATGGGCTCTTATAGATTCCTAAAGGCAAAGAAGTCTGAACGGGGCTGGATTGATATCATATCTATCACCAATGAGAACAATGATTCGCTAAATTTTAAGATTGATGAGACGATTATGTCGGTATCTCTTGATAAGCCTTTATCAAGTGGTGATTCGGTTGTTTTGAAGATTGAATCAGTATTAAAAATTTCAAAGATATTCTCCCGTCTTGGTTATAAGGGAAAACATTTTGAGATTGTCCAGTGGTATCCAAAGCCCTGTGTCTTTGATAAGAATGGCTGGCATAGACAGGGTTATCATACAATTGGCGAGTTCTATGGTGAGTTTGGCATTTTTGATGTTACAATAGAACTACCCGCAAATTATGTCGTTGCCTCAACCGGGGTGTTTATTGATTCTTCTTTAGTTGAGAATGATAGAAAAAAGATGCATTTTTTTGCCGAGAATGTCCATGACTTTGCCTGGGTCTGTGACCCGGATTTTGAGATTGAAAAAAGAGAGGTTGATGACATAACGATTGAGATATACTACATAAAAAAATACCGCAAGAAATGGAAGAATGCGGGTGATTATGCTGTTGATGCGGTATCACGATATAATAGATGGTATGGCAGGTATCCGTATAAAAAATTGAGTGTTGTCCAGGGTTATTTTGGTGGTGGTATGGAGTATCCAAATCTGGTGATTATCAATGGCGGAGAGGATAATTTCACGAGGCAATTTGAACTGGTCATCATCCACGAGATAGCCCATCAATGGTTCTATGGAATCCTTGGTTCAAATGAGATGGATGAAGCCTGGCTTGATGAAGGTTTGACCTCTTATACTGAGCAGAGGTATTTCATTGATAAATATGGTGTTGATAATTCATTCTTTAAATCAGAGTTTATACCTCCATTATCCCATATCCAAATAAATAAATTTCTGTATTATATCACCAATACAAATAAAATCGAAAAACCAGTCCTAACCCCTTCGTATGATTTTGTTGAAATTCCGCTTGCCTATCAGACAGCGGTTTATACAAAACCGGCGCTCTTTTTGCGTTATCTTGAGGCATATTTAGGGGCAAGTGCTTTTGATTCAATTCTAAAATCATATTTTGAGGAGTTTAAATTTGGGCATCCCACAACTGAGGATTTTATCAGAGTTTGTGAAGAAAAAAGTGGCAGGGACTTAAAACAATTCTTTTATGATTTTTTGCATACTACAAAAAACTGTGACTGGCATATCAAGAAGATTACAAGAAATTCTGCAGTGATTGAAAATAGGGGAGAATTTTTGTTACCCACTGATATTTTGGTTCAGACTGATAATGGTGCACAGGTCCTGCGGATTGAAAAACAGCTTGATACCTTTAATTTTGCAGATGTTGGAAAGATAAAAAAGATTATCATTGACCCCTATGATTATACCCCGGATAAAGACCGCTGGAACAATTATTATCCAAAGAGATTTGCAATAAAGCCAATCTTTGGCTGGCCCTCATTCGATACATATCAGGTTTATTTCCTGCCTTATGTATGGTATGAATCAGATGATGGGTTCACTCCTGGACTCTACCTTGCTGGTGCACAATTCATTGATGCAGGTTTTATTAAAGGCAAAAATCAATGGCTGGCTGGATATATCTATGGCACGAAGAGCCATAGCCACAGTTATACATTTAGTTATCAAACACCTTTGTTATTTAAAAAAGGGTATCGTTTAAGGGTATTTTTAAAGAGTTCAAAGAGTGGTGATGAGGTAAAATCGCAGGCTGGTTTTATGAATGATTTTGGTATTCCATTTACTGCACAACCAGGATTAAAGATAAAGAGTTTTGTTGATTATAAGAATCTCTATTCGCTAAAATATGTGGATTCAACTGATTGGTCAATCAGCAAATACTATTCATTGCAGAATGAGATTTCTTATGCTACAATGCATTGGTCATTAGATTTTGCAATAATCTTTGCCCCTGATTATTTTAATACTGAATGGAATTTTACAAAATTCACACTAACAATTGAAAAGAAATCAAAGATATTCCTGCCTTTTTTATACACACGCTTCTTTGCCGGAAAGGTCCTGGGCAATGCACCAGCGCAGGAAAGGATATTCTTGAGTGGTGGGTTGAGGCATAATTTTATCAGTGATTTATTCTTTGGTCAAAAGGGTTATGCATCACCCCAAGAGCATATCCATATAAAACAGGATGGTAATATACCTGGTTATCAGGGTTATCACATAAAGACCGATGGTCTATTCTGCATAAATTTTGAATTACCAGCTAGTTTCCCATTGCGTATCTTTAGTGATTTCGGTTACTACTACAATCAGGATACTCGGAAGTGGCAGGATTGTTATGATGCAGGTGTAAAACTTGCGATAGGACCTATCTCTCTTATCCTGCCCCTGTTAAATTCTGAAAAATTCTTTCCCAAAAACTGGTCAATTGAATTCTCTGGTGCAGGCATTGGTTTTTGATTTGAAAACAGGTATTCTATAGCACTATCACAATTATCTAATGATAATAAATTTACCCTGAGAGGTCTTGTCTGCCTCAATTCTATAAAAATAGACACCTGGATTCAGGTCATCAATGCAGATATCTGAAATACTCGTATTCTTTACCATCGCACCCATAGAATTATAGATCAATATTCGTGCATCAATCCGCAGGTTCTTTATTTGGAAACGACCCTTCAAAATGGCAGGAATAATAATTTTATCTAATTCCGAATTAGAATATTCTTCACCAACCCCAGGTAGATAAATCTCTTTAAACCCTTCTTGAATCTGCCAGCCTGGGTTATTCATTCCCTGCCATTCATAAGCACCAACATCCCAGCTTATTCCATAAGGACGGCTGAGGAGATTGAAATCATCAAAGGGTGCACCATAGGCGTTTGTGCCATTATTGAGCAATGTTGAATTTGATTTCGGATAAAGATTTATTGAACCAGGTATCATATTGGGATTGATGAATTCTAAATTTGGATGATTCCCGAGTGTGGAACCAGAGACCTGGGATGTGCCATAATGGCGATTATAAGCGACATAGCCAGGACCAATACCATCTGGTGCCTGTATTGCGCTGGCAGTGATTGTATCCTGATAACAGGCATTGTTGATACAGACCATCTCACCAGTTGCAGTATTCCAGTCATCAAGCCGTAAACAGGTTGTATTGCAATGGTATATCGTATTATTGCGAATGTATAAATCATTCATTCCCCAGTTACTATAATTGCGCACATTTATGCCATAATCACAATTGAAGATGACATTATTATCAATATTGGTCTGTCCCACACCAAATATCCCTTCCGATGTATTCCAGACCACATTCCGACGCACGATATTATTATCACTGGCAGAGGTCTGGTCGGTTTTATACAGCACTATCCCTGCCTCATCACAATTATATACAACATTATCCTGAATGATATTCAAATATGTACCCCGTTTGAACTGTATCCCTTTATGGGGATGGCAATCATGTATCCAGTTAAGTTCCACAAGGCAGTGATGGACTGGTGAGAGACCATCGTGATTACCAATATACATTCCTTCACCAACATCGGTGATATTATGAATATGGCAATGGCGGATGGTAAGATAAGTAAATGATTCACCAGCCGGATTTGCACTTATGCCCACACCGGTTAAATCGTGGATATGCAAATCTTCAAGCAGGATATGGTCGCTCGTGGTTCGGAATTTTATGCCGTCAATACCTGAACCGGCATAGGAGTTCGTTATCTCAATACCTCTGAGTTCAAGGTAGTGGCAGTTATAGATATCAATTACATTATCATAATTTATGCCATTGATTATCACACCACTGGAATAAGGCTGGATTACAATCCAGTCATTTGACTGGCCATAAAGATTAGAGATATTCCAGTTCATATTGTATGTGCCGGGCATAATGAGCAGTGTATCACCTGCCTGTAAAAGATTTGTGTAATTCTGGATTTCACCAGGGGTTGAGGCAATATAGGTTGTTGCATAACAAAAGGCAAAAATAAAAAATCCAAATATTTTTATTTTCATAGGACCTCCTTTTGTTTGACAGAATTATTATAAATCAATAATTAATTCTGTCAAGCAGAAAGGTTGTTTTAAGATATTGTGGAAATGACTACTATTATTTTATCTTTATTACCTTATAAGTTCTGCCTGGTTTTAATTGCACAAAATAGACGCCCGATTTTAACCGTGAACAATCATATGTCCCATCTATGATCTTGCCCAGATAACTTCCCGCAACATCATAAATTTCCGCCTCTTTCTCTGTGTTAACAAGCTGAATTATGTCTTTGACCATGGTGGATTTGAGATAACAGACTGGCTCACTTTTATCTGCCTTTTCTTCTATGCCGACCATCTGAGCATCAATATTGGCATAGATATCATAACCGGATGGCCGATACTCTGTCCAGACATTCAGATAGCGACTGCTGGCACCAGGCGCAACATCACCCCAGTAAACATTATACGTCGTTGGCGTAATTTTGAGTGCAGAGCCGACTGGTGCGCCAGTAGTGCTATAATGTTGACCCCAGAGTTCATATATGCTGCCATTAGACTTTGAGTAGGTTACGAAATAGTTAACCCCGTTAAATACAACACGTGCTGATTTAAAAGAATAGACATTTGTCGCAATCGTAAACGGGCTGCCAATCGGTGTTCCATTAGTTGATACGAGAACACCTTTAAGTGTGTATGGAGATGCATATTCAAACCAGATAGCCATGAAGTTTGTTCCACTATATGCTACATGGGTATAATAAATTGAAGAACTACCCGTAGCCAATCTAATTGTATCACTGGCAAATGTTCCATTTGTGTTGACAAGCCTTCCATACAGGGCATAAGGCGATGGTGAGTATACACCAAAGACAACGAAGTACCGAGTTCCACCCCAGGCAACAGAGGGATAATAGTGGGTGGCAGTGGTAATCCGGCTGATAAGAATACCACCTGGGTCAAGGACCGAACCAGCCGGGGTTACACGGGCACCATATATCTGAGGATATCCACTTCTATTATCGGGCCAAACAACAAAATAATATCCACCGCCAAAGGTAATTTCAGGGGCGTACTGGGCAGGAGATGGTCCATCATAATAGACATAAAAAGAGTTTATTGAGTCACAATTTGGAGTGACACGCACCCCGTGTATATCACCGTATGCTCAACACCCTTCTCGCCAGACTACCAGAAAATTAGTTCCATCATAGGCAACCCTGGGATTGAACACGCTGTCTGCAAACAAGAATTTTCCATTAGGGTCTAATACAACACCACTTGTAGTAACACGTGCCCCATACAGAGAATAGATTGGTGAAGAGCGATAGTCGGTCCAGAAGACATAGTATTGATTATTCGCATATATTGCACAGGGGTATACTTCATAGGAACTAAGATTGGCAACAGGAAAGTCTGCACCAATCAACATCAGACCGGTGAAGATTAAGGCAAGGTCCATAATGCCTCCTTTTTATTTTATATTATAATAAGAATACAATTTTTGTCAAGGCTTTTGAAAAATGTAGCGGTGCGATACTTCACTTCGTTCAGCACAGGTTCATCGCAAAAATTTTCGGGTTTATCCGAACCCCTAAATCCTGAACAAATTCAAAATCCAAAATTCCAATATTTTGAATAGTATTTGAAATTGGGATTTGTGCATTGGGATTTAGATATTATTTGGCATTTAGCTGGGCAAAGGCGACGATTATCTTGAAGATTTAACAAAAAAGTTTATAATTATTATTATGAGGCTATGGTCAATCCATCCGGGATATCTTGATACAAAGGGATTGATTTCATTATGGCGAGAGGGTTTGCTTGCCAAAAATGTCCTGGAAGGAAAGGCCAGGGCATATAAAAACCATCCTCAGATTTATAGATTTAAGAACTTTGTAGACCCATTAAAGGCTGTAAATTCATATTTGTATTATGTTTATCTTGAAGCAAAAAAAAGAGGCTATAACTTTGATATCAATAAGATATCGCTTCCTGAGAAAATGCTAACCTGTGCTATACCCGTAAAACCGGAGGATGTAGAGTTTGAATTTTTGCACCTCTGCAAAAAGCTCAAGGTGCGTGATAAAAAACGATACAGTTCTTTTTGTAATAATAAGATAGTATGCAAAAAGATTAAACTGAATCCTTTATTTTATTCCATTCCGCAAAATATCTCCCCTTTCTGAAAATGTTGCAAAATTTTTGGTGCTGAATAGATTCCACACCGCATTTCTATATTTTATTTGTGCGATGAATCGCATTCCGTAATCTCTTAACGCGAAACGAGTTTCGCTACTCCGCTTTTTCCAGCATTGGAGTTTTACGATGAATTCATTATTATTTGTGCTTGACATTTGCCCAAAGTTCTATATGATTTGAAAATGGGAGAGATAGAAGAAATAGAAGAGAAGATTTCTCCAGTAGAAGAAAAGTTTGAACGAATAAGAAAGACGATCGGTTTTTTCCTTGGCCCGATCCTTTTTATCTTTTTATTGGTTCTTCCAATGCCCAATCTCTCAAAGAATGCCCATTATCTTTCCGCAATACTCGGCTGGGTTGTTATCTGGTGGATAACTGAGCCAGTGCCTATTCCGATCACTGCACTCTTAGGCACAACACTCTGTGTAATAATGGGTGTTGATACAATGAAGAAGATATTTGCACCATTTGCCGACCCTATCATATTTTTGTTCATTGGAAGTTTTATCATTGCAAAGGCAATGATGGTGCACAGACTTGACCGTAGATTTGCGTTTACAATCCTTTCTATACCAGGCATTGGCAAGAGTAGTAATCGCATTTTATTTACATTTGGTATCATTGCCGTAATTTTATCAATGTGGGTTAGCAATACCGCAACCACAGCAATGCTCTATCCGATTGGCTTGGGTATTCTTAATACGATTGCCCAGTTGCATTCAAAGGATGTGAGAAAATTGAAATATTCTACGGGTCTTATGCTCATAATTGCGTATGGTGCCTCAGTCGGTGGCATTGGAACTCCTGTGGGCACACCACCAAATTTGATTGGTATTGGTTTGATCAAACAATTATTGAATAAAGATATTACTTTTTTGAGATGGATGCTATTTGCTATTCCGATAGTTATTATAATGTATATGGTTGTGTTCTTTCTCATTAAACTATTCTTTTCACACGAATTCAAAGAACTTTCAGGGATCGATGGTTATGTAGTAAAGGAAAAAGAGTCAATGGGAAAGATGACGACTGGTGAAAGGAATGTGCTAATTGCATTTATAATAACTGTAGTCTTATGGGTATTTCCTGGAGCACTTACTCTTATCTTCGGTTCAGATGCCCCAATCTGTAAATGGTGGGAGGCACATATTCCAGAAGGGCTTGCAGCGCTCATCGGTGCAATCATTTTGTTTATTTTACCACTGGACTTTAGAAAAAGAAAAGGGACCATCACCTGGAAAGAAGCAGTGAATATTGATTGGGGAACGATTTTGTTGTTTGGCGGTGGACTTTCATTAGGTTCGCTAATGTTTTCAACCGGACTTGCTGAGAACATTGGCAAAGGGATTTTGAGCCTGACTGGCGCCCGCAGTCTATTCAGTATCACTGCAATTTCGATAATCCTTGCGATAATTACGAGTGAACTCACTTCAAATACTGCCTCGGCAAATATGGTCATTCCGATTATGATTTCACTATCTATTGCTGCTCAGGTCAATCCTCTGATTCCGGCACTCGGAGCCTGTCTCGGTTCAAGTTATGGGTTTATGCTACCGGTTTCAACACCACCTAATGCAATAATCTATGGTTCTGGTTATGTATCTATAACAAGGATGATAAGAACAGGCATTATTTTTGATTTTTTGGGATTTTTGATAATCCTTGCAGGTGTATTTTTGCTTTTGCCCCTGATAGGTTAATATGAAAAGAACTTTCACTATTTTAATATCATTTTATTTTCTCTATGCAGGTGAATTCATTTTCAATGGTAGATTTGAAGACTCACTCAATCACTGGAATACTTATGCACAGGGTGAGACATACACAATAAGAACAGACAAAATTTATGAGGAGGATCCGGATTCTGAGGTATATGTGGGCAGGCTTGATAAATTGGAAACTGCAATCTATCAAACTTGTTATATACCAGAACTTGACCTTAATTTTTCCTTCAGGGCAAAACTATATGCGAAGAGTTATGATACACTCCATCCACATCCTGCAATATCTTCTATCATTCTTTCTTATCTTGATGTTGATGAGAATATTCAGGGAGAAACCCGCATTTTCAGATATGCAGAAAGTCTTTACTGGTATCCATCACCGGTACTGCATCTTATTGAAATATCAGACACAAACTGGTTTAATTATACACTCAATATTGCTGATGAATTCTCCAACTTACCAGGGGTGAACCCGTTAGATATAAAAAAATTACGAGTTACTCTATATACCCGTTCTTATGGATGTTGACCAGGGCACGCTGAGGCGAAGGTCTTCGCTGATGATATAACCCTCTCTCATTCAGACAATTCTGCACACTGCACTTTGATTTCCTATTTTATTGATGACTCTTCAGGGAATTGCAATGGCATTTTAGAACCTGATGAAGAGATAGAACTTTATTATTTATTAAAGAATATTGGTGGTGTTGATATTGAGAACTTGAATGGTTTACTTATAAGTTCGTCGCCTTATCTGATATTAACAAATAATACATCATACTTTGGTAATGTTCTGATTGACTCATTAATAAGAAATTCCACAGAACCTTTCAGGCTCAGGGCATTGCCCGATGCACCACAGGGCAGTGTCGGTTTTTTAGATTTAATTTTATGCATAAATTCAGGTGTTATAGATACAGTCAGGATAAAGATTATTATCGGAAAGAAAGACTTTCTTGTCTGGGACCCGGATCGCAATAATTCAAGCGGACCGGTTATCCATTCAATACTTCAAAATCTTGGATATAATGGTGATTATATAAGTGCCCGGTTTTACTCTTTTGAGCACCTGAAAAATTATAAATCACTCTTTGTCTGTGCGGGTGTTGCATATGAAAACTTTGTTTTATTTAGAGATTGTTATGAGGTTGCAAAGATTGTAGATTTCATAAATCAGGGTGGGAATATATATCTTGAAGGCGGAGAATGCTGGGCTTTTGACCCTTTTGTTCTTTACGGATTCAATTTTAATCCATATTTTGGTATAAGACCAGTAAATGACGGATATACAAATATGGGTCCGATTGAAGGGGTAAATAATACATTTACAGAAGGTATGAATTTCAGATACAATGGTGAAAATTTTTATCTTGATGTCATTGACTCAACAGATACCGGATTCCGAATTTTTTATGACCAGGACGATGATTATTATTGTGGTATTGCAAATATTACAAATAATTATAGGACGGTTGGTGTATCATTTGAACTTGCTGGACTCGTAGATAATGAAATTTCAACGAAATCAATTCTGCTTGATTCAATTATGCACTTTTTTGGCATAAATCTTGTGGACGTTGAAGAAAAATTACATTTAAAAAATATGACCCAGAATCTACAATTAGAAATATATCCAGATCCATTCACCAATCACCTTGTGATTAAATTCCAAATACCTGAAAAAAGAGTAGTCAGTAGCCAGTATCCAGTAGCCAGTAATAATGGAGTAACCAGTAGTCAGCAGTCAGTAGTCAGTTTAAAAATCTACGATGCAAGTGGCAGAATGGTTAGACAATGGGACTATCAGACCATCAGACTATCAGACCAAATCCTCTGGGATGGCACTGACGATTTGGGTCGTAAACTTCCTTCAGGGATATACTTTGTGCGGTTAGAAACAGGTGAATTGAAGAAAACGGAAAAGGTGATCCTTTTGAAATGAAGTAGCGAGTAGAGAGTAGAGAGAAAGGCAATTGGAGGCAAAAATCCCCACTTATTCCCCCTTTATAAAATGGGGAAAATAGGGGGATTGAAAAGGTAATCGAAGGTATTAAAGAAAAGGGTTCAAAAGAGCAATGAGAAAGGGTAAAAAGATGTAAACAAGAATAAAGAATGATTATGAATTGTTGATAAGGTTGAGGAGTTTTTCCTTGAATTTTTTTGCCTGGCTGTAGCCTCTATCAATAGCCTCTTTTGCCTTTTCAAACTGGCTCAGACTAATGCCGGTTGTATCAATATCTATCCATACTCCATTTTTGAATTGTTTAATATCATATTCAATCAATCTTGAACTTATCAAAGCAAATGTTTTATTAAAGACATCCTTTATATTATATTCTTTTCCTGATTCCTTTTTATAGGAAATTTTGATTTGTGGGTATTCAAATCTCTTAAGGACATTTATTGCAATGATTTTTTTTGCACCAAGGTTTACTGCAACATCCACTGGCACAGGATTGATAAATCCACCATCGATCAAAATATTTCCGTTATAATTGTTGGGTGTAAAAATAACAGGTATTGCTATTGACGACCTTATTGCCTGGATTAGTTCACCCCGATCAATCACGACTTCTACATTTTCTTCTATATCCGTGGCAAGTGCAGCATATTTTACGGGTAATTCTTCAATCTTTGTATCACCGAGATAGGACCTTAAAAATTTTACGACATTTTTTAAATCAATTATCCCTTTTCTGGAAATACGAAATCTGAATAATTCTTTCTTTTTCTTTTTGTCTATCTGTAATGCAATTTCTTTCATTTTTTGAACAGAAAATCCCTTTGCATAGAATCCACCAACGAGTGAACCCATACTTGCACCAACTATGATGTTGGGTTTTATATTCAATTCTTCAAGAAACTTTATCACACCGATATGGGCAAAACCCTTTGCAGCTCCACCACCGAGAACCAATCCAATCATATTTTAATTATACTGAAAATGTTTTAGAATTCAAGGATTCATAAAAAGACCCTTGCATTTTGAATGATTTGTGATATAATCTTTTATGGGATTGAAATGGCTCATCTCCTGGCTTTTGACATTCCCGTTATTTATTCTTCTTACCGGTGTTGAAATAAAAGGTAAGATTCCAAAAAGGGGTGCGGTGATTCTTGCCAGTAATCACCTTTCTTTTCTGGACCCGCCGCTGGTTGGTTATACTGCATTTAGAGAGGTTTATTTCCTTGCCAAACCAGGTCTGTTTGTATTGTCAAAATTATTCACCTGGCTCATCAAAACTTATAATGCAATAAATCTTGAGGCCGGGCAGGGGATAAGACCTGCAATAAGATTATTGAAGAGTGGTAAGGCAGTCGTAATTTTCCCTGAAGGAACACGTTCAAGAAAAGGCGTGCTTTTACCTTTCAATCCCGGGGTTGGTTTTCTTGCCATAAATTATAAAATTCCGGTTGTGCCGGTGAGGATAATAAATTCAAATAAAAACTGGATCAGTTTAATTCTGCGCTGGCATAATCTAAGGATAATCTATGGAGAGCCTATATATCCTGATGGATATAAAAATACAAAAGAAGATTTTGAAATTTTCGCAAATAAAATAAGGGATGAGATTTTGAGGTTAAAATGAAGATTTATTGTGCACGCCATTCAGGATTTTGTTTTGGTGTAAAAAGGGCGATAAAGATGGCAATGGATGCAGTTCAGAAACATAATTATGTTTATTCAATTGGTCCATTGATTCATAACCGGGATTTTGTTGCTACCCTTGAGAAAAAGGGAATAAGGGTTATCGAAAATATTGAGGATATAAAATCATCGGATGAAACGATTATTATCCGTTCACATGGCATAAGGCCTGCTCTGCTAAAAAGATTAAAAAAGAAAGGTGTGGGTATAATTGATGCGACCTGTCCAAAGGTTCGTCGTGCCCAGCGCTATGTAGAAAAACTTGTTGAGGCTGGATATTTTGTTATAATTGTTGGTGAAAAAGACCATCCTGAGGTGAGGGGGCTCCTTGGCTATGCAGGAAAGAATTCTGCGATATATTCTGATGGGATATTATTAAGACATAAAAAGATCGGGGTCGTTCCCCAGACCACTCTTGATTTTGAACATTTTTATAGTGCAGTGAAGAATTTATTGCCAAAGGTTATTGAGATGAAGATATATAACACAATCTGCGACGAGACGATATTGAGGATTAATGAAGCATTGTCTATTGCAAAAAAAGTTGATATGATGCTTGTAATTGGAGGCAAGAATAGCGCCAATACAACAAGGTTATATCAAATATGTAGGAGTATTAAGCCATCATATCATATAGAATCGTTGCGGGATATAAAAAAGGAATGGTTCAGGGGTGTAAAGAGTGTGGGTATCACTGCGGGTGCATCAACACCTGATGAACAGATTGAAAAGGTTTTAAATTATCTGAGAAAGAAATAGGTAATCAAAAATCCCTTTTTTCCATTGCTTTTATCCCCAGTCTCATCGGTAGATATATAGTAAGGAAACTCAAAATACCGAATGCGACAAAAGAAGCGATTATTATCTTTGAATTTAATGGTCTATTAAAATAGTGGCTTGTAAGATAATTGTGGACCGGTGCAGAGAAGAGAATGATTACTATCGCGATATATCCAATACTGGTTAATGCAGAAATTATTCCACCGCTACCTGAGGCAATCTTTGCTGGATTATCTTCATTGAATTGGGGAAAGATACAACCCATACCGAGATTTATTGAAATCAATGACAGGGCAACGAAAAGTCCAATAAAAAGAGAGAAATAAAATATTATTGGTTCTGTTTTTATAAAAAAGTTTGCAAAGAAGAGCAAGGATTCCATTAATATAATGCATAACAATCCATAAAAAAGATATTTTGTAAGGATAACCCTGGTCAAGCTAAAGGGAGAGGTAGTAATAATCCAGATTCCCCTCTTTTCCAGACTCATTGCCGGAAAGATAAACCTCACACCCAGGGTGGCAATGACAAAACTGACATAGGCGAAGTTTGCAAAAGAAACAATTGTGCGCCATAATGAGAAGCCGAAATAGATCGGGGTTCTACGGAGTGAGAAGATATATACCACAAGAAGTATCACGAATATAGCAAGTTGAACCCACTGGGTTGGCTCACGCACAAACAGTATTAAATCTTTAAATAAAAATGTTTGAATTGGATTCTTCTGAGATCCGGCAAGGATTGATTTTTTCTTTTTTTCCTTTCCACCCTGTTCAGCGATCAAAAGGAATGATTTGTGATAGATTGATTCGGCAATCACATATGAAAGGATTACACAACCGAAGGCAACAAAAGTTAATAATAAGATATAGATGTATCCTGTATGATTTGGTGAAACGAAATTTTTGAAGATATTGCTCAACCAGGTTGAAGGAAGATAGATGCCACCGACTGTTGTAAGGTTGGCAGCGAAATTGAGCAATTCTCTTTCGTTTTCGGTTTCAAAGACCCGCAAAAGTTCGGGATTACCAATTTTGATATAAAGTAATATTAAAAAAACAATAAATGCAAGGGAAATGAATATGATATTCTTTGGTTTCATTCTGGGAAAAAGGAGAACAAATATGAAGATAACGATCGAAGATAGGGCAGAAGGAATGATCAAAAAAACAAAAAAACTTATGAATGATACAGGATAAAAGATAAGGTTTGCATTATTAGAGATTCCATATGAAAGTATCAATGGAATTGCAATTGCCAGGGTTGCCCAGGATGCATAGATTGCATTTTCAAATAATTTGGCAAGATATATGGTGGTGGGTAAAACAGGTAAGGAGAATAAAAAATGCAATTCTTGATTATTGTAGAATGTAGAGAAAGAACTTATGATATTACTGAACAGAAGCATTATAAAAAAGACAAAGAAGATCATTTCGATCGTTCTTGCCATAATCGCTGGACCGATGATCTCTACTGTGGCAAGGTATTTAAAGATGCGGAAGAATACATAGTAACCTCCGGATAAAAATCCGAGGAGAATGATGAAAAATGTTATGCGGGGAAGTTTATGCTCATAAGGTGTAAAATGTTTAAATAAAAGACACAGGCGAATCCAGAATAAAGAAAAAAAGGTCTTCACATTTCTTCAGTAAGTTTAAGATATATTTCTTCGATATCTTTTCTGCCGGAGACCTGGGCAAGTTCCCCGGTTGTGCCCACAAATTTCAACTCACCTTTATTTATTATCCCGATACGATTTGCAATCTGTTGGGCAAATGGAAGGGTATGGGTGGATACAAGAAGGGTTTTTCCATTACGGGCAAGTTCAATAAATGTTTCGCGCACTATTTTACTCATTTTAGGATCAAGTCCAACGAGCGGTTCATCAATTAAAATCAATACAGGGTCGTGGATCAATAACTGGCACATTATTATCTTTTGTTTCATCCCATGGGAATATGTTTCAGAAAGTTCATCAATCCAATCGCCGATTTCAAATTTTTCAATCAGCGCATTTAATTTTTTATCGTAAATTTCTTTTTTAATACCAAATAACCCAGCAACAAAGTTTATAAATTCCCTGCCGGTCAACTTGTTATAAATAAATGGTTCATCAGGGACATAGCCGAGTAGATGCTTATATTTTATGGGTTCTTTTTTTAAGTCAATTCCGTCCAATGTGATTTCGCCAGAATCAGGATGGAGCAAACCAGCAATGAGTTTTAAGGATGTGGTCTTACCAGCACCATTCGGTCCAAGAAGGACAAAGATTTCTCCTTTATCCAATTCAAGACTTAAGTGTTTAACTGCCCAGATACCATCAAAACTTTTGGATAGATTTTTTATAATCAGATTTTTCATTAACGATAATCCATTACATCAATCTTGAGTTTACCCACAACCTTCATCACCTCAGCCCAGTCTGAAATCTCACCTTCTTTTAATTTTAGATGATAGACATCAGCTGGAAATTGATTGAATGTCGGGTCAACCGGCACCCATTTTCCAATCCATACCGCACACCAGGCATGGTAAAAATAGGCATCACCCTGAAGATTGACAAGCCCTACATAGACCTTTGTTGGAATGCCCAATGCCCTTGCAAAGGCGGCAAAAAGTATTGAATGTTCATTACAATCACCCTCTTTTGTCTTTAGCACATCTATTGCTGAAGGCATTGAAGGTGTGGGAATCTTCTTTAACATTCTATAAACACCCGCGGTCAATTTTTTTGTTACATTAATCGCAGATTTATCTTTTCCAGTTATATTTTTTGCGACCTTTATAATATCCGGGTGTTCGCACTGTATATAAACAGAAGGTAAAAGAAATTCTTTCTGCTCATTGATTGGTATATTCAAGTCATTTAGAGAATTGATGTCAGCGAGTGAGATTTCTAAGATCAAAGGATTTTCAGATACCACCCTTTGAAAATCGTCGTTAAGGTCAAGCCCTTCCTCTGATATACCTGTCAGTTTAATTTTTACAAAGGAGATTTTCCTATCCTCAGGCAGGGGATTGGAGAGTTTTATTGAGAAAAAACTTAGAAGGTCAAATGCCTCCTGGGGTTTGACTTCTTTAAGTGCCTCTTCTTTTGACATCGGAATCATTTCCATATATAGATTAGGGGTTTCATTTTTTATTATTTTATTGTTTTCATCAAGCCATAAATATGAAACAACACCCATATAATTTATTTCAATTTTTTTACCTTTAATTTCTTTATTTAGCACCATTACCTTTTCTTCAGGATAGACTTTTATCCTTGCCTTTCCTGTTGACTGGCTTGTAGGATCAAAGTAGGGGATTGTTATTTCGGTCCCGGGCTTTAAGTTCTTTTTTTGCACAATCAAGTCAATTACATCCGGGATATATGGTTTTTCTTTTATATCTTTGACCTGGGTTTGTTTTATACCCTGGGAATATGTTGTAATGTTGAGCTTATTGTTTTTTATATATCCTTCGATCTTTGATTCGTGTCCTTTGGTATTTATTAAAAGGGAAAAATCCTTGAGTGCATAGTCATCATCAGCAACAGCAAATACCTGGGTTTTTAGGGTGGTTACTTCATTCATCATATTTATCGTCATTTGACTGGTTGTTTCAATCTCTAATCCTGATACGAGTTTTTTTATCTTTGTAAATGTATATCCAACCCTCTGCCCCTGAATGAATATGCCAAACCATTCTTCAGAAATTTCTTTTACAACACCGGGGTTATGTTCTTTTGTTTCACTGCTCCGCGGTCGTTCAGGAATTATTGAAAAAAGATAAATCGTAATTCCGATTATTATGCCCAGAATTAAAATATAAATGATTTTTTTCATAGTATAGAATTATAGCCAATTGAAAACTCAAGTCAATCCTGTTTTTAACAGCTCTTAAGAATCAAAATTTTTCTCACCTTAATGGCCTTTAATTTTAAGTAGAAAAATCAAGGCTTTTGGTTTGTTTTTAAATTCCCACTTGATTTTTTTTAAAAGTTGAATATAATCTTTGTCTTATGAAAAATATTAATAATATTATCAAGCAATATATCGAAAAAAAGATAGATCTTATTCAGGTCTTGCATAACATTCAGAATGAATATAATTATTTACCAAAAGATGTCCTTGAATATGTTTCAAAGGCACTCCATATCCCGTTGAGCAAGATATATAGCATTGCGACATTCTATGCAGCATTCAGCCTTGTTCCAAGGGGTAAACACCTGTGCACGGTATGTATGGGAACTGCCTGTCATGTGCGGGGTGCACCTGCAGTATTGAGTCGTATTGAAGAGCGATTGAATATAAAATCTGGAGAGACCACCCCTGACAATAGATTCACCCTTGAGACTGTGAATTGCCTTGGTGCATGTGCCCTTGCTCCAATAGTGGTTATTGATGGTGAATATTATGGCCAGACGACCGTTAATAAAGTTGATAAATTATTAGAAAAATATGCCAAAGAAAAAGATAAAGCATAAGGGTTTTAGATTAGACCTCCTTGTCTGTGCCGGGACCGGTTGTGTCTCAAATCGTTCATTTGTTGTTAAAGAGGCACTGGAAAAAGAGATTGCAAAGAGAGGGCTTCAGGATGAGGTAAGGGTGATTGCGACCGGTTGTCAGGGATTTTGTGAGCGTGGTCCGATAGTAATTGCACAACCTGGCGAAATTTTTTACCAAAAAATCAGAGTAGAAGATGTTCCCCATCTTGTTGAGGAACACCTTATAAAAGGTAGACCTGCAAAGAAGTTGATGTATGTTCCTGAAAAAGAGGCATTGCCTGTTCCCAGGATGTCGGATATCGGATTTTTTAAACACCAGAGGCTCATTGTTTTGCGCAATCGGGGCAGGCTTGACCCTGAAAATATTGAAGAATACATTGCATTTGATGGTTATCAGGCACTCCAGAAGGTTTTGACTTCTATGAAACCTGAACAGGTGATTGAGGAGATTAAAAAATCAGGGTTAAGGGGAAGGGGTGGTGCAGGATTTCCTACAGGGGTTAAATGGGAATTGTGCCGTTCTGCAGAAGGGCATCCCAAATATATCATCTGTAATGGTGATGAAGGTGACCCAGGTGCATTTATGGATAGGAGTGTCCTCGAAGCAGATCCACATTCAGTTATTGAAGGAATGCTCATAGGTGCCTATGCAATTGGAGCCCAGAAAGGATTTATCTATGTGAGAAAAGAATATCCACTTGCGGTAAAAAGGGTGGAGATTGCTCTTAAACAGGCACTTGAATATGGCTTACTCGGTGAAGATATCTTAGGAACCGGTTTCAATTTTAATATTGATGTTGTTCAGGGAGCAGGTGCATTTGTTTGTGGTGAAGAGACCGCCTTGATGGCTGCGATTGAAGGGAGGGTTGGAAGACCAAGGGCAAGGCCTCCTTATCCTGTAGAAAAGGGATTATGGGGTAGACCTACAAATATAAATAATGTTGAGACCTGGGCAAATGTTCCAGTAATTATACTCCGTGGTGCAGAATGGTTTTCATCTATTGGTACTGAAAAAAGCAAGGGAACAAAGATATTTTCTCTTGTGGGTAAGATCAACAATACCGGCCTGGTTGAAGTACCAATGGGTATATCCCTGCGTGAGATAATATATGAAATCGGTGGTGGAATTCCTAATAATAAAGAATTTAAGGCGGTCCAGACCGGTGGACCATCAGGCGGTTGTATCCCAAAAGAACATCTTGATCTACCCATAGACTATGAAAGTTTAACTGCGGTTGGTTCAATGATGGGTTCAGGTGGTATGATTGTAATGGATGAAGATACCTGTATGGTTGATGTGGCAAGATATTTTTTGAACTTTACCCAGCAGGAATCCTGTGGCAAGTGTGTGCCCTGCAGACTTGGCACAAAACAGATGGTAGAGATTCTCAATAGAATTTGTGAGGGTAATGGCAGAGAAGGTGATATTGAATCACTTGAAACAATCGGTAATAATGTAAAACTTGGTTCTTTGTGCGGACTTGGGCAGACTGCACCCAATCCAGTTTTGACGACGATAAAATATTTTAAAAATGAATATATTTCCCATATAAAAGAAAAGAAGTGCCTGGCACTTGTTTGTAAGGCACTCATCTCTTATGTGATTGACCCTGACCTATGTACTGGTTGTGTTGCCTGCGCAAAGAATTGTCCAACAAAGGCGATCTCAGGTGAACCCAAAAAGGTCCATAAAATTGACCAGTCAAAATGTATTAAATGCGGGATATGCCTGAGTGTGTGCCCGTCGAAATTTGGTGCTGTGAAAAAGGTGTCACCGGCATTATGAAGGTAATAAATCCCAAATTCCAAATCTCAAATCCCAAAAAAATTCCAAATGCTAAATTTCAAACTTTTATCACCTGGTTTTTTTGCTCCATTTATGATTTAAATATTGTTTGGTGCCTGGTGCTTGGGATTTGGAAATTTAAAGGTCAATTTCGGAGCATTACATAAGGACGGGATGATGAAAATAATTATAAATGGCAAAGAAATTGATGCGCGCAGGGGTGAAACGGTTCTTGAGGTCTGTCGGCGTGAGGGTATTTATATTCCGACACTCTGCTATCAGGAGAATCTTACACCATATGGTGGTTGCAGGTTATGTATCGTTGAGGTAGAAGGAAATTCCAGACCTATGACTGCCTGCACATTACCGGTCCAGGATGAAATGGTTATAAAAACTGATACACCGCTACTAAAGGAACTCCGTAAATTCACACTCCAGTTGATACTTTCTGAACATCCTTGTTCCTGTCTTATCTGTGATAAAAAACAGGATTGTGCAAATTATATGGAGTGCATAGAAAAAGAGCCGATTACATTCGGTTGTAAATACTGTTCTGCAAATGAAACCTGTGAACTCCAGAAACTTGTTGAAGAGTTTGAGATAAAAGAGATTCCTTATAAATTCAGTTATAGAAATATTCCTGTGGAAGATTATGACCCATTCTTTGAACGAGATTATAATCTCTGTATTCTCTGTGGGAGGTGCGTCCGCGCCTGTGCAGAATTGAGACAGGCTTATGTGATTGATTTCCATCATCGCGGTCCTAAAACACTTGTTGGAACCCCATTTAATCTATCCCATCTTGATACGAATTGTCAGTTTTGTGGTGCCTGTGTTGATGCCTGTCCAACCGGTGCAATGCGTGAAAGATATAGCAAATATCTTGGTAAATGCGAGAAAGAAGTCAAAACTTATTGTATGTTTTGTAGTATGGGTTGTGAAATTGTTGCTGAAGTGAATGGAAATGGGATAATCAGAACAAGACCTGATAAAGAACCGCTCTGTGTCAGGGGTCGTTTTGGAATAGCACCACTTGTCAATCATCCAAAGCGTATTACAAATCCACTGGTAAAAAGGAATGGTCAACTGGTAGAAATTTCCTGGAATGAAGCGATAGATATCGCAGGAAATATTTTGAAAGAGTATCAGGATAAGACTGGTGTAATTTTCTCCACGGATTTGACCCTTGAGGCAATAACTGCGCTCAATACATTTGCAGAGATAATGGGTGTTGAAGAATTCGGGTCCGAGATTAATTTAACCGGTAGTTTTGATAAGGTCTGTCTTGATAAACCAGATAAAAAAATTGCCCTTTTTGTTCTCAATGTGGATTTGATAGAAGATTTTTCAGTATTTTTATTGAATTTGAGGAATTTTTTGAATGAAAATCCACTTGTGATTGTGATTGATCCGATTCAAACGAAGATTGCGGAGGCTGCTGATATATGGTTAAGACCCGAAGCTAATAAGGAGTGGGAGGTTCTTAATTTAATCCTGTCTTCAGATAAATTGACCGACTTTGCCGGAATCCAAAAACAGGAACTTATTGAAGTAAGGCGTTTGCTCAAGAATAGAGAAGTCTGTGTTTTATACAATCCTAATAATATTAAAGAGTGTAAATGTAGTAATGAATTGAAGTGTTTCCCACTCGTCAGCAGTTTGAATCATACATTCTTGAGTAAGGCAAATATATTAAAGGCAATGGATGTTTTGAACAATAGTGCGATTGAATGTCTTTATCTTATTGGGGCTACGATACCAAAGACGAAGAAATACAAAAAAGTCATAGTCCAGGATTGCTTTTTACCGGATTTTGATTTTGACCTGTTTTTACCCTCAGCAACATTCATAGAGGTGGATGGAAGTTTTATTGATATAAAAGGGAAAGAAAAAAGATTGGAGAAGGTTTTTGAACCAAGAGGAAACTCCCGTCCTGATGAATGGATAATAAAGAGTATCGTTGAAAGAATGGATTTTGAACGGTTCAAAACCGGTAGTTCCTTTATAGATATTAAACCCGGGGTTGAGAAAGTTAAAACCGAGGATGAAGATAAAAATTCAGATTACCCATTTTATCTTATTGTCCGGGAGAATGGATTCAGGTTTAGAAACAAAAGGCTTTCAGATGTATTGAAAGGGTTTGATAGGTGCCATAAGGATAGATATTTATGGATTAATCCTGAGGATGCGAAAAAATTGAGGATAGAAGATGGGAAAATGGTGAAGATCGTTGCAAAGGATTTTGAGACTGAGATTAAATCCCTGATTACAGAAAGGGTTCCAGTGGGTTATGTCTTTGCATATTGTGATGTAGAAAATGGATTGATTGAGAGTCAAAAAGTGAGGATAGAATGCAGATAATAAAATGTATGAATAAAAAGGTATCAGAATATCGGGGTATCAGGTGGTTAGAATTTTGTAAAGACTTATGTTTTGATTATAATTGGACAAAAAATTGCTTGACTGGAGAAATATGGTTAAAATTTTAAAGAAAGAATTACTTGTGCCGAATATACATTATATGGTTCTTGAATCTGATAACATATATTTGAATGCAAAGGCAGGTGAGTTTGTTGTTGTCCGTGCCGATGAATTTGGTGAACGTATACCACTGAATCTTGTTGACTGGGATGAGCATACCGCGAGTGTGGTATTTATGGAGGTTGGGACATCAACGAGGAAACTCGGTAGTATGAAGTCAGGGGATGCAATTGCTGATCTTGCAGGACCGCTGGGCAAACCAACCGAGATGGTCAATGATAAAAAGATTCTTGTAATTGGCGGATGTTATGGCATTGGTGCAATTTACCCGGTGATAAAGGCATATAAAAATAATAATAATAAAGTCGTTACTGCAATTGAAGCAAGGAGTAGTTTTCTCCTTTACTGGCAGGACAAATTAAAGGAATATAGTGATGAAATATTTGAGATCACACGTGATGGAACAAAAGGTTATGGTGGACATATTGATAAATTCTTGAACGAGTATCTTTCCAAATACAGTGTGGATTTGGTCTATGCCCAGGGTTGCACATATCTAACATATCTTGTTTCTCAAACAACCAGACCTTTTGGGATAAAGACGGTTGTGGGTTTAAATCCAATTATGATTGATGCAACAGGAATGTGTGGCGTCTGTCGTGTAATAATAAATGGCGAGACAAAATTTGCCTGTGTAGATGGGCCGGAATTTGATGGTCATAGTGTTGACTGGCAGAATCTGCTTACCCGACGCCATATTTATATTAACGAAGAAAGAAAGTCTTTGAGTTTTTATGAGTGTGAGAAATATGGATAAAAAATTAAATTTGGAATTTTATACTGAGGGTGGATTATGCCTGAAAAGATAATTCCTAAGAAAACCCCGATGCGGGAGCAACCGCCAGAAGAGCGGATAAAGAATTTTAATGAAGTGCCTTATGGATATAGCCCTGAAGAGGCAATCGCAGAGGCAAAGAGATGCTTGCAGTGCAAGCGTGCGCCCTGTATCGCAGGTTGCCCAGTAGAGATTGATATACCAGGATTTATAAAATTCATTGCTGAAGGTGATTTCAAGTCGGCAATAAAAAGATTAAAAGAGAAGAATGTTTTACCTGCGGTCTGTGGAAGGGTGTGTCCACAGGAGACCCAGTGTGAACAGGTATGCACACTTGCGAAAAAATTTGAACCTGTGGCAATTGGAAGGCTGGAGAGGTTTGCTGCTGATTATGAGGCATCACAGGGTGAGGCACCATTGCCAGAACCTGCCACGCCCACGGGCAAAAAGGTTGCAGTAATAGGTTCAGGTCCTGGTGGATTGACTGTAGCAGGGGATTTGATAAGGTTTGGACACTCAGTTACTATATTTGAGGCATTACACAAACCAGGTGGAGTGCTGGTGTATGGAATTCCTGAATTCCGTTTGCCCAAGGCAATAGTTTATCGCGAAGTGGATTATTTAATCAGGTGTGGTGTAAAACTTGTTTTGAATTTTATTGTTGGTAAGACTGCTACAATAGACCAGTTGTTAAAGGATTTTGATGCGGTTTATATTGGAACAGGTGCAGGGCTGCCGTGGTTTATGAATATCCCTGGTGAAAATCTGAATGGCGTATATTCAGCAAATGAATATCTTACCCGTTCCAATTTGATGAAGGCATATCTATTCCCTGAATATGATACACCTATTGTGCGAGGGAAAAGGGTTGCAGTGGTTGGAGGTGGAAATGTGGCAATGGATTGTGCAAGGACCGCATTGAGGCTTGGTGCGGATGAAGTCCATATTGTATATCGTCGTAGCAAACAGGAAATGCCAGCAAGGGCAGAGGAGATACACCACGCAGAAGAAGAAGGGGTAATATTTGACTGGCTTACATTGCCCATAAGATATATTGGAGACGAAAATGGATGGGTAAAAGAGATGGAATGCATCAAGATGCAACTCGGTGAACCCGATGCATCAGGAAGGAGAAAACCTGTGCCTATAGAGGGTTCAAATTTTATTTCATCAGTTGATACCATTATCTGTGCAATCGGTCAGAGTCCAAATCCTCTGATTCCCCAGACCACACCTGATTTAAAAGCAGGAAAATGGGGCAATATTGAGGTTGATAAGGCAACGATGAAGACATCAAAACCCCGTTGCTGGGCAGGTGGTGATGTAGTAAGGGGAGGAGCGACCGTGATTTTGGCGATGGGTGATGCCCGTATCGCAGCACGGTCAATGGACGAATATTTAAGGACCGGTATCTGGTAATTAATTTATTCTAACTGATAAGAATTTTTATCACTCTACTTTTTATACATAATCTAAAGAATAATCTTATACTTGATTTTTAATTGAAGGTGTGTATAATACTAAATAATATGTGGCTCATATTGGTTTTAATAACACAGATTGATACCCTGACCCTTGAGCAGGCAATTGATATTGGTTTGAGTAAGAGTCCAATTTATCTTGAATCAAGAGAGACCCTTGCAAAATCAAGGATACAATTTTATAAAGCACTTTCATATCTACTGCCCACGACCTCAACGACCGGTTCCTGGACAAAGAGTGAGTACAATAACATCACGACCGAGCGCTATTCAGGTTCAATCAATCTTTCAATGCCGGTCTTTGATTTAGATGTCATAAGTTCAATCGTTGTTGCTAAAGGAACGGAAAGAGGAAGTGCAATACAGCACAATCAGGAGATTTCAAATCTGATTTTGAATATAAAAAAGTCGTATTACAGTCTTATCACGGCAAATGAATTATTGAATGCATCAGAAAAGGCACTCAAGCGGGCAATGGAAAATAAAAAACTCGTTGAGACCAAATATGAACTCGGTTCTGCCTCGAGGCTGGAACTGCTCCAGGCTGAGGTTTTTTATCTCCAGATTCTTCAGAACAATTCTCAGGCAAAGACACTTGAGACCCAGGCACAGCAGGAATTAAAGGCATTGCTCAATATTTCTAACGAGATATATCCAAAAGATTCTTTTATAATCCCTGATACATTTATGCTTCCTTCTTTAGATTCGTTAAAACAGATTTTAATAAAGGCAAACCTGAGTATCAAACTTGCCCGAGAGATGGCAGGATTGGCAAAGGCGAATCTATGGCTTTCTACATTTGCATTCCTGCCCAGGATTTCAATCTTTTACGGGTTTAATACAACTCTTGATTCATTTTCTCTAAATTTTGACTATCTTAAAGACAATGCAACAAAGAATTATGGGATAAATATCAATTTCCCAATCTTTGAAATAAAGACACTAATTTTTAATTATCTCAGTGCAAAGAAGGATATGAAGATAAAGAGATACAGTCTCGAGAAGGCACAGCTTGAGTCAGAAAAGGCTTTATATTTAAGCTATTATGGTTTTACAGAATCGATTGATAAATTGAGGTTTGCAAAAAAGAGTTTGGAACTTGCTGGGGAGGCGATTATGCTTGCCCGGGAGCAATACAATCTGGGGATGATTTCTTTACTTGACCTCTTGCGCACTGAAGAGGATTTTTATAATGCCCGGGTGAGTCTGGTTCAGGCATTGAATGGTTACTATCTTCAGCAATCAAATCTTTCCTATTTATTGGGTAAGATAACAATTGAGGAGCAAAAATGAAAAAGGTTCTTATAATCATTGGTGGGATAATAATTGTAGTATTAATCATTATGCTCAATCTAAAAAGAGGGGGTGGTGGAGAGAATGTGGAGATTGAGATAGCAAAAAGGGGTGAGGTAGTTTCGCGGGTTGGTGCAGATGGTGAACTAAAGGCAAAATCACAGGTTGATATTTCAGCCGAAACGATTGGCAGGATAAAGAAAATTTATTATAAAGAAGGTGATTATATAAAAAAGGGTTCTCTCTTAATTGAACTTGATGATACCCAGGCTAAGGCAAATTATCAACTTGCTGATGTGCGGTTGAAACAAGCTGAACAGGTCTTTAACAGAACAAAGAGCCTTTATGAAAAGGGACTCATCAGCAAAGAGAATTTTGAAAATGCCCAGTTAAACTATGAGTCCTCAAAGGCGAGTTATGAACAGGCACTTGATGCCTATAAAAAGACCAAAATCTACGCACCCATATCCGGTAGATTGATGAAGGTCAATATTGAAGAAGGCGAGACTGCGGTGATGGGCACATTGAACTATGCAGGGACGGTTCTGGCAACGATTGCGGATATGTCTGCGATGATAGCAGTTGTAAAGATAGACGAGACCGAAGTCCCCCAGGTGAAACCTGGGCAGGAGGCAGAGGTGGTTGCGGATGCCCTGCCTGATTCAGTATTCAAGGGTATAGTAACAAAGGTCGGGCTGATGCCAATAACATCTATTGCAACTGCAACCACTGAGAAGGCAACAGACTTTGAGGTGGAGATAGAATTAAAAGACTTTTCAGAGAATTTAAGGCCCGGGATGAATGTAAAGGCAGAGATAATCACGAGTAAAAAAAGCGATGTTCTCGTTGTGCCGATACAGGCTGTAGGGAGACGTAAAATCAAAGATAAGACGACTGAATCAGTTTTTGTTGTGGAGAAAGGAAAAGCTATTTTAAAAGAAATTCAAACTGGAATATCGAGTGATACAGAAATGGAGATAATTTCCGGTATAAGTGAGGGTGATACGGTTATCACAGGACCATACCGAATTCTTTCAAAATTAAAAGACGGAACAAAGGTGGAGTTTAAAGAGCCTGGGAAAGAGGGTAACAAATAAATGATTGAAATGTGTCAAAGGTTTAGGATATTTGAAACCAGCATTGGTGAAAGTTTAATCCGTACGGTAAAGAATTACCATAGACTTACAACAATAAACGAAACGGGCTGCCACACCGTAAAACCATTAACCAATGACTAGTAATGAAATGCTCTGTAAGGCTGTAGATATTTATAAAAAATATAGCCTTGGCAAGGTTGAGGTTGAGGCATTGAGGGGTGTGAGTCTGGAGATTGAGAAGGGTGAGTATATATCAATTATGGGTCCCTCAGGTTCAGGAAAATCCACGCTTATGCATATCCTTGGATGCCTTGATACACCGACAAAAGGTGAGTATTTTCTTGAAGATAAAAGGGTATCAGATTATTCAGATATAGAACAGGCAGGGATTAGAAATCGGTTTATTGGTTTTGTCTTCCAGAATTTTAACCTTTTGACCAGGCTTTCTGCACTGGATAATGTAGCGTTACCATTGATATATGCAGGGGTAAATAAAAAAGAACGGACTGACCGGGCAAAGGAAATTCTTATAAGGGTTGGCTTGAAAGAGAGGATGAACCACAAACCAAATGAGTTATCCGGTGGTGAATGCCAGCGTGTTGCAATTGCACGGGCATTGATAAATAATCCAAAGATAATCTTTGCGGATGAACCAACCGGAAACCTTGATACAAAGACCGGTAAAGAGATAATGGAATTGTTTAATGAGTTACACAGAGAAGGTAATACAATTGTCCTTGTGACCCATGATCCGAATATTGCTGCGTATGCGAAAAGGATAGTCAAACTGATGGATGGAAGGATTGTGGATGAATGAGATACTTAATTTAGCATTTCAGACATTCCGTTCACACCGGATGCGTTCTTTTTTGACCACCCTGGGTATTATCATTGGTGTGACCACAGTCATTGCAATACTTTCTTTGATTGAAGGTTTGAATCAATCTGTAGCAAGCCAGATTCGCTCCATAGGCTCTGATTTGATATTCGTTACAAAATATGCCTTTGTCCGTATGGGACCACCAAATTTTGAAGAGATTGCAAAAAGGCCTGACCTGACATCTGAAGATGCCATAGCAATAAAACAACTACCTTCTGTAGAGACTGCAATCCCCACGATTGAACAGAATTTCTCCAAAATAAAATACAAAGACAAAGAGATTGCAATGACCTCTATAGAAGGTTCAACTGAAGATTTTTCAAAGGCACATAATTACATAGTTGAGAGTGGAAGAGATCTTAATGCTGATGACATATTACACAAACGAAATGTCGGCGTGATCGGTTCTTATGTTGCAAAGAATCTCTTTGCGGATGAATCACCGATTGGTAAGGATTTGAATATCGGTGCTAATCGAATAAAGATTATTGGCGTATATAAAGAAAAAGGTTCGTTCCTCGGTCAGAGTATGGACAATCTTATTGTCATTCCCCATACCTTTTATGATAAGGTATTTTCCCGAAAGAGAACTACAGTATTTGAAAAGGCTTTTGGTGGTTATACAATAAGTGTTGTGCCCAAGCCAGGAAAAGTAGAGAGGGCAATGGATGAGATACGGGAATTGATGAGGCGCAGGCATGGTCTGCGTCTTGACCAGCCTGATGATTTTGAATTAGGTACACAGCAGATGCTATTTGAGATATACCAGAATATCACCCGTGTTGGCTTTGTGGCGATTGTTGCAATTGCGGTAATTTCATTAATCGTTGGTGGTATTGGGATAATGAATATAATGCTTGTATCAGTTGCAGAGCGGACCAGGGAGATTGGCATTCGCAAGGCAGTTGGCGCATCAAATCAAAATATACTGTTTCAGTTTCTCACTGAATCAATCGTTCTCTCACTCGTTGGTGGAATCATTGGAATAATACTCGGGATACTTCTTGCCTGGTTGATTTCAGTTGCTTCACCGCTCAAAGCCGCAGTAAGCCTCTGGATGATAATCTTAGGATTTGGTTTCTCATCAGCAGTGGGAATATTCTTTGGCATATATCCGGCACGCAAAGCCGCCTCTTTAAATCCCATCGAGGCATTGAGATATGAATAAAATTTTGCCGAAAGGATTGAGATTTTCATTTGAAATCATTCGTCAGAAGTTCAGTACCTAATTTTTTCATTCAATTTCGCCCTCTATATTCAATATGATACTTTGTAATTGTTGCAATTTCTTCTCTTCAACTTTCCAATATCCCCTTTTCTCAGATTCTATTAAAATTTCACCTATTTTCATAGTTGCATAAGGATTGTTTTGCTGAAGTTTCTTTCTCATCTCCTCATTAAAGATTAACTTATCCGCCACCTCATCAAATATCCAATTTTCAACCTTTCCAGTTGTCGCAGCAAAAGCCAGAAGATATTCCACTCTATTCTTTATTTTCTTTGCACCTTGGAAATCGTGCTTTAACATTCCATCTATCCAGCGAGGGTTGAGAAGTCTTGTTCTGGTAGCTCTTTCAATCGCTATTTTTAAATCTTCTACCATCACATCCTCTTCAGTTGAATCTATGACCAAAGTTTCAGCTTTTTCTCCTTTTTTGTCCTGAACTGTTCTTGACAAACCACCTAAAAATTCATAGTAATGATCTAAATCTGTTATCTCATATTCTGTGTTATCCCTTTCCTGGGTTACAATATCGATGGATTTAAGCGCATTAGAGAATGCCTGTGCATTTTTTTCTATTCTTCCTCTGAAATATGCATAACTCATACTGTCGTCGTAACTATTCACTAAATCTTTCTCATCCCTCCATGTACTACTTTCAATCAATGTTCTCATCGATGTTGCATACTCTGTTGGTGAAGGGCCAAATATTCTTGCAAGTGCGAAATCTTTGAGTTCTTTTTTCAATTGGAAAAAGTGTTTTCTTACATGATTTTTTTCAAATGGTTCGTCAAGGTTTGCAACCATTTCTACTGCTCTGTTTATTAGATCGATATGAGTTTTGAATGTATCTCTAAAAATACCACAGACGGTAATTACAACATCTATCCTTGGCCTTTTTAATTCTCCTAATGGTATAAATTCAAGTTCTTTGAACCATAAACTCTTTTTGTGTTTTATCCTTACTCCAAGAAGGGAAAGTATTGTAGAAATTGTATCTCCACCTGTTTTCACTGTTTCAAATCCCCAAAGAACAATTCCGACGGATTCAGGATATTTCCCATACTTTTTGAGATGAGATTCAATCATTAAATCAGCTGCCCTCTGTCCTCTTATTTCCGCAGCAACAGTTGGGATAGCCCTTGGATCAAACGCATACATCGCCCTTCCAGATGGATATACCTCGGGGTCACGAATAGGGTCTCCACCACGCGATGGTAAAATATACCTTCCTTCTAAAGCAGATAGAAGCCCTTCGCTTTCCGAAGATTTCTGGACTCTCGCTATAATACTTTTCACAATTTTATCGTATCCATCAGGAAGCCATTTTGGTGTATTATCATCAATTATTGTTTTTATCACATCTCGAGCCTTGGCTTCTATCTCATCGCTAATTTTAGAATTCTTTATTTGGTCCCACTGATAACCCATTTTCTCTGATACCAGTTTTAGAATTGATGGAAATTCTCTGTCGATTCGTAAAACGCCAAGAAGATATTCTATCAATTCTTCCTTTGTTAGTTTTCTATCCATTATGTGCAACCCGTAAGGAATCAACTTTCTTTTCATTTTATATAGTTCGCTTCTTAATTGTGAAGGTTCTTTTGGGAAATGCAGTTCATTTGCAGTTTCTTTAATAATTTCTAATGTTTTTTCATCTTTATTTTCTTCGTATTGATTGAGTAAATCTTCTAATACAAGATATTTTTCATAAAGACCCGAACTTTTCATAGGTGGAGAGGCATGTGAGATACAAATTGCATAAGAACGCCTTTTAGCAATCGTTGCCTCAGAAGCGTTTCCTATCCAATAATAGTAAATGTGTGGCATATTTCCGATGAGAATATCAGGAAAACATTCGGATGATAATGCGACCTCCTTGCCTTTCATAAACTCAAGCGTTCCATGCATACCGAAGTGTACTATAGCATCTGCCTGGAACTCTTTTTCCAAGAAGAAATAATATGCCAGATATTGATGGTGTGGTGGTAGGTCTTTATCATGATAGGCTTTATCTGGGTCTTCATGGACACCCCTTGAAGGTTGGATACCTAAAAATATATTTCCTAAAATTGTACCAGGAATTAAGATATTACTGCATTCAACCATTATATTGCCTGGAGGTTTGCCCCAGTATTTTATCACATCGTTTTGGGTAGATTCAGGAAGTGATTTAAACCATTGCACATATTTTTCAGCAGGTATCCTTATTCCCGATTTCTGAATGTAGTTCGGGCTATTTACCAATCCTGAGGAAAGGAATAATTCTTTTAAACTTACAGTTGGAATTTCTACCTTATATACTCTCTCTTTTAGTTTTTCTAAAAATTTCTTCAAACTTCCAAAAACATCAAGGTAACCAGCACTTGCTAAGTTCTCTTCTCCCGGTGGATAGTTATAGGTTATAATAGCTATTTTCTTTTCGCTATTCGGCTTTTCCCTGAGAGCAATCCAATTTTTGATCCTTGAGCCTAACTTCGTAATTCTATCATCCAATGTTATCATGTATTTTACCTTCCCAAGCGTAGGATCATCGTCTTTCTTAAGTATAGCAACAAGAATTGGTTCTATACATCCATCAAGTTCTGGTAGTGTAACTCCAAGGATAATATGTAAAGGATCTAAACCCTCATTGCTTTTTTTCCATTCCTCTATATCAATCTCATAAGTTCTTAAACCTATAAGAGCTGGGACATCCCATTTTTGTAACAATTCATATGTTGGCTCTGGCTCACCACCATAAGGTCCCCCATTAATTCTAAAATATTGGCAATTCAAAAAAAGGTCTATATTTTCGAAATATTTTTTTAGAGTTTGAATGTTATATTCAACCTGTGAAAACGCAAATATAAAATTCAATTCCTTTCCAAATTTATTGTATAATTCATCTGCTATTGGTTTAGTATCTTCAAAATGCATTCCGCCATAAAGTAACACCCCAACCGTTGGCTTTTCGGGATCGAATTCTATCCTTCTTTTATACTCGAGTAGATCTTTACATATCCCAACATTAGGTATATACAATCCATAAGGCAGTCTTTGTTTTGGCGGTGGAACTTTATTTATTTCTTTTACCTCCCCATAGTGTTTCAACAAGAATAGAAAAAGATTCTTCAGATTTTCAGGATCTCCCTCTAAATAATACTGCTGTGCCAGAATCCAGTTTTTCATATCTTTTAATATACCAAAAGGGAATATGGAGCCAAGTTTCTTGGTTAAATTTGAAAATTTTTTGGTTTTAACATAAGTATGGATATTGAACTCTTTATCCCTCCCGGGTTTAAAGATTTTCTCGCCCTTAAACTTACCCATCTTCGTCCATGCCCAAATGTATTGACTTCCAGCAACAAGCACGACAACAGTTTTATTCTTGCCCTCAAGCATCCTTGGAAGTTCTCTTGCAATACGAACATCCCCACGAATATCAACAAGAATTATGTCAGCTTGGTTTATCGCTTTTTCAACTGGTTCAAGTGAAATGTCAGGAGAATCATAGTCATGCAAATATACTTTCGTAACTTCTAATATATCGCCATATCCTCTTCTTATTTCCTCAACAGCCTCTTTTAATGGAACAGTGTTTCCGACAGTCGTTAAAGCGAATATCTTTTTCATGATAAAATCTCCTCAAGATAAAAATGCGGCACATTGAACCTCATAGCGATATCTTCAAGAAGGCCAATGCTTCTATTCTTTATTTCAGCATTCACTATCACAAGATTTACACCTTTAGCAAATGATGAAAGAAATTCTATATCTTTTTCAATATTATCTTTGATGAAGACATTTCCCTTTCCGTCAGAAATTAGAATAACTGTAGGAAGTGTTTTTGTCTCCTTCTTTGCCATTTCAAATGCTTTATAAAGCGCTGGTGTAAGAGGTGTTTTCCCACCTGTTGGAAGTTTTTCAAGCGTTTCTTCAATTTTAACAACATCTGAGGTCGGGGGCACTAGGATCTGAACATCCTGGTCCCGAAATGCCAATAGTGTAACTTTATTTTTCTTTTCATAAGACTGCTTGAGCAATTGCCATGCAAGTGCTTTAGCTAATTTTATCTTTTTGTCCATTCTCATTGATGAAGATGAGTCGAGCAATAAGATATACAGCGCCTCTCCTTTATTTATCCTTACCTTTTCCATAAGATGTTCAGGCAGGACTTCTATCTTTCCAGTTTCTCTTATAGTTTTTCTCAAAGTAGCGTCGATCGCCACACTCTTGGGATTTTCGCTCTCTCTCGCTCTAATATATAATCCCCTTTCACCTTTTATTCTTGGAAAATCTTTGCCATTCGCTCGGCTGTTTGCATCAAATTTTAATATGTCCTTCTTTATTCCGACATTCTTTTCGAAATCGAAGATTTCGTCAGGCGTTTTTTTTTGTATGATATTTTCTATAATCTCTTTTTGGAGTGTTCCTCTTTTTTCAAATGGCTGCTGACGCATTCTGTGATTAAGGGCTAATATAGCAGCTTCTTTTATATCTTCTTCATTTACATAGTCTCTGCCGTCAAGTACCGCAAGTGCCTTTACAGTTTTTTCCATCACGATATCAGCACGATGTGTTTTAATCCCAAGAGAGGTTGTTATTTCTACGATATTCGCAAGCATTTCCTCTGAAATTTTGACATAAATAAGATTTTGTTGAGCATAGGTTATCTTTTCCCTTAATTTTTGCTGCTCCTTACTGAACTCTTCTTCAAATTTCCAGGGATTATCATCGAATTTCCTTCGATATTCCATCACCTTTAGTCTATCTTCTTTTGAGGATAATGCATTCACCTCCACACATAGACCAAAGCGGTCTAATATCTGCGGTCTCAATTCGCCTTCTTCAGGATTCATGGTGCCAATTAATATGAAACGTGCTGGGTGGTAAAGAGATATTCCTTCGCGTTCTATAATGTTAACGCCCATCGCCGCAGCATCTAAAAGAATATTCACGAGGTGGTCATCAAGTAAATTAACTTCATCAATGTATAGAATATTTCTATTGGCTCTTGCTAAGATTCCAGGTTCTAACGCCTTTGTTCCTTCTTTAAGTGCTCGCTTGATATCGAGCGTTCCTACAACCATATCTTCTGTAGCAGATAATGGCATATCAACGATCTCCATTTTTCTCTCGACTGCCGGTAGTTTGCCATCTTGTTTATATCGTGTCTGGCAAGATTTACACATCATGCGCAAATTCTCAGGATGACAGTTAAAGGGGCAACCATCCACGACTTTAATTTTAGGTAGCAATTCAGCTAATGCACGTACCGCAGTCGATTTTCCAGTGCCTTTATCGCCTTTTATTAAAACTCCACCAATAGTTGGATCAATAGCATTAACGAGCAATGCTTTTTTCAAAATTTCCTGTCCTACTATTGCAGTAAAAGGGAATATTACGAATTTATGATGCATTTTACACCTCGTAACACTTTTTTATTTTTTTTGCTACCATTAAAAAATTAAATAACCTTTTCTCAACTACCATCTGGTCCAATAATTCATTTTCCTTAAAAATATTTATTTTAGGTTTAACCCTGAATTTGAAGATCGTAATTACCATACCATTTTATTTTATTTAATTTCAATTAAAAGTCAATGCAGAATTTTAGATTCTTGATGATTTTTTGATGATAAAAAAGATTATTGTAAAAATGAGAAACAATTTATATTTTTAAATTTCATCTTCTTTAAAATGTTTATAATTTTTCTCCAATTTTTATTAACCAAAAATAGATGTGACCTGCACCTGCAATCAGAACTGCCGAAGTTTTTGATATAGGGGAAACCATTTTTGAAAAAATATTTTGCCATTCTGCATTCAACCTCTTTGGAACTTACCCAGACCTCTTTTATTCTTGTTTTCCTATCCAAAAAATAATCAATATGCCAGAACTTCTTTTTATTGTTGGATAGATGTCTCTTTATCCTTGACATTAAATTTTTCTTTGCCGAACCGATATAGGCATAATCGCCCTTGGAAAAATTTAATTTCCCCAATATGCCAATGAAAACCTTTCTCTCTTTATAACTCTCAATCAAAAGTATGTATGTCTTACCATTTATTCTATTTTTACGCATAGTTTCATTATATCCAGATTCTACAATTTTCCAATTATTCTACTCAGCAATTGTGAATACTAAGGTATAACCATAGATTTTTTCAATTCATTGATGTCGCACTTGCTGATCAACCAATTCACAGATGCTCATCAAAACCTTTGCTGATTTAGCGTCAGAATGGTTTACAACAAATGGTTTGCCAGTATCAGTGCTATCAACTATGTTTGGGTCTAACGGGATTCTACCTAAAAATGGAATTCCCAATTCTTGGGCTGCCTTTTCTCCACCACCGGATTTGAAAAGGTCTATTTTTTTACCGCAGTGCGGACAGGTCAACCCACTCATATTTTCTAAGATTCCTAAGATCGGCACAGAAAGTTGACGCAGAAAATGGACACATTTTCTTGAATCAAGCAGGGCGATGTCCTGGGGCGTAGTAACAATGATTGCCCCGGTTAAATCTTTTATCATCTGGCATATTGAGAGTGGCTCATCACCTGTGCCCGGAGGCGAATCAATGACTAAGTAATCAAGTCTTCCCCAGTTGACTTCAGCAAGGAACTGTCTTAAAACTCCCATCTTCAATGGACCACGCCAGATTACAGGGGTGTCTGCATCCTGAAGTAAAGAAGCCATTGAAAAGGCAACAAGATTAGAATCTACCGAGAACGGAAGAATTCCATTCTCATTCATCTCTAATTGCCTTCCCTCAAAATTGAGCATCTTTGCGACTGATGGTCCGTGTATATCGGCATCTAAAATTCCAACTTTTGCACCGAGTTTGCTTAAACCCGCTGCAATATTCACGGCAACGAAACTTTTACCAACACCACCCTTATTAGAAAGAACCAGAATCTTGGCAGTAATCTGTGCCATATTTTTTTCCAAGAGTTCTTCCAGACGCTTAATTTCTTCTTGTTGGTTCATATTTCACACTCCTTTCACCCTTTCCTTAGTGCTTTCCCTTCAAAGTTCCGCCCGAAGGACGATGATTCTCACAAGGCGGAATGGGGAAGGTAAGGGGGTATTTCATTTTTGCTCCTTCTAATGTTCACATTTATCCTGACCAGAATGGTCACAGGTGGATTTATCTCTACCGTATCCTTTTCCTGCTCCGTGATTGCAAAAACTTTCAGTTCCTTTCAAAGTGCCTTTTAGGAATTTTTCTATAACCTCATCTATACTGCCGCTTATACCAACGAGCGTTTGAATCCCGAATTGGTCAAAGAAACCTTTGGCGCGTGTCCCCATTCCACCACAGATTATGCATTCAACCTTATTTTCGTGCAAAAATTGAGGGATAAAACCAGGCTGGTGCCCGGGATTCTCAATCACCTCTTTTTTTATCACATTACCTTCTTCTATATCCACAATTGTATAAAATTGACATCTACCAAAATGTTCTGATACAAAATTACCATCAGTTGCTATTGCGATACGCATAATTTCTCCTTGGATATATCAAATCCCTCTCCTCCTGCGGGAGAGGGTAAGGGTGAGGGGTAGTCAATATATTCACCCTCACCTTAATCCTCTCCCATTAAGGGAGAGGAAAATCTTATTAAATTTCATTATATTTTTATGCACCATAAACTTGTCCTGACGAAAATCAGGATGGTGCAACTACAAAATTCAATCGTTCTTTAGTCATTGTTCTATTAAAATTATCTTTTTTTTTCATTACTATAGTCTTTATTGTTTTCTGGTGAGGGGTAGTATTAACCCCCTCACCATTTTTTATTCCTGTTCCTGTGCCTTTTCCAATGTGCTTATCCGATTTTGCACCTCCTCAAGTTGCTTTTTAAGAATCTCTGCCTGCTCCTTGAGAATTGTCATCTCTTCTTTCGGGGTTGGTTCATAGCCATAAGGCATTGGCCACATTCCAAAGGCAGGATAACCGAGACCTGCTCTTACCCAGCCCGGAAGTCCTGTCGCATAATACCAGTGCCTCCAGCCACGACCACGACCGAACCAACCACGACCCCAGAAACCCCATCCTGGAATCGGATTCATATAACCAGGCACAGGATAGCCAGCACAATAGCCGGCCGCGCGACCGGTCATAGAACCCAATCCAAAAGGTCCTGTTCTATCTCCGAAAGGCATTTCACTCACCTCCTTTCTTTTTTGTTAATGATAACCATTTTCATTTATTGCCAAAATTTTTTTATTTCTTTTGCCGACACTTATCACAAATTCCATAAAATTGAATCAGATGTCCTGTTATTTCAAAATTATGCTTCCTGAAAAGTCCCTCTTCGGTCCGCCTGAGAAGTTCAAGTTCGTCATCAATGAAATCAGTGTAATCTATTACCCGACCACATTTTGTGCAGACGAGATGGTGATGATGCAGTTTACCTTTAGGACCTTCAGCAAGTTCATACCGTGCCCTGCCATCACCAAAGTTATGTTTGTAAACGAGTCCAATCTGGACAAGCAGTTCCAGGGTTCGGTAAACAGTGGTCAGACCAATATTAGGATAATCTTTGTGAACCGCAAGGAATATATCCTCAGCACTGAGATGCTCAGTTGTTTTGCTCAAAATATCCAGAATTGCCTGCCGGGCAATTGTTATCCGATAACCGCACCCTCTAAACCTACCGTGCCACCAGGGCGGATAATAATCAAACCTTTTAGGCATTTTTCTCCTTTTTGAAAATGGTTTCCATTATCACTAATATTATAATCAAAAATTGCCAAATGTCAAGGGGTAAAATGGAGATTGCTGAAAAAGTAGTGGATCAACAACCGTTGTCATACTGAATTTATTTCAGCATCTCGGAATATCAGCATCTTTTGAGACCCTGAAACAAGTTCAGGGTGACAGAGAGAGACTTTTTCAGCAACCTCAAATGCTAATATTTTGCTCGGTCAAAATTGTTGATTTTCAAATAAGAAAACATATAATTGACTATGGAAGTATCTGATGGTAAGACTGATAAGGCAATTAAGTTTGCTTATAAGAATGCTGAATTACAAAAAATAGGATTCAAACCAACTCAAATGATAATTGCTATGTTTTGGGTTAGAAACGAATAAATTTTTACCTAATAACCCACTTTTCGCCTGCCATCAAAAAGTTTTGATTTTAATAGATTGACGCAATAGATTTTCTGGTTATAATTTATTGATGAGAGAGATATATTATGATGAACTAACCGGCATCTATAACCGGCGATTTCTATATTACTGGGTTGATAATGAGATAAAAAGGGCAAATCGCTTTGCAACAAAGTTTGGCATAATCATTATTGACCTTGATAATTTCCGAGAGATAAATAATAACTATGGACACCTTGAAGGTGATAAGGTTCTTATTGAATTTAGTAACTTTTTAAAAGTTACGGTAAGGGAAGTTGATAATGTGATTCGTTATGGAGGGGATGAATTCATTGTCCTCGTTCCCAATACTGACACCCATGGAATTATGGAACTTGCCCAGAGGATATTGGCAAATTTAAACTTGACTGAGATTGCAAATCATAAGATGCATTGCAGTATTGGCTGTGCAATATATCCTGACGATGGTACAAATGTTGAAACCCTTATCAGTCAGGCTGATAGGTTAATGTATCAGGCAAAAAAGGACGGCAAAAACAGAATCGGGTTGAAGGCAGAAATCACAAAGAGAATTGAACTACCTCCAAAAGTTTTTATCGGACGGGAAAACGAATTGAATTTATGCACAAAATATTTACAGGAGTTTAATACAATTTTTATATATGGTGAGGCCGGTGTTGGTAAAACAAGACTCGCAATTGAGGTAAAAAATCTTTTTCCTGATTATATATATTTAAGGGCAAATTCTTATGCTGCGCTTGCTTCAGTCCCTTATCATCCTTTTTGTAATATGTTCAGGGAGATTGTTAATACAGATTTTGCTCTACTCCAGCGGGTTTTGAAACATATTCCTGATATCCATCGCCAGGAGTTGATAAAATTGCTACCCGAAGACAAAGTTATGTCTTCAAAGATTGAAGAACTGGACAAATATCGTCTTTATGACAGCATCAGTTTGTTTTTTAATAAACTCGCTGAGTTATTACCATCAAAAGTTATACTTTTACTCATAGATGATTTGCACTGGACTGATTCTCAAAGTTGTGAGCTACTTGATTTTTTAATCAGACGGACACCGAGAAATTTGAAAATTATTGGAACATACAGGATTGAAGAGATCAAAAATGCAACAGTTTATATACACTTCGGGATATGGGCACGTGAGAATTTATTTGCAAAGGTTGAACTTTTACCACTCAGCGAGATACAGGTTACAAATCTTCTTGGAACGATTATGGGCAGTGTATCATATCCATTGGCAAAATTTATTTTTAACTTGAGTGGAGGAAATCCTTTTTACATTGAAGAAATTCTAAGGGAACTGGAGCGGCAGAATAAAATATTTTATAATGGGAAAGAATGGATCATCTTGTCCGATAAGGAATTAAAAATTCCATCAAGCATTGAAGCCACGATATTGAGAAAGATTCAATTTCTTGATGAAGAAACGAAGTCAATTCTTGAAATTTGTGCGGTTTATGGCCAGGAATTTAACGATGAAATAATTGCACTGTGTGCACAGAAGAATGTTGGTGAGACTATTGATGCAATTGACCGCCTGCTGAAATTAGGATTTATAAAAGAACGGGTTAAGGATTATTTCTTCTTCAGTGAGGATATTGTCCGCCAGATTGTGTATAATAATATCACACGTGGAGAGTTAATAAAATATCATCGTCAGGTTGGATTGGCAATTGAAAGGTATTTTAATACGAGGCTGTCCAGTTATTATGAACAACTCGCATATCATTTTACCATTGCCACTGAACCGGCAAAGGCACTCTATTACTCAAAACAGGCAGGTTTAAAATGTAAGGAAAATTATGCCCATAAACAGGCTGTGGAGTTTTTTATCAATGCCTTAAAATTTGAAGAGAATATTGATGAAATATATAAGATCAAATTTAATCTTGCGGATGTTTATTATCTTATGGGTGAGAATGAGAAGGCAATAAAAAATTTAAATGACTGTTTAAAGATAAATCCAAATGATTATAAGATTCACAACAAGATTGCCCAGATTTATGAAAATACAGGTGAATATAAAACTGCCTTGAGCCATTTTAGAGCAGGGTTGAAACTGACGGAAAATTCATCTGCTTCCTATCAATTCCATTCGGGTATCGCCTGGATTTATGCCCGTCTCGGTCAGTATCTAAAGGCGAAGAGAGAATGTGAAAAGTTATTAAAAAAGGCAAAGCAGATACCAAAACAGGAACTTGGACTCATCTATATAGTTATGGGTGTTGCACTTCTTTCTTTAAATAAACTCACCGAAGCAATATCCTATTTCAAGAAAGCATTAGATATCAGAAAGCAACTCAATGATAAGAAGGGTATGGCTGCTTGCTATCTTGATATGGCAGTAGTCTATCAACAGCAACTCGATTTTCCGCAGGGTGAAGAATATTACAAAAATGCATTAAGATTATATCAAGAGATCGGTTATCAGACCGGCATAATGATTACGCTTCTGGACCTTGGAAGCCTTTATTTCCATTATAATCTGATGAAGGCAGAAGAATACTGTTCTAAATCCCTTGAAATTGCAAAGTTGATTGGCGCAAAAAGGGATATGGCTTTTCTTTATGATAACCTCGGTGTTATTCATATGCGCAGATTGATGTTTGATGAGGCACTGGAGAATTTTAAATTGGCATTTAAATATGCAAAAGAGACCGATTTTACTGAAGGGAATTGTTTTATAAATGTCCATTTAAGTGAATTTTATCGTGAGATTGGAAAGAAAAAACAGGGATTGATGCATTTAAAAAAGGCTTATAAATATGCAAAAGCAATAAAGTTGAAACAATACCTGTACGATTGTTGGTTTGAAGAGATTGAATATCTTTTACTCGATAAGAAATTAAAAGATGCAAAAAAAATAGCGAAAGAAATTTTTATTGAGTTAAAGGAAAATCCTGATATAAATCGACGAATATATGGATATATATATATGGGAAAGGTATTCTGCGCATTAAAGGCATTTAAAAGAGCACAAGAAAATTATAATAAGGCACTTAGTATAATTGTAAAATTGCCGGATAATTTCATCACTGCTGAGATATACTATCTGCTTGGTTTATGCTATAAAAATCAAAACAAATATTCAGAGGCTTTACAATTCTTTTTAAAGGCGAATGAGATATTTATGAAACTTGGTAATCTCCTGTATCTGGACAAGATTGAAGATCAGATTTCATCCGTTGATATTTCTAAATAACATTCAGTGGTAATACTTTTATCAATTGACCTTTATGAAAAAATTGTATAATATTTTTAGATTGATTTACCTCGCTTGCATTAATATTCAGGGCAATGAGTCTTATTTTCGCAATGGTGAATAAATTTTCTACAGTTTCCGGGTATTTACCAAAACGGTCAATGAATTCTTCCCTTATGGATTTTAATTCATATTCTGATTGAACCTCCATCAATCTTTTATAAATTGCAGTTCTTTCATAGGCACTTGGAATATAATCCTCAGGAATATATCCAGGAATTCTTAAATTCAATAAAGGTTCAAAAGAAACTTCTTTCCCTTTTAATTCCTGTATTACATTATTTAAAATTTTCACATAATGATGATAACCAATGGCATTTACAAAACCAGATTGTTCTTTCCCAAGGATATTGCCAATCCCGCGAATCTCCATATCCCTTATCGCAAGTCTGAACCCAGAGCCAAGTGTAGCATAAGAAGTCAGGGCACTCAATCTCTTCCTGGCTTCGTCAGTAATCCTTGATGACACAATAAAATACGCATAGCCCTGCATCTCAGATCTACCCACCCTACCTCTTAGTTGATGTAGATCTGCGAGGCCAAATTTATCAGCTTCATTTACAATAATGGTGTTTACCCTGGGCATATCAATACCCGATTCAATAATTGCCGTAGAAAGGAGCAAATCATATCTGCCTTCTACAAATTCAATCATCTTCTTCTCACTTATCTGGGATTTAATCTTCCCGTGTAGCAGACATATACGCAATTTAGGGATGATTTTTTGCAAACGGGTCTTCACGGTTTCTATTGTCTGGATTCGATTGTGGACGAAAAATATCTGACCAGAACGATTCAATTCAAAAAGGATTATCTTTTTTATCTCATTGTCATCAAAATTGATTATTTTTGTTATTATTCCTTTTCTACCCGCAGGTGGAGTATGTATGACCGATATGTCTTTTATACCGACAAGGCTCATATAAAGGGTGCGTGGTATCGGGGTAGCAGAAAGATATATTACATCTATCCCTGGCTTTAATTTTTTTATTTTCTCTTTTTGTAATACTCCAAAACGTTGTTCTTCATCAATGATTAACAAACCCAGGTCTTTGAATATAACATCCGGACCAAGGAGACGATGTGTCCCAATAACAATGTCAATCTTTCCATTACTAATGTCCTTTAAAATTGCTTTTAATTCATTTTTCGTCTTAAACCGTGAGACCATTTCAACCCTTACCGGAAAATCTTTTAGTCTTCTGGCAAATGTATTGTAATGTTGGAATGCGAGAATCGTTGTCGGGCACAGAAGCATTGTCTGTTTTGAATCAAGTGCGGCCTTGAAAGCGGCACGGATAGCAATTTCGGTTTTGCCAAATCCCACATCCCCACAGATTAATCTTTCCCGGGGTTCTGTTGATTCCATATCTCTTTTAACATCATCCATCGCCTTTTTCTGGTCGGGTGTTTCTTCAAATGGAAAACTTGCTTCAAGTTCCTGCATTTCAGCACTGTCTTTTGAAAATGCATAGCCCCGACTCAGACATCGCCGCGCATAGAGATTCATCAAATCTCTGGCTAGAACTTCGGTTGCTTTTTTAACTTTTTCTTTAGTTTTTAACCAGATTTCACTACCTATTTTTGATAATTTAGGTGGTTTGCCTTCAATTCCAATGTATCGTTCAAGTTGATTCAATCTTTCGACTGGAAGATAAACCTTATCATTATCTGCATAAACAATGTGCAGGCATTCCACTTTTTTTCCTTCAAAATCAATCTGTACCAAACCTTTAAATTGACCTATACCAAAGTCATTATGAACGACATAATCATCACATTTTAAACCTTTAAGGTCATCAATGAAAAGTCCTTTGAATTTTGTTTTCTTCCTTGGTATGTATCCATAAATATCTGATTCAGTCAAATATATGATTTTTTTGTTGATATCAATAAAACCTTCTCTTAATGGAAGGACAATAGCATCTATCTTCCCGATTACGGATTCTAAATTTGAGACAGTTGATTCTCTTATCAAAAATTTATAGGTGTATCTCTTTTCATTCATATCATTCCGCAATTGTCGCAGATTCCCAAAATATTTGGGTGAGGGCTCTAAAAGAAAATTAAATTCAGCCGGTGATTGTAATATTAATTGTTGGTAATCGAGTTCAAGTTTTTCTTCAGTAATAATCAAACTATCATTTTTTATTGACCTTAGAATTGAGGTATGGATACCAGGTAATACAAGTTTTACAGAGAATTTTACGACTGTTTCAACTGAACGTTGTGTCAGGGGATTGAATTTTCTGATTGAAGAGATGGTATCTCCATCAAATTCTATTCTTATTGGTTCTGAATCAGGAAGGAATAAATCAATTATTCCACCCCTTATTGCATATTCCCCCTCTTCTTCCACAATTTCTTCACGCTGGAGTCCACTTGCTGAAAGCCGTGCTATAAATTCATTTCGGTCTATTTCCTGCCCCTGAATGAATTCGAATTTTTCTTTTAAGTAGATCTTTTTGTTCAAAAAATCTACGCTTGTAATTATCACATCTGTTGGTTCAAAAAATGGACAGGTTTCATCAATGATTATTGCCCTGGGCAAGATTTCAGTAATCTCTCCGCCGAAACGTTCGATATTATTTTTATTCGCAATGTAAACCACAGGAATTGATTTCTGGTTTAGTCCCATAATAAAGAGAGAGAGCGCAGAACCGGAAAAACCAGAGACTGTGATAATTTTTTTGTCATTCAATAATCTTAAAATTCTTTCAATCTCCGGAAAAATTTCAAAGTCTTGCATACATTATTATTCTATACCACAGGGCAAAAAAGTCAACTTTTATTATATTTTCTACTTGACCTATAATAAAATTTGACTAAAATTCTAAAATGGAGAAGAAAATGATAAAAACTGAAACAAAGGTAATCAGTTCAATGGCAAGTTTTTTACCTCAGAAACTTGTTATCTCTAAAATAAAAAGAAAAAAAATATCTGAAATCTTTAATGCGGTTCTTCTTTTTGCTGATATCTCAGGTTTTACCGCAATGAGCGAGAAACTTACGCGTTTGGGAAAAGAAGGTGCTGAAGAGGTTAATAAAATAATAAACCACTTCTTTGGTCCTCTGATAAAGATTATCTACAAATGGAATGGTGATATCTACCGATTCGGTGGTGATGCATTCCTTGCTTTTTTCCCTGAAAAAGATACACAGTATCCAGCCAGTAAAAGGGCAATCACCGCGGCACAGGAGATTCTCAAATTTGTTAAGGCACACTCAAAGACTGAAACAAAACTTGGAGCCTTCAGGATAAATGTCCATATTGGCCTGACAAAAGGAAATGTCTATTTTCAGGATTTGCAGAATAATTTCTTTTTAGGAGGAAATAGTGTAAATTATCTTATGGCAATGATCGATTCTGCTGGTCCCGGTGAAATTGTGGTGAGTCAGGAAATAAAGATTGAACTTAATGATGTGGTTTTTGAACAGAAAAATGAAGTCTGGAAATATGTCCGGATGAGAAAAAAAATGTTTGAGTCCAAATCAGAAGAAATGAAACTGTCCGAAGGAATGTTCAAAAACAGAGTGCCTGAATTAAGCCCATATATTCCTGATTGGCTTGCAAAAAGGATTGCGTTGAAACCATATTTTGACCATAAAGATGGTGAACACAGAAAGATTGCTGTTGTATTTTTGCATTTTGCTGGAATTCCTTACGATAAAAATCCCCGAGGAGCAGAAAAAATACTAAATGAATTTTATGAAATTGTCCGAACAACGATTGAAAAATACGATGGCTGGATAAATGCACTTGATGTCTATAAAGATAGTGAAAGGGTTCTTGCTGTCTTTGGTTTTCCATTTGCCTATGAAGATGACGAAAAAAGAGCAGTGCTCTTCACCTATGAAATACTAAATCATCCAAAACTGAAAAATCTAAACTTGAGAGCAGGTGTAAACTCAGGTTCAGTTTTTGCAGCACCGGTTGGTAATGAATTGAGGAGGGAGTATGCGACTTTAGGCGATGCGGTCAATCTTGCGGCAAGACTGGGCGCCAAAGCGGAGAACAGAACAATTGTCGTGAGTGAGCCAATATTCAATAAAACCTTTGCCCTGTTTGACTATGAATTCCTTGGTGAAAAAGAATTTAAAGGCAAAAAGAAAAAAATCCAGACCTATAAATTGATCAAAAAGAAAGAAATTGAAAAAAAGGCATTGACAAAATGGATCTCGGAGAGTGAGAAGATCGTTGGTAGAGAAAAAGAGATAAGCGAAATAAAGAAAGCCATAGATCTTTGTGCTAAAGGTAAGGGACAAATTCTGAGCATCAGCGGCGAACCCGGTATTGGAAAATCAAGGTTGGTGCAGGAACTTGTGAAATTATCTGAAAAAGCAGGTTACCAAATGCTCAAAGGCAATTGCATTTCCTATGGTAGTGCATTCTCCTATCATCCCTGGATTGATATTCTGAACGACTTCTTCAATATTCTGCCCGAGGATCCAATCAAAATTAGATCCGCAAAAATAAAAGATAAAACCGCTGCAGTAAATAAAAAATTGCTTGAATGGCTGCCGGTGATTGGAGAAGTTCTTGGTGTACTATTTCCTGAAACTTCCCTTACCAGATATCTTGATGCCAAACTAAGAAAACAACGGGTATTTGATATTATATTTGATTTTGTGAAGTATGTTGCCCAGGAAAAGCCGGTATGTCTAATAATAGAAGATTTGCACTGGGCAGATACTGCCTCAATGGAACTTGTGAACTATATTGGTAGAAATATTGAAGATTTACCAATTCTTTTTACACTCGTTTATCGTCCCCTGAAAAAACAAGAAGAATTCTTGGAAAAGACCTGGACCAGAAAAATTATTCTTAAAGAACTTTCAGGTGAGGCGAGTTTGGAACTTGTTGGAAATCTGTTGAGTATCAAAGAAATTCCTGATGCTCTGAAAAAAATTATTATCAATAAATCGCAGGGTAATCCATTCTATATTGAAGAATTGGTAAAATCATTGATTGAACAGGGATATATTGTAGAAAAGAAAGGGATGTGGCAATTCAGGGGTGATCTAAAAAGACTACAATTACCTGATACTGTCGAAGCGGTTATACTATCAAGAATTGATCGCCTTGAACTGCAGGACCGGGATGTTCTCCAGGTCGCCTCAATTCTGGGCAGGGAATTTGATGAATTTCTGATTAAAGGTATATATTCCGAACAAAAAATATTAAAGAAATCACTTGCCAACCTTGAACGGCTTGACCTGATAAAACAGGAAAAGGGAGCAGAACAACATAGATACTTCTTCAAACACATTCTTACCCAGGAGGTTGCTTACGGAACAATCTCTTTTGCCCGTAAACAGGAGTTACATCGTCAGACCGGTATCTTCATTGAAACCGAACTAAAAGAAAGGAAGGATGAGTTTATCGGGCTTCTTTCTTATCATTTCTATTTAGGTGGTGATTATGACAAGTCTTTGCTCTATTCGGTTGAGGCAGGAGAAAAGGCAAAGAAGGTCTATGCCAATGAGGAGGCAATAGAATTCTTTACCAGGGCGATTGATTCCTATGAACGATTAGAGGGTAAAATACAAAAGAGTTAGATATTACTGGACATTACTGTTTTATAAGAATACGGTTAAATGTTTACATTAAAAAATAATATTGGTGAATTAAAAAAAGTCGAGAAGTATCTATTAGATGCAAAAAAGATTTTAGAAGAGATTGGAGATAAGTATTTTTTGATAAAGGCATTCATAAATATTGCTGAATTGAAGATGGCGATGGAAAAGCGAGAATGGCAGAATGCCGCTATAGAATATACAGATAAGGCATTAGAGATCGCTGAAGAATTAGATTTAAAAGAGGAAAAAGCCGTGGTACTTCTTATGCAGGCAAGGATTTTTCATCAGGAGTTATTAAGAAAGATAAAGGGTGATAAGGGGTTATCAGGGGTTGGAGCCGATACCCGATGGCAGATAGCGGATATGAAATTTAAAGAGGCGATCAAAATCTTTGAAGAATTGAAACAGCCATTTGAATTAGCCAAGGCGTATTATTATTATGGTGAGATGCTGAAATCAGAGACCCTGAAACAAGTCCAGGGTGACAGCGGGCGAAAAGGTGAGAAGGGAAAAGCAAATGAATATTTACAAAAAGCAAAGGAGATTTTTGAGAAAAGCGGAGCGAAGGTGTGGTTAGAGAAAACAAAGGACTTGTTCAATCAATAAATTGTTGATAAAATGGCTATGAACCCAAAGAAGGAACTTTTAATCAGGGCATTAGATGGAAAAGGGGAGGTTTTAAATTTATTGGGTAGATATGATGAGGCAATTGATTCATTCCAGAAGGTTTTAAAATATAGCAAAAATTCACATTTAACATTAGCAAAATCAAAAAGAAAGATTGCTGATATCTATTGTAAGCAAGGGGATTATGATATTGCGTTAGGAATGCTTGAGAAGGCACAAATTTTTCTTACCGGAGATACATTGGAAGAACAACTTGAAAGGGCTGAGATTTATATCTCACGGTGTTTTATTTACCGAATGAAAGGTGGGATGAAAGAGGCATTAATAGAAGGTAAAACAGGATTAGAAATAGTTGATGGGTTATCAGGTGTTACCTTTGAGCAAATAGAAATTGAGCGTAAAAAAGTAATTGCAAGAGGTTCTAATAATTTGGGCATAATCTTCCAGACTAAGGGCGAATATGATAAGGCAATTGAATTATATCGAAAGTCTTTAAAGATATCTGAAGAGATAGGTGATAAACAAGGCATTGCCGATGCAATTAATAATTTAGGGACTTTCTATTATAATAAAGGTGAGTATGATAAGGCGATTGAATTATATCAAAAGCGTTTACAAATATCTGAGGAGATTGGTGATAAGCTAAGCATAGGTATGGTGAGTGCCAATTTAGGTAATGTCTATTATGATAAAGGCGAATTTGATAAGGCGATTGAATTATATCAAAAGCGTTTACAAATATCTGAGGAGATTGGTGATAAACGAGGTATTGGCATTGCAAATCTTAATTTAGGGGGGATCTATTATGTAAAAGGCGAATATGGTAAAGCAACTGAACTATTTGAAAAATGCTTAAGGATATTTGAAGATATTGATTATAAGCAAGGCATTGGTTTAGCAGTTCACAATTTAGGGCTCGTATATAGTGATAAAGCCGAATATGATAAGGCAATTGAGCTATTTCAAAAAGATTTACGGATATCTGAGGAGATAGGTGATAAGCAAGGCATTGGTGTAGCAATTGGCAGTTTGGGAAATACCTATTTCGTTAAAGGTGAATATGATAAGGCAATTGAGCTATTTCAAAAGAATTTAAGGATATATGAGGAGGTTGATGATAAACGAGGCATTGGCATTGCAAGTTTCCATTTAGGTGGTCTATTTTTAGAACTTGGTGAATTGAAAAAAGCCGAAGAGCACTTATTGGTTGCAAAAAATGTTTTGACAGAGATTGGTGATAAGTTTTTTCTAATAGATGCATTTACAGAGATTGCTGAATTAAAGATAAAGCAAAATTTTATTATAGAGGCATTAAAATATGCGGATAATGCATTTAAACTTGCTCAAGAGTTGGGTTCAAAACACGATAAAGCAAGGGCACTTCTTATGCAGGCAAGGATTTTTCATCAGGGGTTATTAAGGGGAATAAAGGGTGATAGGGGGTTATCAGGGGTTGGAGCTGATGCCCGATGGCAGATAGCGGATATGAAATTTAAAGAGGCGATCAAAATCTTTGAAGAATTGAAACAGCCATTTGAATTAGCCAAGGCGTATTATTATTATGGTGAGATGCTGAAATCAGAGACCCTGAAACAAGTCCAGGGTGACAGCGGGCGAAAAGGTGAGAAGGGAAAAGCAAATGAATATTTACAAAAAGCAAGGGAGATTTTTGAAAAGATTGGTGCAAAACAATGGTTTGCAAAGGTAAAAGAATTATGCAGTAAGACAAAAAACTAATAGATGATATGTCTACAAAAGGACAAGAATTAGTTGTTAGAGCATTAAAAAATAGATCAGACATTTACAGTCTTATAGGACATTATGAACAGGCAATTGCTGATTGCAGAAAAATACTCTCATTTTGTAGGAGGAATGACAGATCATACTCTTCTTTGATAAAAAAAACTACCATTGCCATTGCAAGTTTTACAGCCCGAGGAATGAGTGATTATGAACAGGCCGAAAGACTGATAAAGAATACAATAAAAAGAGAAAGTAAAAATGAAATTTATGCCATTGGCCTTTATAATATTGCAATTATCTATTGGTATAAAGGAGATTTTAACAGTTCACTTGAATCTTATGAAAAAGCACTTGAAATTTTTGAAAAATTAGGAGATAAAAGATCCGTTGGAAATATATTTAATGGTTTAGGAATTCTTTATCACAATTTGGGCAAATTTGATATGGCATTGAAGTCATACAAAAAATGCCTTAAAATCTCGCAAGAAATTGGCGATAAAGCAATTGAATCGTCATCTTTACACAACCTCGGACTCGTATATTTTTATAAAGGTGAAATCAATACCGCTTTAAAATATTTTTCAAGATGTGTTCAAATGAGTAGTGCCATCGGATATAAAATTGGACTTGCCATTTCATTTAATAGTATTGCTATGGCTTATGAGGAGAAAATCAGGCTGAAAGAGGCATTGACTTATTATAAAAAATACCTTAATTTATCTGAAGAAATAGGCTATAAAATGGGCGTGGTAGTCGCTTACGACAATATCGGAAACTTCTATTTGGAGGGAGGTGAACTTAATACAGCGTTAAGATATTTCCAAAAAAGTCTTGTTTTGTCGCAACGAATAAGTTATACGGTTGGTATTATTAGGATATTAGAACATCTTGGAAAAACCTATTTCCATAAGGGAAATTTCCCTGCTGCCCTGAAATACTACGAGAAAGCTCTCGCTTTTTGGGAAAAATCAGGCAACAAGCAACAGCTTAGCCAGGTTTTGGTAAAAATTGGCGAGATTTATACCTTACTCAAGAAATTTCACAAAGCAGCGAAAACATTAAGAAGGGCTGAAGAGATATTTATCAAAACAAACGATAAAAGTGGTCTATTAGAAGTCCATCTAAAAATGAGCGATTTGAATGTAGCGCAGAAAAATTATGTAGTTGCACTAAGATTGGCAAAGAAATCCCTTTCTCTAACAAACCAAGTTAGTTTGTCGGAAGAACAAAAAGCAATTGCCTTGATGACTGTGGGCAAGGCAATGATAAGAAAGAATCCCAAGGAGGCAATTTCATATATAAGACCGATACTGAAGATTGTCAAAAAAAGAAAAAAGGGGGCGGAATTGGCACATTCCATTTATAAACTCTGCAAAAACTTAAGAGATTTATCCGATGTCGAAGAAAAGCCCAAATATATAATGAAAGAAGTAGAGAAAATACTAAGAGAAATCAGTGGTATCGCATGGGTAAGAAAATTTTGGTAATCTACACTATCTATTCTTTATTTTGATTACAATGGGAAAATGAAGATAAAAGATCTAATATATATTAAGGAAGATTTTTCTATAAATAAAATGACTGAAAACTCAAGAAAGGAATCGTTATTTAGATCTTTGATAGGTCGAGCCGAGACCTATAATTTAATTGGCAAAAACAAAGAAGCGATAAATGATTTGAGAATGTATATGGAAGCTGTGAAAAGTGTGGCTGACAGGGAATTTGAGGCTAAATGCCTTTTGCAATTAAGTGAGGTCTACGGTTCAATCGGTAAATACAAAGAAATGCTAAGTTGCGCAAAAAAGTTACTTTTATTAAGCAAAAGGATGAGTGATAAAAAAGGAGAAGCCGAAAGTTTTGAAAATATCGGCTATGTGCATTATATGCATGGTGAATATTCTAAGGCAATTAGGTATTTTGTCAGATCTCTGAAGATTTTTGAGGAGATAAGATATAGAGAAGGTCAAGCAAGGATCCTTAATAATATCGGTTCTACTCACGACAGTCTCGGTAATTATCCAAAGGCGCTTGAATATTACATTCGATCTCTGAAGATATTTGAAAAAATAAATTACCGAGAAAACCAGGCGAGGAGTTTCAATAATATTGGTTCTGTGTATGATATTTTTGGAGACTATTCGAAGGCACTTAAATATTATACCCGAGCTTTGAAGATATTTGAGGAAATAGGCTACCGAGCAGGTCAGGCGAGGAGCCTCAATAATATCGGTTTTATATATAGCAATCTTAGTGAATATTCCAAAACCCTTGAATATTACACCAGAGCCCTTAAAATAAGAGAAGAAATAGACGACCACCAAGGCCAGGCATATACTCTCAATAATATTGGCTATGTGTATGCCTGTTTTGGTGATTATCCGAAGGCTCTTGAATACTATGCCAAATCCCTGAGGATATATGAAAAATCAGGTTACCGATATGGTCAGGCATTGTGTCTCAACAATATCGGCAGAGTCCATCTTGAATTTGCAAACAATAGTCTTGCAAGGCAATATTTCATCCGTGCAAGAAAAATTGCGCAGGGGATTGGAGCAAAAGAAATCTTGCAAAGAATTTATCTCTTTTTTGGAGAACTTGAGATGATGCAGAATAAAACTAAAAAGGCAAAAGAATATATAGAGAAGGCGCTAAAACTGGCTGAAGGATTAAATTCAAAATCGGGTAAAGCTCAAGCACTTTTTATTCAGGCAAGGATTTTTCATCAGGGGTTATTAAGGGGAATAAAGGGTGATAGGGGGT
>DAIRCK010000023.1:0-31224 GCA_036796695.1 bacterium
CGTATCGTCTATAGGTATCGTTATTTGGGTAAAACATCCTGTGTCTACTTTTAGAAAAAGGGGATTGATGAGATTCTGAAATAATTCATTAAAACAGCCATTTCGGACAGGGACAAGCCCTGTCCCTACTTTTTGGAGTAGAGAGTAGCAAGTAGCGAGAAAAAAACTGGAGTAGAGACTTTAGTCTCGTTTTTTATGGGAATAAATTCCGCACTCCTATCTTAAGCAGGAATTATGAAGGGCGAAAAAGTATAGGTATCGCGGTTGGAAACCGCTCCTACAAGAAGGGGTTATGAAGGGTAATAAAGGGTGATGAAGGGTTATTAGGGGAGTGAAGTTTCTTGATACAAGATAAAGGGAGATATGATAATTGACAGTTATTAAAGCCCAGATATAATTTATAAATGGCTAAAATAGTAAATTTGAAGATTGAGAAATTAAACCTTGGTGCCCAGGGAATTGGATATTTAAACGGAAAGGTCTGTTTTGTTGATTTTGCCATTCCTAAAGAAGAGGTTGCGGTTGAAATAATCTTAGAAAAGAAAGATTATAACCAGGCAAGGATCTTAGAAATAATCAAGCCATCACCGGCACGGATAGAACCGCCCTGTCCAGTCTTTAAATCCTGTGGTGGTTGTCAGATGCAACACATAGATTATGCACACCAGATTGGACTAAAAAAAGATATTCTCCTTGATACACTGAGACATATTGGTAAGATTGAAATAGAAAATACAGAGGTTATCTATGATACACCCTGGTATTATAGAAATCGCACCCAACTTCCATTGCAAAAGAATAAAGAATTGAAGATCGGATATTTCAAAAAAGGGACTCACGATGTAATAAACCACGACACCTGTTACATAAACCAGAAGGAGATTAGTAAAATAGTTTCTATTTTAAGAGAGCGAATAAAAAAGTCAAATATAGAAATATATGATGAATCAAAACATAAGGGAAATTTAAGACATATTATTGTGAAAAGGGGGACAAATACCGGACAGATGTTTTTGACATTTGTGACCAGGGAAAAAAGTATACCTGAGATGATATATTCAGGGCTCAGGGATGAATTTAAGGATATCGTGGGGATAAGTCAAAATATAAATACAGAAAAGACGAATAGAATCATAGGTAGAAAAAATATAGTCCTGGCTGGTAATGGATTCTATGAGGAGATACTGGCAAGTAGAAAATTTGAGATTGGACCAACATCATTCTTCCAGGTGAATACCAGAGTTTTTGAGAAGATTATTGAAAAAATAAGGGCAGAGATTGAGGGTTCAATACTAATTGACCTTTATGCAGGTGTTGGTGTGATAGGGATTTGTGTGGCAGACCTCTGTAAAAGAGTAATTGCAATTGAAGAAAATCCTGCTTCAGTAAAAGAAGGAATGAACAATGCCCGATTGAATAATATTGACAATATTGATTTTATCGTCGGCAGGGTAGAGGATAAAATATCTTCAATAAAAGAATGTGATACATTGATAGTTGACCCACCAAGAAAAGGGATTGGTGAGGCTGTAATAAAAGAATTTAAAAATATGCGGATTAAAAAAATTATTTATCTTTCCTGCAATCCTGCTACCCTTGCCCGCGATGCAAATTTATTAATAAAAGATGGTTATAAAATTAAAGGACTCTATCTTTTTGATATGTTTCCCCAGACCTATCATATTGAATCATTGATGGTTTTTAATTCTTGAATTTCTATTTTTTGTTATTATAATTTGCGGTGGTGATAATTCTTACATTAATCTTTTCCTGGTTTGACTGGCAGGTTATTAAAACAAAAAATTATACAGTCATTTATAAACCCGGATATGAATATGGAGCAATTCAGACATTAAATAACCTTGAATATTATCGTCCATACATAGATAGAATCACAGGCAATAATTCAGGAAACCTGCCTGTGGTTATTGAGGATACAGGCATTTTAAGCAATGGTTTTGCCAATCCGTTCTTCTATAACATCCATATTTTTACCTATCCACCAAAACCGGATTATTATCTTGAAGGGATTGAAGATTGGTATAGACTTGTTGGTCTGCACGAGTATACACATATTGCCCATATGACAAAGACTGCAGGTATTTCTAAAATTCTTACCCGGATATTTGGTGCGCCATATCAATCAAATATGTATTCGCCAGGCTGGATCATTGAGGGAATAACTGTTTATACCGAATCTCAGATTTCGCCTTATGAAGGTAGATTGAATGATGGATTTTTTGATAATTACCTTGAAACCAGAATTCGCGAAAAGAAATACCCTGATATAATTGAGGCGACGAATGAACCCCTTTCATTCCCTTATGGTAAGTTCTATCTATTCGGTGGAGAATTCCTTGATTATCTTTCGTATAAATACGGTGAAGAGAAGATTACCCGATTCTTTACAGTCTATGGTTCATACCCCTGGGCATTGATTTCTGCTTTCTTTCCTGTATTCGGGATTGATCTCGCATCAAAAAAGGTCTATGGAAAAACCCTGCCTCGACTTTTTTCTGAATGGCAGAGATATGAGATGGGTAGACCGATAGATTATCAATCCCCGGGTGAAAGACTGACAAAAAATGGCTGGTATATCTCTTCGGTTGTATATCACAAAAATAAATTATATTATTCCCGTGAGATACCGATAAAACTGGATGGATACAGGTATAAATCATTCACTTATATAATGGAATTTAATCTCGCCGATAAAAAAGAGAAGATATTTACGACCCTAAATAGTCCATTGACGACAAAAATGAGATTGTATGGCGACAATCTATATCTTTGTAATGCTGAAATAAGAAGGGCGGAAAATGTTTATTATAATCGATTTGGTATAACTTCGGTTTTAAAAAGGATGAATTTGACGAGTAAAAAGACTGAAGTTTTATTTAAAGATGACATCAGAGCATTCTGTGTCCTCAATGATTCAATTATTTTGTATGTTAAGGTTAAAGATAAAAGCCCTGGTTCAGAGATATGGTTATATATCCCAGAAATGAGAAAAAGATTATGGGAAGGAGATTTCTTGATAAATGATATTGAGACGAATGGAAAATGGATTGCCTTAAGTGCAGGAAAGGGATTTGAAAATACTGATTTATACCTTCTGGACCTTGAAACTAACGAATTTATACTGCTCCTTAAGACACCCTGGACCGAAGGGAATTTGTTTTTTATCAAAGAAGACCTCCTTGGTTATATTGCGAATTATGATGGTGAACAAAGGATTTACAGTATTGATTTAAACCAACCAGAGAACATTTTCCGTTATACAAAGACAGGATTTGTAAATTCATTTTGTGTGAATGATAGTGTGATATTTTGCACCAGTTTAAATTCAGAAGGCTTTGATATTTACACGATGGTTGCAGGACCTGAAAATTATAGATTGAAAGAATGGAAGGCAAGTTTAGAGCCGAATTTTGATTCCCTGAATTTTGTTATAAAAAGGGGAAATTATCTTGATATAACAAAGACCATCCTTCCCTCGGCAAGGATTCCTCTATTTTTACCGATGGACTCCACTTTTAAAAAATGGTTATACAGTGCAATATTCGCTGGCGCAGATGCAACAAATGAACATTTTTATATAATGATTATTGGTTATGACCAGTTGGAAAATATCCCATATTTCCAGATGGATTTTCAGTCCCTGTTCTTCAATCCTTTGAATTTTGGCTTTTTTTATTATTACAATGACCTGGTTTATCTTTCTTTTAATTATCCAATTTTTTATTCCCGGGATAAAAAAATCAAAAATATTTCATCGGGTTTGCATTTTACATCTTTTGATGGATATAAGAGAAAGGAAATAAAATTAGAGGCTTCAATTACTGGAGGAAATCCGTATACTACTTTTTCCTCTGATTTTTCTGTTCCTTTTGAGCGAAAGGTTTTCAAATCAAGCATTGACCGCACTGGTTTTTCTTGCAGTGCGGGATTGTATCATATGGTGTTCAATGGTGAATTTCGCATAAAACTGACCGGGTTTTCTGATACCCAGAATCCTGACACATCACTTATCTCAATCCGCGGTTATGAAGATATCCATTCCCAGAGTGGTATCATTTTTAAGACTGAATATTCACATCGATTATTGAATATAAGAAGAGGGCTCTGGAATCCCAATATCTATTTTGAAGACCTTTTTGGAAGACTATTTATTGATTATGCAATTGATAGAGAACAGAATAGATATTATAGCACCGGGTTTGAACTGGGGATTGAAACAAAGGTGGGCTTTGGATTTATCAAGATTTTCCCCCAAGCAGGGATTGCAATTAATAAAAATAAAAAGATAAAGATGTTCATTACGATAAATGCCTCATCTTTTGTTCTTTAATCATTGACAGATTGATTTTTTGTGGATAAACTCAATTGTGAACGGAATCTATATCTATCTTGCCTTAAAGGAGATTGAAAAAGAACTGATAAATAGATTCATAAGACAGGTCTGGATAAGGGAGAGGTTGATCCAGATTGAATTTGATGACAGTGCTTTTTTTGTTTCCCTTTTTCCTGAGGCATTGGGGTTTTATATAAGCAAAAAAATTGAGAAATTTGAAAGGCTTCCTTATTTTGATGAACATATTTCGAATGCAAGGATTATTAAAGTAGAACAGGCTGACCACTCACCAGTGCTCGATTTTTACTTAGAAAGGATTGAATATGGTCAGAGAAAGACTTTCAAAATCAGGTTATCTTTTTATAAAGAGGCACCCAATCTTTCGCTTATATTAGAGGACGGGCAGAGAAATCTATTTGCGCGGTATATAGAAAAAAGAATAAAATCATCGGTATTTAACCTGACCTGCGAACAATTAAAGGATAAAGATTTACTTGTAAAGAATTTTGAGGGTTTTGATAAATTTCTTGCCCAAGAATTGAATCCAGAAAATCTAGAAAAGTTGAAGGCAATCATCAATGGTGCGCCATATAAACCAAGGATTGTATCGATCATACCTTTAAAGGTGAGTCTCTTTGCCCGGGATTTTATCAATGAATTTGATTCCTGGAATGAGTTATTTAAGAAAGGAATAAATTCATATATTGAGCAAAAAGAAAGGATTTTATCCGAGAGAGAAAGAAATGAAAAAATAAAAAAGATTGAAGAGAAAATTGATAGATTAAAAAAAGAACTTGCTGATAAAGAGGCGATAGAATTTCATCGGATTGCCGGTGAATTGATATTGATGAATATTTCTAAAATTAAAAAGGGAATGGAAAAGATTACACTCTACAACCCCTATACACAGAAGAATATAGAAATCGGGCTCGACCCTGTGAAGGATGCACATAAGAATGCAGAAGATTATTTTAAAAAGTATAAAAAACTAAAGAGGGGCATACCAAAACTCCAGGAGATGATTAAAAAATTAGAAAAAGATATCGAGTTGCTTAAATCAGGTGTAGAGGTGAAAAAAAAGATTACCAGAATTGCTGCGGGAAAATCTGCCCAGGAAAAGAAATCCTTGCCTTTTCGTGAATTTATTCTTGATTCTAACTCACGCATATATGTTGGAAAGGATGCACATTCAAATATGGAACTGACCTTTAAATTTGCCCAGCCCGATGATTATTTTTTCCATATCCGTGGTTATGAAGGTGCACATACAATATTGAGACCTGTTCTGAAAAAAGGGCAGAATGTAAGAAAAGAGGATATTGAAAAGGCAGCAGCAGTTGCTGCCTATTTCAGCAAGGCAAAAAATCAGAAGAATGTTCCGGTTTCTTATACCCAGAGGAAGTATTTGAAAAAGAGCAAGAAGGGTAAATTGGGAACTGTGGTTTTAATGCGGGAGAGTGTAATATTTGTTGACCCTGGTCTACCTTCTGATGCCCAGGATTGATATTATGCCGGCGATCGTAAATATAATATTTGGTAGCCAGGCAGAAAGCACGGGATCCATTATCCCGGTATAGCCATAGGCACGACAGGATTGAATAAATCCCCAGTAGACAAATGCCAGAACTATACTTATGCCCAATCCAATCGCAACCCCACCACGTCGGAGAACGACTGAGATAGGCAGGCAGAGCAAAAGAAGGATAAGGGTAATGAATGGAAAAGAAAAACGATAATTTAATTCTACATTCTCTTTGGCAACATCTTCTCCAGCACGAAGCCGTTTTTTTACAAACTTAGATAATTCAATAAAATTCATTTCTTCAACTGGCTTTGGTGTGCGCGAGAAATCAACAGGTTTTTCTTTTAATTCAGGCATATCAAGGATTGTATAATGATTTATTTTTTCATTATCAAGGGTATCAAACTCCCTTACTGTGGCATTATTGAACTGCCAGTAACCTATGAATTTTGAACCTTTTGCATCAATCCTTTTTATGATGCGCCTATTTTCATCAACCTTCCAGAGCATAACATTATTCAGGGTTGAATCCCTGGGGTTGAATTCCTTTATATAATAAATCCAGTTATTCTCACCATAATAAAAGAAATTATATCGTTTTGTTTCAGCAGGAGATGGTCTTTTATCAATCTTTGTTGTTTTATGCTTTGTCAATCTTATCTGTGCCCATACCATAACGGTTTCCTGAAATACAAAGGTAAAGATAGAAATAAAAATTCCAGCGATAAGAATTACAATAAAAAGATTATTTATGTCCATACCCTGTGCCTTTAAGGCAATGAGCTCGCGATATTTGGTCATATAACCGAAGATAAAGAATACGCCGATTATTGCTGCTACCGGTATCAATAGAACAGTATAAGAAGGGATGAGATAAAGATAATAAATCAATATATCCTTAAATGGGATATTCCTTGATAAATATCTACCGAGATTATCAAAGAGGTTTATAATGATATAGATAAATATGAGTATCAAAAGGGAAAATAAAAGATAACGGAGAAAATTGCTTAACACATATTTATAGATTTTCTTCATATTTTTTTTCTGAAAAATCGTAGATGTTCATATTCGGCAAGATAGAGAAGAAAAAGTCCTGGAATTAGTAGTATTATATTAGGCAGCCACATCGCCCAGAATGGAGAGAAATTCCTGCGATCTGCGAATTCTTCACCGGTTAAAAACAGAATATAGTATCCAGAGAACAATAGAATCCCAAGCAATAGTCCGGCAATACCACCCTTTCTGAATAAATAACCAAGTGGTGCACCCATTATCAAAAAGACAAGACAGGCAAAGGCAAGCGAAAATTTTTTGTTTAATTCAATGAGGTAACGTGCACGATTTCTCAATTTGCTTTTAATCACCGAGAGTTTCTGTTCAATCTGGAATCGTATCACCTGGGTTTTTTCAATCTCGCCTTTTGTGTATTTATCGATCGTGATTATGCCGAGTTCATTGATTTCATCTTTGATTTTATCGATCTCCGAGGAAATTGCATTTATATTTTTTATCAATCTGGGAAGGTTTAACTCATCATCACTGCGCACATTCCTTTCTTTTCTAACAAATTCAGTATTCACCTGTATATTTATCACCTGCTTTTCAAATTTTGTTTTCTGGTATTTCGTGTTATCTATTAATTGATGATATTCGCCATTATAAAGGACAAACTGCATGATATCTTCATCTTCAATTGAATATAAATTCCCTTTCGGTGCAGTTATTATTGTATTATTTCTCAAATCATAAATTGTCACATTGAATATTTCTCCGGTCTTTTCATTTTTTTTTGCAATGTAAATGGTATAACCAGGAAATTCATTCGTAAATATGCCATCAGGAAGTCGCACCGCGGGCCTTTTTCGGGCAACATCATACATAAGGTTCCTTGCCCGATGGTTTGCCTCAGGTAGAAAATAATGATTGAAAAAAATTAGAGATGTCATAATAATTATTACAACAATCATCGGGGTCCTCATTATTTTCAAAAATGAAACACCGCTTGTTTTCAGGGCGAGTATTTCATTATCGTGGCTGAATCTGCCAAAGCTCATTACGATAGCAATGAGAATTGCCATCGGTGTTGTATAAGAAACAATCAAGGGCAGGTTATAAAGGAGGACCTGTCCCACAATTGAAATTGGTAACCCTTTTCTTACAAACAGGTCTATCAACCTGAAGAGCTGGTCCATCAAGAGTATAAAAGTCAGGGCAAAGATTGAAAAAAAGAGCGGAGGTATGAATTCCTTTATAAAATAGCGGTCAATCAAGCGGGTCATTTTAAGAATCCTTTATTTTTTAAATTTGTAATTGCACGGAGTGCCTGGCTCAATGTTGCCGACTCCTCGGGATTTATATTTTCATCGTATTCTAATATGTTGAGTGAAATTAACCGAGAATACGGAAGATAAAGATAAGAATTCATTTTTATGTATTTAAAACGAAGGTTATTTTCAGGATTCACAGGGGGAATAAAATTATCAAGGAGCAGGATTAATTGATTTACTTTTATTGTATCATTCTCATAAAATTTTCCATCGGGTGCAGATTTCAGAATTCCTCTTTTTAGTGCAAAATCAACCGGGTTTTCAATCTTACCTGAAGAAAGCGCTCCGGCAAATAATTCAGCACAGAGTCTTTTTGTCAATGGATATTTTATGTCAAATTTCTGAATTACAGGCTTGGGCGCATTTAAAATCATCTGATTTATTTTATGATAAAGATTATTCTGGTGATAATAATTGAAAAGATTGGAATAGATTGGTTCAGAAGGGTTTTTTCTTTTTGCCAGTTCCTCAAGAATTTTTATACCGGTTTTGATATCACCGATTTTGATATAACAGTTGAACAAAAAAAATAGGGTTGAATCTCCGGATGGTGATCTTTGATAGAATTCGGTAAAATATTTTATTGCCTTCGCATAATCTTTATTTTCATAACTTATGACGCCTTTCTGATAGATATTTTGTTTAGGAAATAAACAGCTGGAGATAGAAAATATTAAAGAAAAAAATATTAGACATTTGTGCATTTTGAATAGATAAAGTTTTCTGAAACGGAAAAAATAGAATTAAAACAAAAGCGGGCGACGGGATTTGAACCCGCGACCCTCGGCTTGGGAAGCCGATGCTCCACCGCTGAGCTACACCCGCATTTTCTGGCATCTGGTTTTCTACGCAAATCTTTCTTCTTTATACCAGAATTCATATAATATCATTATATCCATTATTTTGTGTTTTGTCAATATTCTATTCCATACCCTTCTGCAGCAAAATGCCAACATCTATCATTTCAATAATCCTCTGTAAGAAGGGGTTTTCTAACCCCGATTTATCAGCACTAAAAGTGCTTCCTACAAGCAAGGGTTATTAAGGGGTATAATGGGTGATGAGGGGTTATTACGGGAGTAAACTCCATACTCCAATTAAGAACATATCGTTATTCGTTGGACGGTTTCGCTGCCCGTATCAAAGTTAAATTCCAAATTCCAATCCGCCATCCGCCAAACGAAGTGGCGGATACTTGGCGGACCAAATTCCAAACAAATTCAAAATTCCAAATCATAAATAATAAACTATTGCTGATGGAGATAGTAGCGAGTAGAGAGTAGCAAGTAGCAAGAAAAAACCCTGGAGTAGAGACTTTAGTCTCAAAGTTAATTAACACTTGACAGCAAGGACTTTTTAAATAATATTATTATAATTAATAAAAGGAGGTTAGGATGAGGCGAATTTATTGGGGAGTTGCATTGATATGCAAATTTGCCCTGGCAACCGGTATGGGAAGGATACAGGGCAAGGTGATAGATGAATCTGATGGGACACCACTCATTGGTGTAAATGTCGTTGTTGAAGGAACCGAGATAGGTGCGTCAACCGATGATAATGGTGTATATGTAATTCCATTTGTGCCTGTAGGAACATACGAAATAACCGCATCTTATGTTGGTTATAATGCAGTTACAAAGAAGAACATCACAGTTATGAGTAATCAAACAACATTCGTTGACTTTAAATTAGCACCAGGGGTAATTATCCTTGAACCCGTAGTTGTTGTTGAAGAAAAACCGATTGTTATAAGAACCCAGACCCAGACTACACATATCTCTACATCTGAAGAGATTAAAAAATTACCAATAAGTGAGATTAATCAAATTATAACATTGCAGGCAGGTGTATCAACGAGCAATCTCGGAACCCATATTAGAGGGGGCAGAAATACCGAGATTGCCTATTATGTGGATGGTGTTCTGGCAAAGGCACCACACTATGGACAGCAATCAGTCCAGGTTAACAAAGAGGCGGTAGAGGAGATCGGTGTTATCACCGGTGGATTTGATGCTGAATATGGTGAGGCGCTTTCCGGTGTAGTTAATATTGTTACCCGCGAAGGTGGTGATAAGACAAGCGGAAGTTTGCGTTACACCACAGATGAAATCTTCCGCGGTGATAAATTAAATTTTGGATATAATCAGTATGAATTTAGTCTCGGTGGAGGTGTTCTGCCCAAATCACGATTAAGATATTTTTTATCCGGCGAATCATATCTTACTGACGCACATCAAAGGGCAAAATATAAAATTCCTTCGCCAAGGTTTGACTATAAAGCTCAGGGTAAGCTGTCTTATAGACTGCCTAATGCCAAAGGTAAGATAATACTTTCTGGATTTTATCAGAGAGAGATGTTCCAGTATTACAGTGATATCTGGGGTGATTTGAGTATGATCTATCACCTTGACCATCGTGCTGCAGAGTTACGTAAAGGTTATCTTGGAAGTTTGACATTTAATTATATGCCTACAACAAAGTCAATAATTGAAGCAAAATTTGGTTATACAAAGAATACAAGATTTTATGCAGTCCGTGATTTAGAAGAAGAAGAAAGACAGAACAGAAAATGGTATGAGGATTACATATTCAAGGCAAATCATTTTCCTCAGAAATTGTTTGAGATCCCTGATTCACTTATTAAATCCTATCTGATTGATTCTCTTGCTGATCCTGATATGCCTTATCATTATCAGGAATTTGAAAGGTCAACTGGACGGAGTTTACGCAGGAATCCATTTGGTGCCACAGGATTTTATTATACGATTGGCGATGATCGCATCTGGCGTTATTTCTTTAATCGTGATTATCAATTCAATTTTTCTTATACAAATGCCATTGGTGAGGTCCATGAATTCAAAACGGGATTTAATGCAATATTCCAGAATGTGGGATGGTTTGATAATAACCTTCCCTGGACCCTTACACCATTCTGGGATAGATATAATAAAAATCCTGTGAAAGGAGCAATCTATGTTCAGGACCGTATGGATTTTCAGGGTATTATCACAAGGCTTGGTGTAAGGCTTGATTATTTTGATTCCAAGGCAAGAGGATTAAAGAATCCAAGTGATATAACAGATTCCACAGTGATTGAAACTCCACCCAAGATCAGACTTTCACCCCGGCTTGGATTCTCCTTACCAATCACTGAACGATCAAAATTCAGGTTCAATTATGGACACTTTTACCAGACACCAACTTCCCATGACCTTTATCGTTCAACTGAACCAGAAGTTGTCTGGCTTCTTTTGAGAAGATTCAATTCAGTCGTGGGAAATCCAAATCTTACGGTTGAAAAGACAATTGCCTATGAAATGGGCTATGAGAATCAATTATCCGATATCTTTGCTTTAGGATTTATTGCATACTACAAGGATATTTATGATTTGATTCAGACCCAGAAGGTTGATGCACTGCCTTATGCCTATTATCAGGTCCAGAATCTTGATTATGGAAATGTAAAGGGAATTGAATTGACCCTGAAAAAACGAATGATGAATTACTGGGCTTTTGATATTTCATATACATTACAATTCGCAAAAGGAACCGCCTCATCAGCCTGGCAGAATTATTATAATATTTATCTTGAAAACCCGGATCCAATCACAGGCCAATATCCTATTCCGCGCATTGATTACTGGCTCGATTTTGATGAGAGACATATTGTTAATGCAACACTCGGGTTTGAATCTCCTGATAATTTTATCCTCATCCCTTTGCGTAATATGACGGCTGATTTTATTTTCTCATACCATTCTGGTTTCCCGTATACGCCGACCGATGCTAAAGGAAATAAACTCGGTGATGATAACTCCTCACGGATGCCTGGATACATAAATGTGGATGCGAATATCACAAAAGGAATAACAATTCAAAAATTGAATTTTACTATATTTGCAAATATCTATAACCTGTTTAACACCGAGCAGATTAGGGAGGTCTATAGCACGACCGGAAAACCCGATGATGACGGGCAGACAATGACCGTAAACGTTGGACAATTTTCGAATATTACCCTTACAAGTTCATACTACACACCTCAGGCTGATTATAACCATGATGGCATAAATAATCCTTATGAACTGCGCGGAGAATATGTAAAGGCAAGGGCATTCTATTATAATAATCCTTTACACTGGAATCCTGGTTTCAGAATGAGGATAGGGATCGGAATGAGTTTTTAATTGAATTTTTAAAACTTGACATTCAAAGTTTTTAGGGTAAAATGGGGTATGAAGATTATCTGTCGCTGCGAAGATATTACTGAAGAAGAGATTATTAAGAAAATAAAAGAAGGTTATCGAACAATGGATGAACTAAAAAGGGTCTTAAGGGTGACGATGGGTTTGTGTCAGGGAAAGGGGTGCAGAAGACATATCGCGAGGATACTATCAAAGGAACTCAATATTCCCATAGAAAAGATAAAACAACCAACTTACAGACCACCGACCAAACCTGTGCCGATAAAAGTGTGTGGAGAAAAAACTAAAAATCACAAATAGATATTGTAAACAAAAAGATAGAATCAGATTACCAAATTACTTTCCTTGCACATATCGTTATTTAAATAATGGGTGATTTAAAGGTTCTGGATTTAGGTTTAAGGAATTATAAAGAAGTCTGGGATTTACAGAAAGAATTACATTCAAAAAGGGTGGCAGAAGAAATTCCAGATACACTAATCCTTGTTGAACACAATCCAGTAGTTACACTCGGCAGGTCAGGAAAAGATGAAAACATTAAGGTCCCGGCAAAATTTCTAAAAGAAAAGGGAATAGAATTATATCATATCGAACGTGGGGGAGATGTAACATTCCATGGACCAGGGCAACTGGTTGGATATCCCGTATTTAATATAAAAAAGGGTCTTGCTGGTATAAGACCTTTTATTGAAAAGATTGAGGATGCAATAATCGCTACACTCGGCGATTTTAAAATTTCCGCAGGAAAGAAAGAAAAGATGATCGGTGTCTGGGTTGGAGAAAAGAAGATCTGTTCAATCGGTGTTGCAATAAAACAGTGGGTAAGTTTCCATGGCTTTGCACTAAATGTCAATAATGATTTGAAATATTTTGATTTAATCAATCCCTGTGGATTTAAGGAAATAAAGATGACATCAATGCAGGAAATATTAAAATATATGGTAGAAATGGATGGAGTGAAGAAGACGATAATTAAAAATTTTATTGGGATATTTGGATTTAATACAAAACAATAGTTAGCCCTCCATAAAGTCTGCATTATTGACAAGGACTGAAATTATATTATAATCATTTATGATTAAATCTATTATCAAGAGAGATGGCACGGTTGTAGAATTCAAACCAGAGAAGATTTATCAAGCGATTGAAAAGGCATTGAGGGCAACGAATGAAGATATAAGTCTTGCCCGAAAGATTGGAGATGAAGTAATAGCAGAACTTCAGCAGAGATTTGGGAGTTTAAAACCTAATGTAGAAGATGTCCAGGACATCGTGGAACAAACCCTTATCAAAAATGAGAAGTTCAATACCGCACGGGCGTACATCATTTACCGTCAATTGAGGACAGATATCAGAAATAAGAAAACAATACTCGGTGTGAAAGACCATTTAAAACTTTCTTTAAACAGTTTACGGGTTTTGAGTGAGAGATATCTATTACAGGATAACAGGGGAAGGCCTGTAGAATCTCCAGCAGAGATGTTTAGAAGGGTGGCAAGGGCAATTGCACAGGTTGATGCAAATTATGGAGAAGATATATCTAAATCAGAAGAAGAATTCTATCGGGTGATGGCGAATCTTGAGTTCCTTCCGAATTCACCCACCCTTATGAATGCGGGTTGTGAACTCGGCCAACTATCTGCCTGTTTTGTTTTACCTATAGAGGATTCCCTTGTCAGTATCTTCGAGACCCTTAAAAATACTGCTTTGATACATCAGTCTGGTGGTGGAACAGGTTTTTCTTTTTCCAATATTAGACCAAAGGGTGATATGGTGCGTTCAACAATGGGGATAGCATCAGGTCCACTTTCCTTTATGAAGATTTATGATTGTGCCACAGAGGTTATAAAACAAGGTGGTAAGAGACGTGGTGCCAATATGGGGATATTAAATGTTGACCATCCTGATATTGTTGATTTCATCAGGATAAAAGAAAAAGAAAACGAATTAAATAACTTCAACATTTCGGTTGGGGTATCAGATGATTTTATAAATCGTGCGATAAATAATCAAGGTTATGATTTGATAAATCCAAGAACCAAGAAACCGGTCAAAAATATCAATGCAAGAGATATCTTTGATATGATTGTATTTAATGCCTGGAAGACCGGTGATCCAGGAATGATATTCATTGATGAGATCAATCGTAAAAACCCCACACCAGAACTGGGCAGGATTGAAAGCACGAATCCCTGTGGTGAAGTTCCTTTATTACCGTATGAATCCTGTAATTTGGGTTCAATCAATCTTGCAAAGATGTTTGTTGAGGGTAAATTCAATTATGAGAAACTCAAAACGACGATTGAAATAGCAATCCATTTTCTTGATAATGTAATTGATGCGAATAGATATCCACTCGGAGAGATTGAAAAGATGACAAAGGGGAACAGAAAGATTGGTCTGGGTGTGATGGGATTTGCTGATTGCCTTATAAAAATGGGGATTCCCTATGATTCTGATGAGGCGCTGAGGTTCGCAGATGAACTGGCAAATTTTATCCAGAATGAGGCACGTCGTGTTTCTAAGATATTGGGTGAGAAAAGGGGTTCTTTCCCCAATATTGAGAAATCAATATTCAAAAATTCTCAGCCAATGAGAAATGCCACAGTTACATCAATCGCACCAACCGGAACGATAAGTATGATTGCGGATACATCTTCTGGGATTGAACCATTATTCTCGGTTGGCTATCTACGTAATGTTCTTGATACAACATTGGTGGTTGTGAATCCAATTTTTGAAGAGATTGCACATAAGAAAGGTTTTTATTCCCCGGATTTGGTATCGGAAATTGTTCGTGCCGGTTCATTAAAAAAGATCAAGGATATACCAGAGGATGTAAAAAGATTATTTCCCATTGCCCATGAGATAATGCCGGAAATACATTTGAAGATGCAGGCAGTATTCCAGAAATATGTTGATAATGCGGTCAGTAAAACGATAAATCTTCCTGAAGATGCAACCTTAGAACAGACCCGTGCTGCATTTTTACTGGCACATAGGTTGAAATGCAAGGGCATCACTGTTTATCGTTATAATAGCAAAAAAACTCAGGTCCTGGAATTTGGGGACATTGATTTTTTAAAAAAATGTGGCACTGGTCTATGCGAGATTTAGGTGAATTCATAAAAAGATTTTAAGACAAGATAATTGAAGGGGAGGTTAAATGGAATGGATAAAGGCTAAGAGATTATGTTCATTTACTACAGTGCCGTATGCAGGAAATCCAGCATGGGTCATAATTGGTATGCAACCACATTATGATGAAAAAAAGATGATGAAACTTGCCCGAGAATTGAATCCACTGTCAGATACGACTTTTATATTTCCGGGTGATGAAGAATCAGATTTAATTTTGAGATTTTTCAGTGGTTCGGAAGAGATAAAGTTCTCAGGACATGGTGCAGTTGCTACATATTATGCAATTGAAAATGAGGGTATCATTGATTTGAAAGAGCCAACCACAATCTTAAAACAGAAAACAAAATCAGGGATACAGGCAGTAGAATTAAGGATTACGAACAAAAAAATAAATCGCGTTACGATTTCCCTGCCACCACCGAATACGATAAGTGTTAATCTGGAATTGAAAAGTGTTGCCCGGTTTCTGGGTATATCTCCTATTGATATTTCTGATACCAATATGCCAATGAGTGCGGTTCAATCAGGACATCCAGAGATAATAGTGCCTGTAAAATCATTACCCCAATTACTTGATATCACACCCAATTTCTCTCTGATGAAAAATTACTGTCAGAGATTTGGAATTACAGGTGTTGTTTTATTCTGCATGGAAACGAACGACCCTGAGGCAAATGTCCATATGCGCCATTTTGCACCTGTTGTTGGAATCAACGAAGATCCAGCTTCTGGAGGTGCTGCGGTTGCCTTAGGTTATTATCTCGTAAAAAACAGGATTATTCAGGCAGAGGAGACAACCCGCGTCGTCGTTGAACAGGGTTATTCACTCCAGATGCCCGGGCTGGTTTATGTTCACATTTATACCGATAATAATGAAATTCTAAGAACCGCCTTTGGTGGTCAGGCAGTGATGACCTTTGAAGGAAAGATTTGTTTACCCTGATTTAGAAATATCTTTATGTCCCCATTTCCCAGGATGCAAGATACCGTTTCTGCTCAGGTGTTAGTTTATCGATCTTTATCCCCATAGATTTTAGTTTCAAACGGGCAATCTCCTGGTCAATCTCAATCGGCAATGAATATACCCGATTTTTGAGTCCGGGATTGTTTAAGATATATTCTACTGCCAGTGCCTGATTGGCAAATGACATATCCATTACCATTGCCGGATGTCCTTCTGCTGCTGCAAGGTTCACAAGCCTTCCTTCGGCAAGGAGATATATACGTCGATTATTTTTCAATGTATATTCTTCACAGAAATTTCTTATAAGACGTTTTTTCTTTGCGATCTTTTTTAATCCATATTTATCGATCTCTACATCAAAATGTCCTGAATTTCCTATGATTGCACCATCCTTCATTCTTAACATATGTTCTTTTCTTATCACATTTATATCACCGGTTACGGTAATAAATACATCTCCTATCTTTGCTGCTTCAATCATTGGCATAACCTGATAACCATCCATTCTTGCCTCAAGCGCTTTTATTGGGTCAACTTCGGTGATTATTACATTTGCACCAAATCCTTTCGCTCTCATCGCAAGCCCTCTGCCACACCAGCCATAACCTGCAACAACAAAATTACATCCGCTGATCAATATATTCGTTGCCCTCAGAATGCCGTCAATAGTTGATTGTCCTGTGCCGTAGCGATTGTCAAAGAGATGTTTGGTCAAGGAATCATTCACTGCAATAATTGGAAACTGCAGGACATCGTCATTCGCCATCTGTTTCAACCTTATTACACCGGTTGTTGTTTCTTCAGTTCCACCAATAATCCCTTTCACATTCTTTTTATGGACTGTGGAGATTAAATCAGCACCATCATCAATGAGAATCTCGGGTTTATTTTTAATCACATAATCCATATTGTAATAATATTCTTTTCTTGATTCTCCTTTAATTGCAAAGACACCGATTCCATCTTCAACGAGTGCTGCTGCAACATCATCCTGCGTAGATAATGGGTTGGAGGCAGTTAAAAAAACTCTGGCACCACCTGATTTGAGCGTCCTCACAAGATTTGCTGTCTCGGTTGTCACATGTAGACAGCATCCTATGCATCTGCCCTTTAAAGGTTTTTCTTTTGTGAACCGTTCACGAATCAATCTTAAAACAGGCATCTTGGTCTCTGCCCATTCAATCCTTTTATGCCCTTCTTTTGATAATTTTCTATCTTTGATATTATGTTCCATTTAGTTTCCTTTTTTGTTTAACTATTTAACCAATAATTATATCCCCGCTTCTCTTTTTATGGCGTCTGCCATATCACATATTTCCCAGGTAAATCCTTCTTCTTCTCTGCCAAAATGCCCATAACAGGCGGTCTTTTTGAACACGGGTCTGCGCAAGTTCAATTTATCAATGATACCCTGGGGTGTAAAATCAAATAATTTTTTCAGAATTTTTACAATCTTTTCTTCTTCAATCTTTGCTGTGCCGAATGTATTGACATTTATTGCAACAGGTTCTGCAACACCAATGGCATAGGCAAGGGATACCTCAACCTTATCACATACACCTGAGGCAACAAGATTTTTTGCTACATAACGCGCAATATAGGATGCAGAACGGTCCACCTTAGTTGGATCTTTTCCTGAGAAACAACCACCACCATGGTGTCCTACACCACCATAAGTATCGACCATTATCTTCCTTCCGGTAACCCCTGTATCACCCTGGGGACCACCAATGACAAATCTGCCAGTGGGATTTATATATATCTTTGTATTATCGTCTATCAATTCTTTTGGAACGACCTCAAGCACAACATATTTTTTTAGGTCTGTATGTAATTTTTCATTTTTTATATCAGGATGGTGCTGGGCTGAAAGAATGATTGTATCAATCCGGATCGGCTTATCATTATCATACTCCACTGTTACCTGGGACTTGCCATCGGGTCTTAAATAAGTAAGAATATTTGTTTTACGAACTTCGGCAAGCCTTCGGACAAGTTTATGGGCAATGACTATGGGCATCGGCATCAATTCTTTTGTCTCGTTTGTAGCATAACCATACATCATTCCCTGGTCACCTGCACCGCCAATATTTACGCCCATTGCAATATCACTTGATTGTTCCTGGATCGCAGTGATTATAGCACAGGTATAGGCATCAATGCCCATATCTGTATCAGTATAACCGATTTCAATTAAAAGGTCTCTGATTAAATCAGGTATTTCCACATAGCAGTTTGTCGTTATCTCACCCGCAACAAAAATTAACCCTCTGGTGGTCATTACTTCGCAGGCAACCCTGCCAAAGGGATCCTTCTCAAGTATTGCATCCAGGATAGCATCTGCTGATTGGTCGCAGATTTTATCTGGATGGCCTTCAGTAACTGATTCAGAAGTTATAAAATATCGTGCCATTTGCCTCCTTTTGATAAAGATTAATAATTATAAATAATTTAATTCAAAAATCAAGCCTTTTGATACTCGTATCTTTTTCAATCTTCCAGATTTTAAATTTGATTTTGATCGGTTCATTTATTTCTATTATATCTCCCAGTGAAACCTGTTCAAATTCTCCATTCGCCAGACTTCTTTCACGGTTTAGCATTATTAATTCTACAATACCATCTTCAGTACAGATGAGGCACCTTTTTCTTCCCTTTTCTATGGATAATCGGCTTATGACAGGATAAAATTTATAAGGTGGTGGATTATATTTTGGGGTCGATATAATAAGATAAGAAAACTTGAGGTATTCAATTTTTCTAAATAATTTCTGATTGATAATTTTTAGATAATCAGGTGGAGTCCATTCTATGCTCTGGTGGCACCATTCACCTTTTTTATTAAGTCCAGGACATCTGTTGTTATGTAAACAGGGAAGAAGAATATCACCTGTTTTGTGCGTGATCATATCTTCACGCAATTCCATAAGTCTGCGCGTAAGATTTTTCAATGCTGGTTCAATGATGATGATAAGCCCTGTCTCTTTTAAATTTTTTAATAAAGACTTGATAAAAGATAATGGAATCTTTTCTGATTGAAATATTTCAGCAAGGGTATTTGAAAGAATTATAAAATCATAATTCTTTTTATCCTTTTGAACGAATTTTTGTGCAGATTCTTTTACCAGTTCAACATCGATATGGGAATCTTTCTCTTTAAACCAGTCTGCCATTGCTTCACATCTTTTTAGGAATATATCATTTATATCTACGCCGGTTAATTGAAACCTACTTTTAGGTTTCTTCTTATGCATAAAATAATAAAGACCGAACATTCCTGCTCCATCACCACAGCCGATGTCCAGGATTTTAATCTCTTCCGGAATCAAAGATTTAAAAATATTAAAAAATTTTTTTGCCAGTATAAATGACTTCAAAAAATTTTGCGGGAAATTATAACAAAAATAGGCATCAGCATATTCTTTTATTACCCGGTATTCAAGGGTGAATATGCAGGACTGGTTAACCAATTCTTTTCTTAATTTATCTATCACTTCCTGGTAGATTTCTGGATTTGTATAAATACCATCCAAATGTAATTCCGAAAGAATTTTCTTTTCAATCTCTTCAGGCAATTTCATTTTCTCAGAGATTTCACAAAATAGGCGCTAAAAATGAGTAGATATAATTCTAAGGGCAGGCGATATCTAATCAGACCGACATGCGTGAATATATATATAAAAGAAATGAAAAATATACAGAGTAAAATTAATAAAACATCTTTACGGTCCTTTATTGAAAGGAGAATGCCGGCAATCCCGGTTATAAGAAGCGGGAGGTAAAGTATATAAAATAAAATTCTGAATTGTTCAAGGTCTTTTGATGAATACTCGCTTGAGGGAGCAAACCAGAAATAGTAATAGAATTTTTTAAATAATAATGAAATGAATTTTAACGGTTCTTTTTTTATAAATTTAAGTGATTCATTTAAATAGAAATTCATAGATTCAATTTCAGAAATCCTTGATAAACTATCCCTTATATTCGACGGCAGGGTTTGGGTCATCAATACATAATCTTCTTTTTTAAACGACCTTATTTTATAATAATCTGTTCCTGTGGCGTTTGGATTATTTCCAATCCAGAGATTGACTGCAAATTGAGTGGTTACAGGTATGATTCTTTTATGGATATTATAATTTCTCATTGTCCAGGGTATCAGGACTAACAGTGATGAAATAATAATCAATATCATTCTAAAGAAATTTATTTTTTTATTGATAAGGAACCAGAAAAATAGTGCGGGATAAATTGCTATTGCCACAGGATCGCATAATATAGTGATTCCCGTAATGACACCGGTAAAGAGATAGTGGATGAGAAATCTATCCCTGCTATTTAATATTTGATAGATTGCTAACGAAAGCAGGAATAAAAAGATGGTTGTAGGCACGAGTTTGGTGCAATAATAAATCAATGGCGGGTATAATCCTGTAAAGAGTTCTGCGATACGGGCAGAGGACTCATTAAATATAAGTCTTGTAGTTTTAAAGATTAATAAAATTGTAAATGTTGAGATTATTGCCTGAATGATTTGTATTAAGAGATAGATCCCTGGTTTGTTGCCGAATTGATAAAAAAAGGCAAGGAAAAACGGATATAATGGCGCGTGGGATGATGTTGGAACAGGTATGGTTTCGGTCGTTGGCGACCTGCTAAAACCTTTGCCAGCAATTATATTTCGGGCTATTTCACCATACTCAAAATCACGCGGCGCATAAAAATTCGCAATTATAAGAATAAAAAAGATTCTTATACCAAAATATAAAAGATATCTTTTCAGAATTATGTAAGTTTGGTTTTTATGAACTTCGCCAATCGTTCTTTATAACGGGCAGCGGTATTTTTCTTTATTATTCCATCCTGCACTGATTTATCAATTATAGACTGAACCTCAGGAAATACCTTGAGCGCCTCTTCTTTTGACTTTGCCTTTCTTATCTTTTTAATTGCCGCTTTCAGTCTCTTTTTCTTTTTCAAATTTTCCAGATAGCGCCGCCTTGATTTGCGAATGTTCTTAAGCACTGATTTTGATCTTTTCTTTATTGGCATAGGTTGATTATATATAAAATTTAAAAAAAGTCAACAAGCGGATGATTAAAGTATTTTTCTTGTAGATTTCAGGACAAGCGGATGAATAATCATTACTTAAGATAAGATGGGGGTTTTAGCCACCTATCTTATTTTACTACGACTAATTTTTCAACTGCCGAATGCTTTTCAGTCTTTAATTTTATGAAATAGACACCGTTATTAAGAAAATCGGTTTTGATTTTCACACAATGGGGACCTGGGCTTTGAATTTCGTCAGCAATCTCTCTGACCAATTCGCCATTTACCGCATAAATTGCTAAATTAACCCTTTCCTGTGCAGTAAGACTATATCTTATCTGGCATATATCAATAACCGGATTGGGAAGGCAACTAATCAGATAATCTTCTCGGTGTATAGATGATTCCTCCACATCACTATAGATTGGAATATAACTGCCATATATGTCCCAATCACCATTCCTGTTTGTTTGCCAGAAGACCCATAGAAAGTTGGGCCAGCCACCTGTCATAGTTGTAACTGGTGATATATCCTGGGCTGGATTTATATCCACTGGAACGGTGTCATAAGCATTATACCAACTACGTTCTAATGAATAGATATCATATGTTCCATTCCGGTCAGTGCTAAAAGCAACTAAAGCTGGTAATTGTATGAATTGCCTAACCAGTACCACATAATCAAGTGGATTCGGAGTGATGTCATTTGAATTATTGTTTGTCACCCGATAAAAGACATCCATACTATCATAACCGGTTCTATATATCTCAAAATTATCATCACGGTTACTCTGCCAGAATACCCAGACTTTAAATGCGGGTGGTGTATAAGGATGCGCCTCTATAGCAATCTCTGGTAGAGTATCATTTGCAGAATGGGGTGCAATTGCCTGTGGTGTCTGCCAGGTGTTACTTATATGTTCGCTGTAATAGATATCTCTGTTTCTCACCCAGACGACAAATGGATTATTATGCCGATTATTAATCTTGGGATTGTCATTCATTATGGAGGTTGGGTCACTGGTTACGGGAATGGGTGATGACCAGGATGTTCCATTATAATAACAGGAATAGATATTATTATTTTTACGCCAGGCAATCCAGACATTATTGCCAATTATCCAGATGGATGGTGATGCATCAATATTTGTATCATTGGTCAAGCGGACCGGTGTTGTCCATGAACCGGAACCAGTTCTATATGATACATAGATTTCATAGTTATTATCAACATATCTTTGCCAGGCACACCAGAAACGATTTCTTGAACTATCATAAGCAACACAGGGATAGATATCAGCACCAGGACCAGTAGGTATCCTTGATGTGTCACTCCAGGTGCCATCAATTATCCTTGAGAATATCTCCCAGGTGCCACCTATATAAGCCTGCCACACAAGACAGGTTAGATTTCCCCATAATTGAACACGGCAGGTCTGGGGATTCATATCATCAATACCAGGGATACCAAGATTTACAGGTCCAGACCATTGATTAATCAAGAAACCAGCAACGATTAATAGATGCATAAATCCTCCTAATTTAATTATAATTATCCTTAAAGGTTTGTCAAGTTCCAGGTAGATGAGCCATCTTCACTTTCTGTTAAAATCTGTCAAAATTGAAAAAAACAAAGAAATCAGATTTGTAGTGGTCAGGTTTGCTTGACTTTTTTAGAGTCTAAAAAAGCCAGTAGCGTCCGACTTCAGTCAGGTGAACATCTTTCTCTCATTCTAAAAACTTGTTTCAGAATTTCATTAACAGAAAAATGACTTGGAAAAGTGCAGACTTCAATCCTGTGGTGAGGCAATAGTTTAGAATTTGGATTTAATCCCTCAGAACTTTGTAAAATAAAAACGTATGCCTTAACTCCAATGGTTTTGTGCAATTTTTACTGGTGATAATAGAAAAAAATGTGAGCCCCTGGCCTCTTGATAATTTTTTGTTTTTGGATATAATGGGATATGCTTTTAATGGGTAATCAGGTTTACTACCTACCATAACTCTGTGCGGATTATTAATCCCACAATTTTTACAAAAATTAAATTTCTTAACTCCTCAAAACTATCATTTAATGAAGATTGGAAAATCAGGTAACAAGGGGGTCAATATGAAAAAACATTTTTTCATTCTAATAACAATCTCTGTATCATTGGGCTTCAGTGCCTGGGGTGCATATATTGTGTAGGGCGATAGTATTGAGATAGGTGCAAACAAGGAAATACTCATCCATGCTAAAGCCATAGGGAGTGGCGCGGGTCCAAGCGGTCTTGAAGTAATAGATTATACCGGTGCGGTTTTTTATCAAGAAATCTATTCAAGCACATACGATTATTGGTGTCTAATATTCCGAAACCCAATTGCTGGTCCTGACACTGGATCCCTTATTATCAGTCCAATATTAAATTGGGAAAAACAAGATACAATTTATGTTTATGTCAATTTCGTTGCCGAAGGCGATTTTAATGATGGTTCTGATTGTTATACTGAAGGAGACCCAGTAAATCCATCAAATGGCAATCTATTTCACGCCATTAGTGATTATTCACTAATTGGTAGAGGACTAAATATTGATATTACCAGGATTTACGCAAGTATGGAGAAAGAAAATGCTGATACCGCGACTGAGGCAAAATGGACGAGGCCATTTGGCTATGGCTGGACTTATAAATATAATACATACCTTACACTTGACGGAGGCATTCCTTATAATGCAAACTGGGATGTCCGTTTACATGATGGCGATGGTAATGAATCATATTTTACCTGGCAGAGTGGTAGCAATTGCTACACTTCAGATAAGGGAATTCATATGCTTCTTGAGCGTTCACTTGGCACAGATACTACCTGGATACTCAGTAAGTCAAGTGGGGAGAAATATTTCTTTAAGAAAGTTGGTGGCGAGGGTATTGCCCGTCTTGATTCAATTAAAGATAATAATGGAAATAAAATTAAATTGACTTATGATGCAACCTACAAGTTAAAATTGACAAAATTAACCGATGCCATCGGCCGGGAAATTAACTTAACTTATACTGGCTCCAGAATTGATAAAATTTATCAACCACCCAATACCACAGCTCCTTTTCTTCAATATTCTTATGTCAAACACGGCAATTACTATGATTTATCAAGGATAGAAAAACACACCAATACTTCACCCGATACAACGATTGTTCTTGATCGCTATTTTTACAATTCTGCCCATTTAATGCTGGTTCATATTCTGCCAACGGGTAAATATAATGAAAATAATACTGCCTCCTGGGATTCCACAAAAGGTGACCGTGTCAATTACTGGTACGACAACAAAAGGCGACTCAAATATGAAGAAGTTGTTAAAGGTGATGGGGATTCAAACCCAGCCAATGATACAGTTCTTTACCGTGTCCATTTTCGTTATTATGAACATAATGACACATTAGACAGCACAGTTGTTTATTATCATGAAGGAACAACCATAGTTGGGGCAAAAAATCCCTTCACTGAAGTTGCTCCAGATACACCGACGACAAATTATTACAAAAAGATAATAAAACTCAATACTAATGGCACAATCGCTTGGGAGAGAATTATGCATCCTTGGACCGGAGTTTCTCTTACCACAACTTATGGTTCTTATGATGATGACTATAATTCCGCTTCAATCACTGACCCGGATAATAAAGTTACTTATTATACATATCACACCTACACTGATGCAAATGGCGGGGTACGATACCTAAACCGACCCAAAAAGATTAAGTATGCAAATAATGACAGTATTCTTTATTACTATTCTACTCATGGTAATAATGCCCGGTTTTTTTTGATGGATTCGTCACGAGATGAGCTGAATCGCAAGACCAATTATTTTTATAATATCTCAGGAAATCTGGATAGTATTCAATATTATCAAAGAGTTCTTGCAGATGGTGGTGCTGGTTCACCCCAGAATGTCAATAGCAAATTTACCTATAATGTAAAAGGAAATCTTACTGAAATTTGTGATCCAGAAATGCATAGGAATTATTTCCATTATAGCCCCAATGATACTGGTGTCTATCTTACGGAATTTAGGGTAGACATAGGAAACGATGGTGAGGATAATACAGACCTGGTCACCCAGTATCGTTATAACAATAATCGGAGTACATTAGATACATTAATCTATTATCACGATTTTCCTGATAACCCGATAAAAATAAAGTACCACTATGACCTGCTTAGCCGTCTCTATAAGATAAGTTATCCAGATAATACGGATGAAGAATATATTTATGACAAAAGAGGAAATCTTTTGGAGAAGCGAATCACAAAATCAGGAACTACTCAATATAAAATTCAATATGAATACGATGCCCGTAATCATCTTAAGAAGGTAAAAGAATTTAAAAACCTAATAAATAATCCATCAGATTATGATAGTACCCTTTATGCATATAATCTTAATGATGCACTAACTGAGTTTTCTAATGCCAACGATGGCGTCACCAATACTACAACGTTCTATGATTATGTTGTAAATAGGCTCTATCGCATCCGTTATGCAGATAATACCAAAGACAGTCTTGGCTATTATTCTACCGGCTATTTAAAATTTAAACGAGACCGACAGGGTAAGGTGGTTGAGTATAAATATGATGACCGTTGGCGATTAATAAAGAAACGGTATTTTGATAATTGGAGCAGTTATCCTAACAGCCCGGCCGATTCAGTTGTATTCTGGCTGGATAAGGTCGGTAATCTTGATTCTTTGCTTGACAAAAATGGTAAGATTAAGTATGATTATGATGGACTGGATAGAATGTTTGAATTGAATTGCTATAATTCAAAGATGGTTAAATACCTCTTTGATAAGGTCTCCAATCGCAAGAAATTAAAGGTCTGTAAAGCAACTGATACCACCAATGTTTATCTTGAACAAAACTATCCGTCCTATGATGAGGCGAATCGTCTATTAAAGACTATTGTCTCTTTTGATACCTTTGCCTTCACATATTGGGATACGGGTCCGTTAAGAGAGATTGATTATCCCAGGCACTTAAAAGAGCAGTATTGGTTGACGAGCCGGAATTTTGTTGATTCAATGAGAACCTATGATCTGGCAACGGCAGCTGTTCTGTTTAAGTTTGCCTATGAATATAATGACCTTACGGATAGAAAGAGCGTGGATATAGAGATAGCAAGGCCTGGACTGGGGCCCATCACCGGAACCATAAAATATGGTTATGATAATTTAAGGCGGTTAACTGATTCAAAATCATACATTTCTGGTATCCCGAGCATTAGTTATACTTATGATCCGGTGGGCAATCGTTTGACCAAGAGTCAAGAAGAGACTGTGATAAATTATACCTATGATAAGAGGAATAACCATATGACCTATGCTGGTGCGGATCAGTATGTTTATGATAGCAATGGTAATTTAAATGAGAAACATCCGGTGGTTGAGATGGACTGGTATTTTGACTGGGACTATGAGAATCGGTTGACCAGGGTGAGAAAATTAGGTTCAGGGAAGAATGATAGTCTACGGTTAACCTATTGTGCTCTGGGCAAGCGGATTAGAAAGATTCATGGTGCATCAGATACATTAAGATACTGTTATGATGGGATGTTTGTGGTTTGTGAGTTTGGAAATAATGATGCCTTAATGAGTAGTTATGTTTATGGGAGTGGATTATTGCTTGCCCGGTATGATGCTTCGGGTTCAAAATACTATTATCATCATGATGCTCTGGGTTCAACGATGGGTTTGACCGATGTCAACAAGAGTGTTGTGCAGAGTTATTTTTATGATGATTTTGGTAATCTTTTGGGTAGCTGGGGTAGTATAAGCAACCGCTACCTTTACACTGGTCAGGAGTATGATTTTGATGTTTCAGGGGCAGAGATGTATAACCTCCGTGCCAGGGAATATGACCCAAAGGTCGGACGGTTTATCAGTGAGGATAGAATTCCTCAAAAATTCTGGTTAGAAAAGTAATTATGTGGTTAATATCAGTCTATCAGAATTAGGAACATAATAGCTTTATCCGAAAATAGCAAAAAGGCTTCTTTAATGAATTGATGCCTGATAATTTTAGAATATTTTTCGCCTATGCCTCAATCCTGCATTTTAAAGTTCGGTTATTAAATCGTTCTCTTGATTCAGAAGGGATTTTAGATATAATTTCAGGATATTTGAAGTGAACAAAGGGGGTAAAATGAACTTGCCTTATGGTGAGATAAAGAATAATCTGCTAATAATGAAGTTTTCAACTGCAGATTACTCAATCGCCTCAGTGCTCGGAGCAATAAAGATTCATCTTGATGTAATTGAAGAGATGGGTGTAACCTTTCTCGGTGCCCAGACCGAGGTCGTTGCAGGACCAACACCTGTCTTTCAACCCGTGCCGGTGATTGCACAATTTGAATACACTGGTAAGGGAGATGCAAAGGAGACCCTTGAGAAGGTCTATAAACTTGTCTGGCAGGGAATTGTAAATTCATTCCCGGATGAGACCTCCTGGTCACAGGCAAAACAGGCATATTCTGATTTTATATCAGCACAGGCAGATTTGTTAAGGGCACGGATTGAGGCGACAAAAGAATAAATGCCTAAATACCTAAATGCCTAAAATGCCTAAAGAAAGTGCAGGATCGCCCGCCAAACAGAGTAGCGGACTCGCAGGAAACGCAGTATTGCTTCGCTCGTAGAATTGATTATGGAAATTTGTCGATTTACGATTCCTTATGACGATACGGGCAGCGAAACCGTATAACGAATAACTATGCCTTTAATACTTTTTGTTTTATTCAGTCTCACTGCTGACCTGCGATGGGTTGAGGTTGATGTATCATTATGGCAGGATGGCAGGGCAGACTTTGTCTATAAGATAAGATGGAATGTTATATCGGGCTCAATGAGCGCATTCTATCTTGAAGGGTTATCTGTAGAACCATTCTTTGATTATGAGAATTCCTATGCCCTTGATGAATATAATAATAAACATAAGATAGATATCAAGGACCTTGGTGGAGGAAAATATGATATCGTCCTGAGTAAGGGAAAGAGGTATGGACCTGGTCAGATAACCTTTATCATCCATTTTGGTGGAGACCTTGGTAGAAGCAGGAATCTTGCAGTAACCCAGAGTGAATTTGGTGAACTCGTTGTCCTGCACTGGGCACCACCCCAGTGGGATGAGGCAATGGAGCATTATACAGTCAATGTCTATTATCCGATAAAGGTCAGTGGTAAGTATGTAAATCCAGATGATTATGGTTTCCGCACTGAAAAATTTATGAATGAAAGGTATCTACTGGATTATTTTGGACAGGAATCCAAAGGAGAATACTACTTTACCGTGAGGATTCACAAGGATAATGTTCGGGCATTTGAAAAGATTGAGATTCAACAATATGTTCCATCTCAATATTTTACAACCGCGAAATTTGGCAGGATTGAAATAAAACCAGAGCGAAGAAAGAAATTTTTCATCCCTTATGAATTAATATATATGATATTCTCAATCATCCCTTATTTATTCTACTCTAACAAAAAGGCACAAAAGATAAAAGGGCTTTACAGCGATGTCCAGAGTCTACAATGGTTGAGGACTGACTGGGTGCCACCGAAGATAGAGGTGGCATCATTCAGAAAATCGGGCAAGGTTGCAAAACTTGATTTGATTGAAGCAGCAATACTCCTTGACTATCCTGTTAATAAGGTTTTTACCATCATTGCCGAGAAATTACAAAAGGATGGTGTCCTGCAGATTATTAGTTACAATCCAATAAAACTTTCAGTTTTACAGAGACCACCAGGATTGAAATACTATGAGACTCTCTTTCTTGATGCGATAAAGACCGATGGAACAATGGATGAAAATGGACTAAAGGCACTGGTTATGCAAATCGTTGAAAATCTTCAGGCAAAGGCATGGGATTGTGATTTAGAGGCAACAAAGGCATATTATACAGAAAAGATTGGTTCACCAGATGTTGAAGAACCAATAGATGAAGAATATAGAGATATGAGATACTACTACTATTTGCGTAACAGTCAGTTTGACCGCAGGGGTTATTATCAGCAGATGGAGGATGGATTTGTTATCTATGGAGAACCGATTAAGAGCTACTCTGCATTTGTCCGTTCTGATGCCTGTCATAGTGCGTGTTATGTCCATACTGCGTGCCATGATGCCTGCCATTCAGCCTGTCACAGTGCGTGCCATTCTGCGTGCCATAGTGCCTGTCATAGTGCGTGCCATTCTGCGTGTGTGAGTGGAGGAGCGAGATAGTGGTAAAATACCTAAAATCCAAAATGCCTAAATACCTAAAGAAAGAAGTCCCAAGTGAACAACGAATTTATGATTTGCAATGGGTAGATGGTTTTATCAAAAATATAAAGCCTTATATATATGTGAGGGAACTGGATAATCTTTTGATTCTAATTCCCAATCAGGCATATAAATTAAACCAGTCTGCAGTATCAATCTTAAGTTTTCTTCTTAAGGGAAATTCCATAAACAAACTCCTTGAATCAATCGGCAATGAAGAGACAAAGAGAAAGGAATTACATAATTTCTTCTGCGATTTGAGGGCGGTTGTGAATGGGTGTTTGATAGAAGGAGAAAACAGGGAGGCGATTTCATACTATGAATTTTCTGGTGACCTGAATGAATATCCGGTCTTGTCAGAGATTGCAGTTACCTATCGCTGTAATCTGGGTTGTGAATTCTGTTATGTTGGAGACAAAGAATATTCTGAACTCAACACATCAGATTTAAAGAAGATAATTTTCAAAATATACAATGAGGCAAGGATTCCTTCAGTGAGTTTTACCGGTGGTGAGCCATTATTGAGAAAGGATATTGTATCAATTGTAGAGTATGCACACAGGATTGGGTTATGGACAAATCTCATTACTAATGGCACACTGCTTAATGAAAACCTTGTAAAAGAGCTAAAAAGTGCAGGTTTGCACAGTGCCCAGGTGAGCCTTGAAGGACCGAATCCTGATATTCACGATAATATCACGGGTGTTGATGGTTCATTCTATAAGACGATTGATGGAATAAAATACTTGTTAAAACATAATATACCGGTTCATACCAATACCACAGTTTCAAGGCATAATATTGAATATCTTGAAGGGATGGTTCTATTGGTCAAATCACTTGGGTTAAAAAGGCTTTCAATGAACCTTCTGATTCCCTGTGGAACCGCAATAGATAAAAGAGAACTATGGGTTTCTTATAAAGAGATTGGTGAACATATCTTAAAAATAAAACGTATCGCAGAGAGAGAAAACATAAAATTTTTGTGGTATTCACCAGTGCCGATGTGTGAATTCAATCCAATTGCCTATAATCTGGGGAATAAGTCCTGTGCAGCAATCACCGGATTATTGAGCATTGACCCGATGGGAAATATCCTGCCCTGTTCATCCTGGCGTGAGCCGGTTGGGTCGTTATTAAGAAAGAGTTTCAAAGAGATTTGGAATTCTGCGATGTTGAGTTATTTTAAAAATGCAGATTATGCACCTGAGGTATGCCATAGTTGTGTTGATTTCAAGATTTGCAAGGGTGCCTGTCCATTGTTCTGGAAGGTATATAATGCAGGAGGCGTTTCCAACGCCGATATAAATGGGAGGGGTTTTTCCAGTACCGATGGATTGTCGCGGTTAG
>DAIRCK010000023.1:31324-50328 GCA_036796695.1 bacterium
CGGTTGGAAACCGCTCCTACGGGTGGCGAGTCGCGGTTGGAAACCGCTCCTACGGGTGGGTCGCGGTTAGAAACCGCTCCTACGGGTGGCGAGTCGCGGTTAGAAACCGCTCCTACAGGTGAAATTTAGTTATTATGAAGAAAAGCGTAATACCTGAAAGAGGTTATAGAAATTTAAGAAAAGGGAGGCGAACTCTACCTAATTACTATTATTTTATAACTATCTGTTGTAAAGAAAAGAAAAAAATTCTGGATAACAAAAGTGCTTTTGAAATTATTCTCAAATCTTGCTTTTGGTTGGAAAAAGAAGGATATATCATTGCTGATTTTATTATTGTTATGCCCAATCATATGCATTGGATATTTCAGTTGCTGGATAAAAAGCCTTTAAGTAGGGTTATTAAAAGTTTCAAAGAATATACAGGCAGAGAGATTAAAAAACATTTATCGTTGAGTGAAACTGTCTGGCAAAGAGGATTTTATGATCACGCAATAAGGAAAGATGAGAGTTTGATTGAGATTATAAAATATTCTTTGTATAACCCTGTAAGAGCTGGAATTGTAGAAAGTCCTGATGATTATCCATACTGGTGGTGTCGTTATGATTTAAAGGGAGAAGATATAAATGTAGGAGGCGTTTCTAACGCCGATATAAATGGGAGGGGTTTTTCCAGTACCGATGGATTGTCGCGGTTAGAAACCGCTCCTACGGGTGGCGAGTCGCGGTTGGAAACCGCTCCTACGGGTGGCGAGTCGCGGTTGGAAACCGCTCCTACGGATGGCGAGTCGCGGTTGGAAACCGCTCCTACGGGTGGCGAGTCGCGGTTAGAAACCGCTCCTACGGGTGGCGAGTCGCGGTTAGAAACCGCTCCTACAGATGGGTCGCGGTTGGAAACCGCTCCTACAGGAGGGGCTGGATGAATACCTATCTTATCTTTGATCAGATTTCTCCTCGCTTACGGAATATCCTGACTGTCCTTTTTATCTTCATTGGCTATTTATTCCAGATAACTTCAAGGAATATCCTTGCAGGCTTGCCATTTATTATTTTTTGTGTAATCCTGAACTTGATTAAGAATTTTTCTCTGAAAAGAATCAATCCCTTAAAAATAGAATGGAAAGAGGTTACACCAGAAAGGATTGAACAGGTTTATAAACACTGCCAGCGTCTGAAAAAAATTCAGGGAGGGAACTGGGGTTGTGTGATATTTTTTATTGCTATATTTTTTATAATATTCTTTGCTTTGCCATTATTAGAATTTATAGGACGAGCATTTGTAAAAAACAGTGAGGGTTCATTTGCGATAATCGCCTTAATCATTGATTCGCTGATTATCTTTAGTGGCATAATGTTTAGTGGCAGAAGTTCGGTCTGGATACCAAATAATCTTGATGTGAAGATGCCCATTATCAAACGTGTGCTTGACCATCCAGAATTTATAAAAGACCCAGCAATAAAGATAATTCCCTATCTTGAGATTGGTGAGACAAAACAAGGTTCATTTCCCAATGATACAAGGATTTTGATAAGATTTAAAGATGCACCTGAGGATTTTATTGGTCTCCAGTTCCAGATTTCAATAAATGATGTCCAGGGCAGAAAGTATCCTTATTGCTACAGTGTTATTATTGCAAAGAAATCATTCAATCTTTTTCAGAAATTCAAAACCGTGAATTTACAGAGGCTCACTATTGAAAGAGAAACCAGTGAAGATGTAGATGTAATAATCATCCGTCAGACTACGACAAAAAATTCTGGGTATCACACTAACGAATCCACCCAGGATTACATTCTCACAAACAGCATTAATATTGCAAAATCCTTAATCGCAGCTTGATAAATTAAATTTTTGTCTCTATGATTTTTAACTTATTTAATCTTAACAAACTTGAATCGTTCTCCTTTATCAGTTATTACAAAATAGATTCCTGCATTCAATTTAGAAGAATCGTATCTGCCATTTTCAAGATTTCCGATTAGTTTTCCGGATACATCGTAAATCTCACCTTTAATTTCTGTGTTGGAAAATTCAATTGTTTTGGTGATTATTGTTGACCGCAATCCTGAATAAGCCCTTTCTTCAGATTCATTCTCTTCAACACCGATTACCAGATCAAGATTACCATAGATATCATAGTTATTTGTGCGGTATTCATTCCAGACATTTAAGAAACGGTTTCCTGAACCCATATAGAGGTCATTGTAATAACAGTTATAGGAGTTGTTTGAAATATTGAATATGCCACCCACAGGTTGTCCAGAGGTATTTACAAACCTTCCGCAGATTTGATATATACTACCAACCTGTTTGGAAAATGCCACAAGATAATTATTAACTGCCCAGCGGACTGAAAAGGCAGTATACTGAACTGAATCAGCAATATTAAATGGTGAACCAACAGGCACTCCGGTATTAGAGACTATCTGCCCTTTAACTGAGTAGGTATAAGTTGTTGAAGAATATTCTGCCCAGCACACCAGATAATTTGAACCACTAAATGCATGACGGACCCGGTAAACATAGTTTGAGGCATTCGCCAATCTCATGGTATCTGAGGCAAAAGAGCCATTAGGATTTACAAACCTTCCCATAATGCGGTATGGTGTAGTATTTACCGACCAGATGACAAGGAAATTGTTGCCATTAAAGACAACTGACGGGTAGTAATAGTATGCACTGCTTGAAGGTCCGATCAGAATGCCATTTGGCTCAAGAACAGTTCCGGATGTTGTTACCCGGGCACCGTATATTTGATAATAACCAACACGATTATCAGACCAGACTGCAAAATAATAGCCCCCACCAAAGGCAATATCAGGTGACATCTGGACACCACTCGCATTTGATATATAGAAAGAATTTATTGAATCACAACTTGGAGTGACACGCACCCCAACAATATTCCCGGCACTTCAACAACTGTCTCTTAAAGCCACCAATAGATTAGTACCGTCAAAGGCAACCCTGGGTTCATATGCTGCCTGCCGGTTAAATAGCAATTTGCCATTTGGGTCAAGAACCGTGCCGGTGTTCGATACCCGTGCACCAAAAAGGGCATATAATCCTGATGAACTATAATAGCGATAGTCTGACCAGAAGACATAATACTGGTTATTACCATAGATAACTGCGGGATAGTATTGAGATGCTGTGTCCGTGCATATCGGAAAATTAGCTCCGAAGATAAATAAACCTAATAAGGCACTCATAATAACCCCCTTTCGACACCAATTTTATTTAAAATTTAAATACTGTCAATATACTTTAAACTGCGGATAACTTCTTGATAAAGATAGAATGAACCAAAGATGATGGTGGCTGAGTTATCTTTTAATTCTGGCATCAGGTATTCAATTGCACGCCTTACCGAACCAGCGATCAAGATATTTTTCTGGTATTTTTTTGCCTTTTGATAAATCTCTATTGGTTCCATCAACCTCGGATTATCTGCTTTTACAAGTAAAACCTCCTTTGCCTTGGGAAAAATATTTTTTATGGCATAATTGATGTCTTTATCTTTACTACAACCAAAGATGAGATACAAAGACCTTCTGCGTTCTTTTTGGGGCATCTCACAAGCAAGTTTTAGATTTTCGTTCAATGTCCTAAAAGAATCCTCATTATGTGCCACATCATAGATTATTAATGGTTTCTTTGAGATTATTTCAAATCGCCCAGGCAACTTTGTCTGTTCAATTCCTCTTTTGATGTCTTCAATTTTAATATCAAATCCTCTATTCTTTAAGGTATATAATACTGCGAGTGCATTCTGTAGGTTTTCAATCTGGTGTCTGCCTGGCAATGGTAGAAATGCCTTGAAATCACCCAGACCTCCTGTTATTTGAAGTTCAGAGCCTGCAAGTTTCAATTTCTTAATTTTTATTTTGTGTAATTCATCTGCGAAGATAATTTTATAATTCCTTTTTCGGGCAACCTTCTTTAAAACTATTTCTACAGATGGTCGCTGATGGATGGTGATAACTAATCCCCCTTTTTCTTCCTTTACAAAAGGTGGATTAATTGGGATTTTTAGATTATCTGGTATCTGATATCTGGTATCAGGAATAATTCCTGCTTTTTCAAAGGCAATTTGAGAGAGTTTATTACCCAGAAGATTCATATGGTCATAGCCGATTCTGGTAATCACTGGTATATGATTTTCAAAGACATTTGTCGCATCAAGCCTGCCCCCAAGTCCAACCTCTAAAACGGCAAAATCAACTTTATTCTCAGCAAAATAGAGATATGCAATTGTAGCAAGTGTTTCAAAAAATGTCCTTGCGCCAATGCGGGTTTTAAAATTGATATGTGGTTTTATTACTTTTATATATTTTTCCATTTCTTTATCGGTTATCGCTTTATTATTTATTTTTATTCTTTCATTAATTTTCAAAAGATGGGGCGAGGTGAAAAGTCCTGCTTTATAACCACTCGCAATCAAACAGGAATTGATAATTGTAGCGGTTGAACCCTTGCCTTTTGTGCCTGCAATCAATATCACATTCTTTAATTTTTCCTGTGGTGAATCAAGTTTTTTTAAGAATTTTTTAAATGCCTCAATATCATATTTATAACCAGGTACCTTTTCATAGTTGACCAGGGAATTTAAAAATTCTTCTGCCTTCATTTCTGGTATTCTAATGAAAAATAAGATGGTGTCAATGCCAATTTTTATTGACATCCAATAGATTTTTCCATATAATTCCGTATGGGAAGCACAGGTAATGATTATAAAAAGATTATTGATGCACTGATGAGGGCTGGAAGTGGTGATCTGACCACAGAGATAACTTTATCCACAGATGACCCAAATTTAAATGCAATCGCCCGTGAATTTAATAAAATGGTTAATAATCTTAAAGCCACAATTACTGAACTCAGAGAATCAAATCGGCAAAAGGATGGAATTGCAAAGAAGCTGGAACGTATCTTTAACAATAGTGGCGATATAATTCTTTTTATCAATAAATATGGAACGATCGTTGAAATCAATAAAAGTGTTAAGGATATTTTAGGGTATGAACCCGATGATTTAAAAGGCAAACACTTTGCCAAAACAGGTCTAATTTTATCTGAAGAGATTTCTGACCTATTAGAGAGGTTTAAAGTCGCGGTAAAAAATGCGGTTATAAAAGATAGATTAAATCTAACCTGTATAACAAAAGACGGCATAAAAATTAATATGGAAGCAGGTTTAAAATTGCTGAAAGATGAAGAAGAAGTTGAAGGGATCATCGTTGTTTTGAGAAATGTTACTGAGCACATACAAAGCGATATTAGATTAAAAGAAGAAAAAGAGAAGTTGCGTTCCATTCTATCTTCGATTGAAGATTTGGTCCTCATCATTGATGAAGATTTACACCTGGTTGAATATTATGAATCTCCTTTGTCCCGCGGAAATATTATTCTTGCTTCGGTAAAAAGTTATGCAGGTAAGTCAATAAAAAACTTTTTTCCAAAGTCGATCGCTTCGGAGATAGAAAAAACAATTCAGTATTGTATAAAAACCAGAGAAATACAACAGCTTGATTATCCGGTATCAGCACAGAAAAAAACTTTTTGGTTTAGTGCGAGGATTGCACCTGTTGAGGATTCAAATAAAAATATAGCAGGTGTATCGATCTTAATCCGTGATATTACTGAACAGGTTGATATGGAAAAGGCACTGGAACAGGCAGAAGAGAAATATAGAAAAATCTTTGAGCAGTCACCACAGGGATTGATAATTCTTGATGCCGATGGTCGTATTGTGGATGTCAATAAAAAATTATGTGAATGGCTTGGATATAAACGCTCGGAAATGGTTGGAAAAGACCATTTAATGTATCCATTCCTCACAAAATCAGGAAAGATAATGGCAATGCGAAAATTTATTCAACGATTGTCAGGGAAATTTGTCCAGCCTTATGAAATCGAATTCATTGCAAAAGACGGAACTATATACCTCTGTGAGATAGATGCCCGACCGATTAAAGATGAAAAAGGCAATATCATTTTACTTGTTGTGATGGTTACTGATGTAACAAAAAGGCGTTAACACCCTCCTATAGGTTTCATCTTTAAGGCAATATCAATTGCTGGTGCTGAGTGGGTTAATGCACCTATTGATATAAAATCAATATCAAGATCAGCATAATTAATGATATTATCAAGATTGACACCACCGCTCACTTCAATTTCAATCTTTCGGCTTAAATTACGCACAAGTTTTATTGCTTGATCAATCTGTTCAAGATTCATATTATCAAGCATAACCCGGTCGACCTTTAAATCCACTGCTTCTTTTAATTCGTCTATTGTTTTGACTTCAACCTCAATAAATATTTTTTTCTTTTTGCTATTCTTTCTCACTGCATTCACTGCATTTGTGATACTGCCAGCGATTTCAATATGGTTATCTTTTATCAGAACCATATCATATAAACCAAACCTGTGGTTGTATCCACCTCCGGTCTTGACCGCATATTTTTCTATTATCCGCAAACCAGGTGTTGTCTTTCGTGTGTCCATAATTTTTATTCTATTCCCAGTGGTCTTTACAAATTTTCTTGTCAGGGTTGCAATTCCGCTGAGCCGCTGTAAAAAATTCAAGGCAGTTCTTTCAGCCTTTAAACAACTTCCTGCGGGTCCAATGATAGTTGCAATAGTCATACCCGGGGTGAATTCTTCCCCATCTTTTAGTTTGGGTTCAAAATTAATATTTTTATCTACTTCTTCAAAGACGATTCGGGCAATTTCAACTCCACACAGAACACCATCTTCCTTTGGGAAGATTATGCCGAGCGTCTGTGATTCAGGCGGAACGATTGAATCGGTTGTAATATCACCTTTACCCAGGTCTTCTTTTAATGCATTTCTTACAATCTTCCTTATTTTATTCTCAAAGTTTTTAATATTGCCTCCTTTTTAAAGATTGCCCCTTTTTTTATAATTCCTTTCACTCATTTCCATTTTCTTTTTAATATCTTTTATCCTGTCTCTGATCTCTGCAGCCCTTTCAAAATCCATCAAGGATACTGCATCAGCCATTTCTTTATATAATCTTTCAATCTCTTCAAAAGAATCTTCTTCTTTTTTATCTTCAGATAATAACCTATCTGCTACCGATGTTGCCTTAAGAATTTCATCCTTTGTTTTTACAATACTTCGTGGAGTGATATTGTGAATTTTATTGTATTCGAGTTGTTTATTTCTCCTCCTTTCCATTTCAGCAAGTGCCCGCTTAATAGAATCGGTCATCTCATCTGCATACAATATGACTTCACTGCGGACATTTCTTGCAGCACGCCCTGCGGTCTGTATAAGAGACCGCTCACTCCTTAGGAAACCTTCACGGTCAGCATCAAGGATTGCGACAAGTGCAACCTCAGGCAGGTCAAGTCCCTCTCTTAATAAATTTATACCGACCAGAACATCAAATTCGCCAAGTCTCAAACCACGCAGTATTTCAACCCTCTGTATCGTATCAATCTCTGAATGCATATAACGGACCTTTATTCCTATTTCATTAAGATACTGGGCAAGTTCCTCTGCCATTCTTTTGGTCAGTGTTGTGACCAATACCCGCTCATTACTTAAAATATGCTTTTGAATCTCGTTAATCAAGTCATCAACCTGATTAACTGCAGGTTTCACTATTACTTGAGGGTCGACAATACCTGTAGGCCTGACAATCTGTTCAATGATACGGTTATTAGATTTCTTTATTTCCCATTCTGCGGGTGTTGCCGAGATACAGATTGCCTGGTTTATCAAGGATTCAAATTCTTCAAATTTTAGTGGCCTATTCTCCAGGGCTGAAGGTAGTCTGAATCCATATTCTACAAGAGTCAACTTTCTTGAATGGTCACCTTCATACATTCCCTGAATCTGAGGGATTGTGACATGGGATTCATCAATCACCATCAAGGAATCTTTCGGAAAATAATCTATTAAACAGAAAGGTCTTTCCCCTGGTCTTCTTCCAGAAAGATGCATTGAATAATTCTCTATGCCCGGGCAATAACCAAGTTCTAAGAGCATTTCACAATCAAATAATGTGCGCTGGAGTAAACGTTGTGCCTCAAGTAGTTTTCCCTGTTTTTCAAACTCGGCAATCCGCATTTCAAGTTCAATCTTTATATTTTTTACAGCCTCTTCAATTCTCGGCTTTGTCGTTATAAAATGTTTTGCAGGAAATATTATGACTTCATCAAGTTGTTGTATAATATTGCCGGTCAGGGGATCAAACATATAGATCTTTTCAATATAATCATCAAAAAATTCAACCCTGATTCCATTTTTTTCATCAGCAGGAAAGATGTCCACGATATCACCCCGGACCCGGAATGTGCCCTGCGTGAACTGGATGTCATTGCGTTTATATTGAATTCCCACAAGCTGGTTCATCAAAGATTCTCTGCCTTTTTCCAACCCTTGTTTCAGAAATACAACGAGTTCTTTTACTTCATCTGGAGAACCGATATTATAAATGCAGGATACAGATGCGACTATTATTACATCATTTCTGGTCAAGAGTGAAGAGGTTGCCTTTAATCTCAATCTTTCGATCTCTTCATTTATTGATGCATCTTTTTCTATATACAAATCGCTTTCAGGGACATAAGCCTCAGGTTGATAATAATCATAATAAGAAATAAAATATTCAACTGCATTTTCAGGAAAGAAGGATTTGAATTCGCTATATAACTGTGCAGCAAGTGATTTATTGTGGGAAATAATTAGAGTTGGTTTCTGGACCTGTTCAATCACATTGGCAATTGTAAATGTCTTGCCCGAACCAGTAACACCAAGCAGGGTCTGAAATTTGTATCCTGATTTAATGCCCTGAACCAACTTTTCAATTGCCTCAGGCTGGTCTCCAGCAGGTTTAAAATTAGATACGAGTCTAAATCTCACGCCTTATGATTTTGAACGACCTGGCTGGCAAAGACAACCTTAACTGTTGTGTTGTTATAATTATCTTTTCTCCGGTTATCAGATCCGTGTAAGTGCCATTCCAGGCAGGTAATACAGTATAGCTTTGATTGTTTCCGCTATTTATAATTGTGATTATCCCACCACGGTCATAGGCATAGACACGATTTATGTCATTTACATAAAGTGTGAAAAAGTATTTATTGCTGAGGATTGGATTATTCTTATGTATGTTTATAAATTTTTTTATCTCTTCAAGTAATATGCGGTTTTGTTTTTCAGATTCCCAGGGAAAACTTCCCATATTAAAAATTTTACCTTCTTTCATACCGACCTCATCACCATATGTTAAAACCGGTGAACCAGAGAAAGTGAAGAGGAAGGCATAGAGTAAAATAAGGTCATCGATATTCGCTATGCTTGATATCCTGAAATTAAAATCACTCAGATCGATGAGGTTGGTAAGATTTATCTGTGAAGGGCTGAAAAAGATTAATTTTCTTAATTCGTTATCAAAGGTGCTCGTGGAAATAGAATTCTCTATAAAATAATTAATTACCAAATCAACTATCTTTTTGTTGACAGTTCCATCAAATCCATTAATTCCAAGATTTTCTGAACTACCAAGGGTAAGGAGGTCTGGATATTTTTTCTTCAAGGCATTTTTTAGAATACGAACAAAATCCTGGTCAATTTTTGTATCTTCGCCGATATAGATACCATCAAATCCAAAATGTAACCAGTAGTCTATATATCCAATTAGAAAAGCCTGAACAGATGGTTCTTTCAAATTTAATTTAGGAAAACGTGCATCATTGAGCCAGCAATCATAATTAGGAGGTGATGTTTTGACAGGCAAAGAGTGAATTATATACCAGTTATAATATTTTGAGGCTGAGCCATTCTTTATTACATCCTGGAAACCAAAAAAATCTATACCTGTATGTGTGGCGATGAATTTCAGTATTATTCGCTTTTTTCGCTGATGGATTTCGTTAATCAGATTCTTTAATTCGGTTGTATCACCGAAATGCATATCAAGGTTTGCATAATCACGCAGATCATATTTATGGTTTGAACCGGCAGAGAGAATCGGCTGTAACAATAATATATCAATATTTAGAGAATCAAGGTATGCCAGTTTTTCAATAATTCCCTGCAGGTCACCACCATACGAATATTCTTTATCTGGAGTTTTACCCCAGGGGGCGACGACTTTTGGGTCATTTGCCTTGTTTGCATTATAAAAGCCATCAGGGAATATACTGTAATAGACCTTACTGTATGCCCATTCAGGGATTATAAAAGGTGGTTGAAGGCATTTGAATTTACCGGTCTGGGGCAAAAATAGTGAATCGGTTTTATCCCGCACGAGTATTTGATATTGGAATGTCGTATCAAAACGCCCAACATCCGCAGTAAAATAGTCATAATTATTATCCTGAAAACCAGGGGTCATCTTTATTCTTTTATTAGCATAAAGGACATAGGCTTCACTCACAGTCCCTTTATTTGCACGCAATTTTATTTCGCCCATACCGGGGTTGGCATAGAAGATATTATCTGGATTATGGTTCAGGGCATCAAAACTGACCCCGCTTGATATTACAATAATAACTATTAATGAAATTGCCACTTTTTTCATACATAGAATTTTACATAATGTAAAAGATTTGTCAATAGTGAGATGCTTGACATTGGATTTTTTTTAATTATTATAAAGTTATGAAAAACGAGCGTGAATTCTTTTTAAATAAAACAATAGGGGTATTATATGGCGGATGGTCATCAGAAAGGGAAATTTCTATAGGAACAGGAAAAACAGTGATTGAATCCCTCAAAAAACAGGGGTTTATAGTAAAAGATATTGATGTAGACAGGCATTTTATAAAGAAATTGCGCGGTATTGATATCGCATTTATTGCATTACATGGCAAACCAGGAGAAGATGGCACGATTCAGGCAATCCTGGAATTTTTGGGAATTCCTTATACGGGTTCAGGTATTATTGGTTCAGCAATAGGTATGGATAAAATTATTTCTAAGTATATATTTGAATCACGTGGTATCCCAACTCCAGAATATTACTACGAAAAAGAGATGGATATTGATAAAATCATTGGAAAACTTGGTCTGCCGGTTGTGATAAAACCCAGGGCTGAGGGTTCAAGTGTTGGTATCTATATAGTTGAAACCAGAGAGGAACTCATCAAAAAGATAAAGGCAGTGACCAGGAGATACCCTGATATATTCTTTGAAAAGTATATTCCAGGGATGATGGCGACCTGTGGGATATTAAATGAAGTCCCACTTCCGATTCTTGAGATTGTTCCTAAGAAGAAAAAGTTCTATGATTACAAATCAAAATATACCAGGGGAATGACCGAATATATTATCCCTGCGAGATTGCCTGAAGATAAATACAAATTAGCCCAGGGTTTTGCCTTATCAGCACATCAATCAATCGGTGCTTATGGTTTTTCCCGGGTTGATTTTGTCTTTGATTTTGAACATAATCCATATGTCCTTGAGGTAAATACGATTCCTGGTCTGCTTCCTGAATCAAATCTGCCTCTTGAAGCAAGGGCAGTTGGCTTAAATTATGACGAGCTGATATTTGAGATTCTAAAGACCGCTCTCATACGGATTCAGAAAAAATAGTTCTATATCCCTCAAAACGAAATTATTTGGTAGTATCTATTTCACTATTGACTTTTTTCTTTTTTTTGTTATAATGTCTGTCTTATGAATTTTTTATTATTGCCTTCAGGAAATCATAAGGAATTTATAAGCAGGCTTTCGCAAAAGGCGAAGGTATTTTATCCTTTTGCTGAGAACGGCAAAAGTCATTTAATTGAATTCAAACCTGACCAGAATTTTTCACCTGATTTTAATCGAATAAGAACTGCCCAGAATATCAAACACTTCTTCTTTCCAAGTCGTGATATTGTTGCCCGTTTTCCTGCAAAAATAGAATTAAGAACCAGTCCGATTGTTATTATGGGCGTTAAAAATTGTGATTTAAGAGGGATAGAGGTATATGACCGGGTATTTTTAAACTGGCAACCTGTTGATAATATATATAAAGAAAGAAGGGAAAATATAATAATAGTTTCTGCAGATTGTCCAGAACCCCAAGATACCTGCTTTTGTAATTTTGTTGGTTTGAAACCTTATCCTGATGGAGTGAGTGATTTGAATATTACGGTTGTAAAATCCGGATATTTGTTTGAGGTGTTTTCTGAAAAAGGGCAGAATTTGATAAATGAAAATAAAGAACTTTTTTTGGAACCGGATAAAGAGATCATAAATGAGAGAGAAATTATCAGAAAAAAGGCAATTGAGAAACTTGAAACTATAAACAAAAAAAGAATGAAAGAAAAGGTTTATGAACTCGTTGAAAAGGCAGATAGGAATACGATAAGAAATGCACGTGATGAATGTGTTGAATGCTTTGCCTGTCTCCATTCTTGTCCAACCTGTTATTGTTTTCTCTTAAGCGATTATAAGAGGGCAGATAATATAGAGAGGATAAGGTCCTGGGATGCCTGTTATTATGCAGCATACGCAAGGGTCGGTGGCGGTGCAAACCCAAGAAGCAAGATTGATGAAAGATTCTGGAATAGATTTCAGTGCAAATTCAATTATTTTTATCAATATGAGAAATTCTTTGCCTGTTCTGGATGTGGAAGGTGTTTTGTTGGTTGTTCGGCAAAGATTGATATAAGGGAGATATTAAACAAAGTATGAACCCCTATGAACCGGTCTTAACCCGAATCAAGAAGATTATTCCTGAAACCCCTACAATCACCACATTTATTCTTGAAGGTATGCCGATTGAATTCCAGGCAGGGCAGTTTGCTGAACTCACGGTCTTAGGTGTGGGCGAGGCACCTTTTACACCATCTTCTTCACCTTATGCAAAGGATATGGAATTCACCATAATGAAGGTCGGTCGGGTTACCCAGGCACTCTTTGAATTGAAAGAGGGTGATATTGTCGGAGTGCGCGGTCCTTTTGGAAAGCCATATCCCTTGCAAGAATTTAAGAAAAAGGATGTATTTATTGTTGGTGGTGGCGTTGGTTTTGCACCTTTACGTTCACTCTTTCTTTCTCTCGTTGAAAACATAAAAGAATACAAAAAGATATATATAAGATATGGGGCAAGAACACCCAAAGATATTGTCTATAAATATTTATTACCTGAGTGGGAGAAGATTAAAAAGGTTGATATTCTATTGACCGTTGATGTTGGTGATAATGAATGGAAAGGAAGGGTTGGTGTGGTTACAACGATCCTTGACGAAATTCCTGTGGATGTGAAGACAACTCCGGCGATTGTCTGTGGACCGCCTTTGATGATGAAATTTACAACCCAGCGCCTTGTCGAAGCGGGTTTCAAGGATTCAAACATTTATCTATCAATGGAAAAGAATATGTCCTGCGGAATTGGAAAATGCAATCACTGTCGGGTTGGCAAATTCTATGTATGTAAGGACGGTCCAGTTCTGACCTGGAAAGATGTGAAGGATATAGAGGATCCATTCCTATGAAAAGTATTAACCATTTACCGTTGACCGTTAAACGAACCCTCTGCCCTTTCTGTGGATTTGGTTGTGAACTCGGTATCGTATTTGATGATTTTGGAATTAAAGGGGTTGAGTATTTGAAGGATACACCGAATCAGGGCAGGCTCTGTCCCAGGGGCAGTGCCTCGGTTTTGTATCTCAATCATCCAAAAAGATTGTGTGTTCCTGTTGTTAATGGTAAATATAAGGACTGGGAATTTGTCAAAAAAGAATTTGAAAATATTTTGCAAAAACCCGATACTGTGGCAGTAACGGTTGATAGAAATGTTACGATAGAAGAAGAATCTGCAATCCTTGATTTCTGTGAGAAATTCAAGATAAAAAATATTGCATCAACTTATTTTGAACCTGAGGCATTGTTAAATAGATTCATTGATGAAAAGGGATTAGCAGGTTTAGAGGATATAGAAAAGAGCGAGATTATCATTGTATTCGGTGATGTATTCAATTATGCACCGATGATTTCAAAGAATCTGATAAACTGGAAATTTGCTGATAGGAAACATCGCCTGATTGTGGTTGATTCATTAAAAACCCATACCTCTTATTTTGCTACTGATTTTCTTATGGTAAAACCAGGAACCGAGGCACTCGTCAGTTTAAAACTTGGAGGCGAAGAGATTTCTAATTTTAATTTTTCTGATATCACCGGTGTTTCAGAAGAGGTGGTTGATAATATCGGAAAGGCGTTTTCATCATCTCAGGATGGTTTGATAATCGTCTCAATGCCCTTTGCACATAGTTATGAACCCCAGCTGTTTTTTGAGGGTATAAAAATATTGCGCGATAAAAGCAGGAAGAAGGTTCTACCTATATTTGAATTTGTCCAAAATAATGACTTTCAATCTTTTTCAAAGATTTTAACATTGATAAAAGAGAACAAAATAAAATATCTCATAAATTTTGGTGAACAATTTCCTTTTTATTATTCCCAGTTTTCTAAAGATCTATCAGGGATAGAGATCCTTGCTACTTCAACCCTGCGTTTTAAAGAATGTGTTCAATTACCGTTTGCATTAAACATAGAAAAGTCAGGCACAATTTTGACATCAACCGGGAAGAAAACACTCAATGGAGAAATTCCACCAGCAAGCGGTGCAAAGAATGTTCTTGAGATTCTTAATATTCAGGGGATAAAAACAGATGGTGCAAAAAGTGGAATTAGAGAATTGAAGATTGATATAAAAGGTGGCATCAAACGTATAGAAAAATATACCCAGGATAAAGGATTGAAACTCTTTGGTGAAAAGATTTCTTTCTATTATCTCGGGTTACTTGAGAAGCCTATTTTAAAAATAAATCCACTTGATGCCAGTGAGATTGGAATAAAATCCAATGATGTGGTAAATATTGAGACAAAGATGGGAAAGACAAAATTGCCGGTGAAGATAACGAATGAAGTCCCTCAGGGTGCAGTCTTTACACAACCTGAGACACCAGAGGTTCGTGGTCTTTTTGAATATGAAATTAGCAATGATTTTTTGAATTTTGTTCCAACCGAGGTGAGGATATGGCAAGAAGAATAGTCCTTGACCTTGACCTGTGTTGTGGTTGTCGTTCCTGTGAGGCAGCCTGTAAGGTTGCATTTAAGGGTGAATCAAGAATAAGGCATGGTGATATTGAGAGTGTAGCATATCTGCCCCTGGCATGTAAACACTGTAAAGAGGCACTCTGCCTTGGTTCCTGCCCGGTTGAGGCAATCACAAGGGATGAGAAGACTGGACTCGTTATCAGGTCATCATTCAAATGTATTGGCTGTAAGAGTTGTGCTTTTGCCTGTCCTTTTGGTGTCATTGATGCACCGCTGGTCAGGCATATCTCTCAGAAATGTAATCTGTGCAAAGATCGGGAACAAGGTCCGAGGTGTGTAGCAGCCTGTTCTTCTGGTGCATTGCAATTCCTTGAGGAAGAAGAGATTAAAAAGTTGGAGATCGGTGTGAGGATGGTTTCAAAAGATGCATTTGTAAGGAGAAGGTGATGGAATTTATTAAAATTCTTTTTAATTATTTGATACTCCCTGGTTTCTTATTTACGGCAATAATCGGAATGTTTCTAACCTGGATTGACCGTAAGGTAACAGCAAGGGTCCAGATGCGTGTGGGACCACCCTGGTATCAACCATACGCAGATTTCTTTAAACTATTATTAAAAGAGACCCTCATTCCAGAGGGCGCATCTAAGGTTTTATTCTATCTTGGACCAATCCTCGGACTCATTTCTATGTCAATCCTATCAGTTATGATTTTCAGTATGAATTTTTCACCTGATGGTTCGTTCGTCGGTGACATAATTGTAATGATTTATCTCCTCGCCTTGCCACCGATCGGTGTCATCATCGGTGGTTCTGCATCAAAGAATTCTTTAGCGAGCGTTGGCGCTTCAAGGGAGATGACACAGTATTTTGCTTATGAACTGCCATTTCTTGTGGTTATTGCAGGGATAGTGCTTAAGGCAGGTGGCACTATCAAATTCGGTGAGATAATCCAGTGGCAAAGGGTCAATGGTCCATTCTTATATTCAATATCTGGAATAATATTTGCTATAATCTTTTTGCTTGTGATACAGGCAAAATTAGGATTTGTTCCATTTGACATTCCTGAGGCAGAACAGGAGATTATGGCAGGACCATATATTGAATATTCAGGTGTTGCCCTGGCAATATATAAGATTACAAGGGCGATGATGTTATTTTTGTTGCCTTTGTTTATGATTTCTTTATTATGGGGTGGGATTGGAGATTGGTGGGCAATTCCAAAATTTCTTTTGATCATTGTTTTGATTATTTTAATCAAAAATACCAATCCAAGGTTGCGCATTGACCAGGCATTGAAATTCTTCTGGATTTTTTTAGGTATTCTGTCTATAATTGGATTGGTTCTGGCGGTTAATGGATTATAGAAAGGGCTAAAGATGGCAACGAGAAAGGGTAAATATGGGTAAAGAAGGGAAAAAAGGGGTAAAGAAAAACAAGAAAGTAATGGGACAAAAGGTTAATGAGAATTTGGAGGTTGGATATGGGAAATATTAAACTCTGGGGATTGAAGAAATCACCCTGGGTCTTCCATGTTGCTGCTGCATCCTGTAATAATTGTGATATTGAAATTCTTGATATCTTAACCCCAAGATGGGATGTAGAAAGGTTTGGTATTGTCCTTGTCGGTTCACCAAGGCATGCAGATGCCTTGCTTGTGACCGGGGTATTGAATAGAAAGAGTCTACCCAGGGTTTTGCGTGTCTATGAACAGACACCAAAACCCTGTCTTGTCATTGGTGTAGGAACCTGCACCTGCCATTGCCATATGTTTGAAAAATCCTATAATGTGACCGGTCCATATGATAAACATTTACCGGTTGATGTTTATATCCCTGGCTGTCCACCAAAACCAGAGGCGATCATTATGGGTGTGGTCAAGGCTTTAAAGAGGTTAGGGTAATGAGTATGAATAAGGAATATTCACAGGAAATTTTAGATGGAATAAAAAAGAGATTTCCAGAGGTGGAGATTAAAATTCATTCACCAAGGCGGACCTATTTAAGGATAAATCGTGAAAGGGTTTATGAACTTGCGCAATATTTATTCAAAGAAATAGGTTGCAGACTTTCCATTGCGACTGGTATTGATACAAGGGATGGCCTTGAGATAATATACCACTTTTCATACGACCCTGCAGGCACATACTACAATATCAAGACTGTGGTGCCCAAGGATGATCCGAAGATTAAGAGCCTCTCTGATTTCCTGCCCGCAGCAAACTGGATTGAGAGGGAAATGCATGAACTATTGGGCATTGGATTTTTGGGACATCCAAACCTTATACCGCTTTTGACTGCTGAAGACTGGCCTGAAGGAACATATCCATTGAGGAGAGACTATGAGAAATAGAAATCCTAAATTCGGGGTTGAGTTATGAAGCGCATTGTTCCTATTGGTCCATATCATCCACTCCAGGAAGAGCCAGAGTTTTTCAAATTGATTGTTGAGGGTGAGAAGGTTGTGGATTTAGAGATAAATATTGGTTATAACCATCGCGGGCATGAATACATTGCCCAGACAATGACCTTTGACCAGGTGCCATTTTTGGTGGAAAGAATATGCGGTATATGTTCTGATTCCCATCCCTATGCCTATTGTCTCGCAGTTGAGGATATCTTAAATATCCAACCACCACCCAGGGCACAGTATATTAGGACTATCATTGGTGAACTTGAAAGGATACACTCCCATTATCTCTGGCTCGGGCTTGCCGGGCACTTTATCGGTTATAATACAGTCTGGATGTGGGTATGGCGCTATCGCGAGCCATTACTGGATTTGTTTGAATTGATAATGGGTAATAGAAATCACTATGCAATAAATAAAATTGGTGGTGCAAGAAGGGATATTTTGCCTGAGGATTATCCAAAGATTGAAAAGTACCTTGATTTGATTGAGGAAAAGACAAAGATGTTTACAAATGCGATTCTTGATGACCCTGTGATAAGGGCGAGGCTTGAAGGTGTGGGCGTCCTTTCAAAAGAGGATGCCATCGCCTATGGAGTTCTTGGCCCGACTGCCCGTGCATCCGGGGTTGCAATCGATGTGCGCAAAGATGATCCTTATGATGCATATGACAAAGTGAATTGGGATATTGTAGTATTTGAAGAGGGTGATGTCCTGGCAAAGGCAAAGGTGAGGCTATTAGAATGTTTTGAATCAATAAAGATTGTGCGCCAGTGCCTTAAAAATATGCCAGATGGTCCTATTGAAACGACAATAGAAGATATTCCACCAGGTGAAGGCATTGGCAGGCATGAGGCACCAAGGGGTGAGGTATTTCACTATGTTCGTTCAGATGGTTCTAATATGCCGGTCAGGCACAAGATTCGGGCACCGAGTTATATGAATATTGCATCCAATGTTGTGGCAGTGAAGGGTTATTCAATTGCGGATGCTGCATTGGTCCTTGCTGCAGTTGACCCTTGCTATTGTTGCACAGAGCGGACCATTGTCTATGAGAATGGAAAGAAGAAATATACAGGTAAAGATCTTCTTGCCCTATCATACAAAAAGACTGAGGAGTTGAGAAGGAGATATAGAAAATGAACCTAAACTCCATAATGGACTTTGGCTTTGTTATTGATAGATACGGGATATTTCTGACTGTGACCTTTATATTTATAGGACTTATGTCTTTTATCTACGCCCTTGCCACAATAACCCATAAGGGGCATAGATTGGAATATTATATATCACTTTTCTTAATCGTCATTTCTGGAATTGGCGTTGCTTTGAACAGAAATCTTTTATTTATCTTTATCTGCTGGGAGATAGCGACATTCGCAGTCTGGCGTGCGGTGGTATTTTATCGCAAGCCTGACCAGGTCTCATCAGGGAATGTTGTTTTTATTACAAATTTTGTAACAGCCGGGATTATGCTCATTGGCATTGGTATCTTATATCTACAAAATGGGACATTTATTATTACGGAGATTGAAAGATTTGATATTACTGCAATCAC
>DAIRCK010000024.1:0-41924 GCA_036796695.1 bacterium
CAATAACCAATCGTCAATAATTTGGGATGGTACTGATGATTTTGGTCGCAGGCTTTCTGCGGGCGTTTACTTTGTGCGTTTAGAAGCAGATGATATCAAGAAGACAGAGAAGGCAATTCTATTAAAATAGAGTAGCAAGCGGGCAATTGAAGGCGATTGGAGATATACAAAGAAGATGTAGGGCAAGGCTTTAGCCTTGTAAATAATGAGCAGAAGATTGTTAAAGGGCAAAAATCCCCCTTACTCCCCCTTTATAAAAGTGGGAAAATAGGGGGATTGAAAAGGCAACGAGAAAGGGGTGAAGAAGGGTAAAAAGGGGAAATCTGTGGAATGGAGATGTAACCAGACAGACCAGAGAAACCAGATAGACCAAAAAGACCCTTTATCACCCTTAATAACCCTTGTTTATGATAGGAGTAGGGACCCTGATTTTCATCAGGGCATGCTTTAGTCCAGTGGAAAAAATGAGACTGAAGTCTCTACTCCTTTGGTCTTAGGGAAATTGTCTTGCGTTTGATAAGGAGAAAAATGAAAAAAATTACTATGTTTGTTTTTTTTATCATAACATTTTCTGGATTATGTTTTGCCTCTGATACAGAACGGTTGGTTGTAATACATTTGTCTAATCATAATGAAGTTTATAATCTGAACAGGTTTGATTTAACCATAATTGATGCGGGAAACGATTATGCAAAGGCACTTGTTGATGATAAAAAGATAGGTGAATTACGAAATGCTGGTTATAAAGTAGATATTTTGATTGAAGATTATAAAAAATACAAAGATGAAATTTTCAGCAGGGGTTTTTATCATACCTATCAACAGGTCTATCTTATGCTTGATTCTTTTACTACACTTTATCCAAATATCTGCCACCTTGATACAATTGGATTGAGTGTGCAGGGTCGGGCAATATGGGCAATGCGGGTCACTGATAATCCTACAATTGAAGAAAATGAACCAGAAATAAGGCTTGCCGGGAATATGCATGGTGATGAGCACATCGGAACAGAAATTACTCTCTATTTTTTGCGGTATCTTTTGACTAACTATGCGACAAATCCCCAGGTCCAAAATTTGGTTAATAATCGGGAGATATGGGTTTTGCCTGTTCTCAATCCAGATGGTAAGGTAGCGAACTCAAGATATAATGCAAATGGTGTTGATTTGAATCGGGATTACGGTTTTTTCTGGGCTGGGGATGGTGGTAGCCCGGGTCCTTCTTCACAGATAGAGAATCAGCATTTTATGAATCATCTGCTACAAAACAATATTACCCTTGAATATAACTATCACTCAGCCGCTTACTATGTTAACTATCCCTGGGACTATCATTTTGCTGACCCACCAGATAGCCAGCATATTATCAATCTTTCATTAATATATGCAGATTCTGCAAATCTCACTGCTATTAATGGTTATGATTGGTATCAGGTCCGTGGTTCTTTGCAGGATTATACAATCGGTACAAGCGGTGCCTTTGCCTGGACCATTGAAACCGATGAACCTTCAGGTTCATCTCAAATTGACCAGATATGCTATGAGAATCGTAATGCCCTGATGGATATATGCAATCGTGCAGGCTGGGGGATTGAGGGTGTTGTGAGAGATTCGTTCACCAATCTTCCAAAATATGCAAGGGTTGAATTCGTTTCTCCTGAAAGGATTTGTATTTACACTGATCCGAATCTTGGTGATTTTCATAAAATGATACAACCTGGAACATATACTATTAGAATTTCAGCCAATGGTTATACACCAAAGACAATTACAAATGTTGTAGTTCCAACAACTGGGAGTGTTAATCTTGGAGAAATCAGACTTGTGCCGAATTCTTCCTGGCTCTATGCATTCCGGGTTGTGCTCTGCCGTTATGCCCAGCATGCCCAGCAATCAAACAAAACCCAGCCAAGATACGCGTTAGGGGCAGAAGATAATATTTTCTTTTCATTGGGTCAGGGTGGATACATTGTTCTTGATATGGGCTTTGATACGCCCATTGCCAACATTGCAGGAAACGACTTTACTGTATACGAAGGTAATGATGGAACTGCAGAAGGGTATACGGTCTATGCAAGTAATAACTGGAATGGTCCGTGGAACAGTTGTGGCACTGCAACTGGCACTCAAAGTTTTGATTTGGCAACTGCTGGGCTTTCTGTGGCAAGGTATATCAGGATTGTGGATGATGGTAGTTCTTCTTCTGGACCATACGCAGGTTTTGATCTGGATGCAATTAAATCATTCAGCACAGTGGGTGTAAGTGAATTCTCTCAAACTTCTGATCCGAAGAGATTGTTTCTCGAAGCCAAACCGAATCCATTCCAGAAAAACCTTGTGATTAAATTCCAAATCCCTGAAAATAGAGTAGTCAGTAGTCAGTACCCAGTAGTCAGTATGAAGATTTTTGATATAAGTGGTAGGGTTGTAAAATCTTTTAATCTTGCTACTTGCTACTCTCTACTCGCTACTTCTGTGGTGTGGGATGGAAAAGATGATTTTGGCCGCAGGCTTCCTTCTGGTGTTTACTTTGTGCGTTTAGAAGCAGATGATATCAAGAAGACAGAGAGGGCAATTCTATTAAAATAGAGTAGCAAGAGGGCAATTGAAGGCGATTGGAGATATACAAAGAAGATGTAGGGCAAGGCTTTAGCCTTGTAAATAATGAGCAGAAGATTGTTAAAGGGCAAAAATCCCCCTTACTCCCCCTTTATAAAAGTGGGAAATAGGGGGATTGAAAAAGCAACGAGAAAGGGTTAAAAAGGGTGAATATGGGTACATTCGTTAAACGTTTACCGTGTACCGTGAAAAGAAAAGAAGGTTGAGATGATGGAAAATGGTTGGAGAAGTGGGTATTGGAGTTTGAATTTTGGAGTTTAGAATTTGTTTGGGATTTAGCGTTTGGGATTTGGAATTTAATCCGTCATACGGAATGGCGGATTTGATACGGGCTGTGAAATCGTATAACAATAAATTATTCTAAGAAGGGAGGTGATGATTTATTAAAAATAAATTAATACTGATATATAGTCATTTTATAGTATACACAATGAAAGGAGTGAAAAATGAAGACCAAAGCACTGATGTTTCTATTTTTTCTTGCACCATTATTAATTGGTGCAGGAACCATACAATATACATTTAAATTCACACCAGATGATCTCAGTTTTGATGAATACAATGGATACGATGTAGTAAGAATAAAAGATGGTGTTTCAAATACTGAAATTGGCAAACCTTCAATTCCATTTATTATTGTCAATTTTGTAATACCATCAAATGCTGAAGTGAAGAATGTGGAGGTTGTTTCGAAAAAGACCACGGAAATCCCAGGTATTTATAATGTTTGTCCGGTTCAGACACCCAGGCCCTTTTCAATTAAAGAAGACGTACCTTTTGTTGAACCATTACCTGAAGTATACAATTCCTCAAATCCTTTCCCAGAAAAAGATGTCATATCATTTCCCTCTGGCTCAATGAGTGGTTATAGAATCGCAGGAATATTTTTAAACCCTATAAAATATATTCCTGCTGAAAAGAAACTTATTCTTACTACAGAGATTAAAATAAGTATTAATTATGAAGAAAACAGACATAAGCCAATTTCTCTTACCGAAAAACAGAAATCTGTTTTTTCCCAGGGTGTTAGGGCAATTGTAGTTAATCCTGAGGATATAGACAGATTTTCACCACCAACCAAATCAGAACCAGAGCGTGCCTGTAATTATGCAATTATCACAAGTTCTGCACTCCAACCAGCCTGGCAAAGACTTGCAAACTGGAAGATTGCTGCTGGTTATCAGGCACAGGTAATTACTACAGATTGGATCTATGCAAACTATTCAGGATACGATAATCCTGAAAAGATAAGGAACTTTTTAAAAGATTATTTCACGAATCAGGGTCTCATCTTTGCAGTCTTGGGTGGTGATAATAATATAGTCCCTGAACGTGATGCCTATTGTGATTATTATTCACCTTATTATCTTGCTTCTGACTATTATTATTCGGACCTGGATGGAAACTGGGATGCTGATGGAGACCACAAATATGGCGAAGCAAGCGGTGATGGTGTTGATGGTTATTTTGATATCTATGTGGGCAGGCCAGCGGTCGATAATGCTACAGAAATTACTAATTTTCTCAATAAGGATTCAACATATATCTATAATCCACCTGCAAGTTATATTCAGAAAATCTTATTACCTTCAGTATTGTTGTTTTCTCAATATAACTATCATGGACGTTTAGTGAATAATGCAATTGGAAATAAATTTCCTGCCTGGACAGTTACAAAACTTGAGGATCAGGTTGCACCAGCAACAAGGAATGCATTCAATCAAAATTACAATTTAATGCATATTGCTGCCCATGGTGACCAGAATGGAACATATACGCAAAGCGGTTCACCTGTCTTTACAACATCGGATATTTCATACCTTACCAACACAATGCCCACGGTTATGAATTCGATTGCCTGCTATTCAGGAGATTTTGATGAATATGATGATTGTTTCGCTGAAGTACTTGTCACAGGTGCCTATGGTTGTGTTGCGACCATAATGAACTCGCGATATGGCTGGGGTTCACCACCAAATATGGGTCCTTCTGAGCAAATGGATACCTGTTTTTATGCGGTTCTACTCAAGGATACTTTCAATATCGGAATTTTACATGGGGCATCAAAGAACCATTATCGTAACCTGATATGGGATAATACTGCTGCTGAACCCTGGCATTATTGCGGGGTTGAACTTAACCTATTTGGTGACCCGGAAATGCGCGTGCGTCTTTCACCAGCAAATCAACCCTATATTTATATTACAAATAAAACATTAAATGACCAGAATAATAATGGTATATGGGACCCGGGTGAATATGCTGAACTAATCACAACACTCTCTAATGGCGGAAGTGTTAATGCTACAAATGTGCAGGCGGTCTTAAGGGCAACAACGAATAGTCAGTATGTAACGATCAGTGATTCTTCTTCTTCTTTTGGTAACATTCCGGTTGGTGGTCAGGCAACCAATAGCAGTGATCCATTTAAGCTGACTGCGGCTTCAAACACACCTAATGGCACAGAGATCGGTTTTACACTCCATATTACGGCTGATGGTGGATACTCCTGGGACCAGAATTTTACTCTTGTCGTTGGTTCGCCGGGTCTTGATTATGTGACGCATGATTGTGGTAATTGTCAGTTTACGGTTACGCGTTATGGTGCGCTTGGATTTATGAGTTCGGGTCAGACTGGTGGTGTTGGTTTCAAGTATCCAGCGAGTGGTTCCAATCATTTATTTTATGGTGGTTTTGCGGTGGGTAATAGTTCGAGTTATGTAGTGGATCGTTATTATGAGAGTGCGTCTGGTGATGATCAGGATTGGAATACGACGACTACGCCGGATGGTAAGTGTCGGATGCTTGAGCCTGGTCCGAATAATTTTGATGAGTATGCGACGGCGCGGTATGATGATTCTGGACATCCATCGGCTAAGGGTTTGGTTTGTGAGCAGTATTCCTGGGCTTGGGATGATGCGACGGCGAATGATTTTGTGATTATGAAGTTTGTATTGAGGAATGCTGGTAGCACGACGATAAGTAATCTTTATGCCGCAATATTTATGGATTGGGATATTAGTTCTTCTTATACGAGCAATAATGGTAATTCAGAGACGGCGCGGAATTTGACTTATATGTATTATAACAGTTCTTATCCTTATGTGGGTGTTGAGATACTTGATCCGCCTCGGACGGTGCCGGCGAAGAATTTAGCGATTATCAACAATCAGACTTATGTTTGGCCTTACAATGGTTTGCCGGACAATATTCAGATTCAGTTTATGGATGGGACGATACAGAGTCCGTCGGGTAGTGCGAATGATTATTCTACTTGTAATTCCGCGGGTCCGTTTACGCTTGCGCCTGGGCAGTCAGCGGTTGCGGCGTTTGCGATATTAGGTGGGACGAATCTTTCGGATTTGCAGGCGAATGCGGATACTGCGTATAATCGGTATTGGAATTTTCCTGGTGTGAAAGAGGCAGAGGGTGGTTTGGTTAGTTCTAAGGTTAGTATATATCCTGTGGTTTCGGGTGGTAGGTTGAGTCTTGCGTATAGTGATTTTAGTGGTGGTCTTGGGGTTATGGTTTATGATGTGGTGGGTCGTAAGGTTGAGGAGCGTTGTTGGGATAAATTGAGTGGAGATGGTGTTTTGAGTATAGATCTTACGAGATTGCCGAATGGTGTATATTTTGTCCATCTTGAGACTGGTGCTAAGTCGGTGGTTCAGAAGGTGATTCTGGTAAAATAAGGGAATACTTATAGGGTTAGCCGGGTCAGTGAATATCTTCCTGACCCGGCTTTTTATCTATAATATTGACTTGATTGGATTTTTAATTATAATAAATAGTATAAATATTATAGAGAAACGAAAGGGGGTGATAAATAAAAAATAGAAACGCAAATGTGTGGATAAATAAGCCACACAAAAAATTATAATTAATGGGGATCAAAAGAGAAGGAGGTATATTATGATAGGTTTGGTCTCATTATTAGTGCTGGCATTATTGCCACCGATTCCGGGCAAGATGACTCCGGAACTCGTTGAGATATTACAGAATACACCACTGCAGGAGAAGGTCTTTGTTATTGTCTATATGAATACAGAATATCCCTATGATGCAATTGAAGGAATGACACCACAGGAGAAGTGTAATGTCTTTGAGACTGTGGCGATGAATTCACAGGCAGATGTAGTGAATTATCTCAATTCATTGCCCAAGGACAAGGCAGAGGTGGTCAGACAATTCTGGATCTTCAATGGTTTTCATTTAAAGGCGACAAAAGATGTCATTGAAGAACTGGCTAAGCGTGGGGATATCTGGTATATCTCCCATGATGCAGTAATCCAGTTAGATGCGGTTTTTGAAGGAGAGGATAATAATCCAAGGGCAGTAGAATGGAATATTTCAAAAATAAAGGCAGAGTCCTGCTGGGCTGCTGGATTCAATGGCCAGGGTATAATCATCGGACATATTGATACTGGAGTTTATACAAGCCACGAGGCACTCACGGGAAAATGGCTTTCTCCATACTGGCATGATGGTGTGAATGGTCAGTCATCACCTTATGATGACCATGGTCATGGCACGCATACAATGGGAACGATCTGTGGTGGTGATGGTCCTGGTCCATTCACAAACGATATAGGTGTTGCCTATGGTGCGAAGTATATTCCGACCAAGGCATTTAATTCGAGTGGTTCTGGTATGCAATCCTGGATTGATGCCTGTATGCAGTATCTTGCAAATTTGAAGCAAAGTGGTGTTGATATCAGGGTGATTGGTAATTCCTGGGGTAATTCCAATGGTTCATTTACAGGTTACTGGACCCAGGTTTTGAACTGGAAGAATCTTGGTGTCTTTCCGGTCTTTTCTAATGGTAATAATGGTCCTGGTGCTGGCACGGTTGGTGCACCAGCGAGTTATCCAACGACAATAGGTGTTGGTTCTACAAATAGCTCGGATAATATTTCAAGTTTTTCTTCTCGTGGTCCTTCGCCAAACATAGATCCAATAAACAATCCCCAGTACTGGTATTATCCTACCTGGAATCTATTAAAGCCTGATGTTTCTGCACCGGGTGAGAATGTCCGATCTTCCTTAAATACTGGTGGTTACGGTAATATGAGTGGAACCTCAATGGCATCGCCCCATGTAACTGGTGGAACTGCGGTCTTATTACAGAAGAATCCAAATCTGACGGTTCAGGATTTGTATGATCTATTCAGGAATTATTGTGACCAGCCTTCCCAGGGTGCACCATATCCGAATAATAATTATGGCTGGGGTAGAATTAATCTCTGGCGCTCATTACAGAATGTTCCTACATCTAATAGACCAAATGTGGTTTTAAGTCGCACTGCAGTTGTCAACGACAATAATGGTAATGGTAAACTTGATCCGGGGGAGAATGCAGGTATTGTCTGTTATGTCCGAAATACTGGCGCGGTTCCTGCAACGAATACCACGGCAAAATTGAGGACGAGTGACACATATATCACCTTAATTGATACAACCACAACCTATGGCACAATTGCTGCAGGTGATTCGGCAAATAATAGCGGTGACCCGTTCACGCTTTCAGTTTCACCATCCTGCCCAGATGGTCGTGTGATTGACTTCCAGCTATATATTGTCTGTGCTGAGTCTTCTTGGACCAGAAATTTCAGTTTAACGGTAGGTTCGCCGGGTCTTGATTATGTGACGCATGATTGTGGTAATTGTCAGTTTACGGTTACGCGTTATGGTGCGCTTGGATTTATGAGTTCGGGTCAGACTGGTGGTGTTGGTTTCAAGTATCCAGCGAGTGGTTCCAATCATTTATTTTATGGTGGTTTTGCGGTGGGTAATAGTTCGAGTTATGTAGTGGATCGTTATTATGAGAGTGCGTCTGGTGATGATCAGGATTGGAATACGACGACTACGCCGGATGGTAAGTGTCGGATGCTTGAGCCTGGTCCGAATAATTTTGATGAGTATGCGACGGCGCGGTATGATGATTCTGGACATCCATCGGCTAAGGGTTTGGTTTGTGAGCAGTATTCCTGGGCTTGGGATGATGCGACGGCGAATGATTTTGTGATTATGAAGTTTGTATTGAGGAATGCTGGTAGCACGACGATAAGTAATCTTTATGCCGCAATATTTATGGATTGGGATATTAGTTCTTCTTATACGAGCAATAATGGTAATTCAGAGACGGCGCGGAATTTGACTTATATGTATTATAACAGTTCTTATCCTTATGTGGGTGTTGAGATACTTGATCCGCCTCGGACGGTGCCGGCGAAGAATTTAGCGATTATCAACAATCAGACTTATGTTTGGCCTTACAATGGTTTGCCGGACAATATTCAGATTCAGTTTATGGATGGGACGATACAGAGTCCGTCGGGTAGTGCGAATGATTATTCTACTTGTAATTCCGCGGGTCCGTTTACGCTTGCGCCTGGGCAGTCAGCGGTTGCGGCGTTTGCGATATTAGGTGGGACGAATCTTTCGGATTTGCAGGCGAATGCGGATACTGCGTATAATCGGTATTGGAATTTTCCTGGTGTGAAAGAGGCAGAGGGTGGTTTGGTTAGTTCTAAGGTTAGTATATATCCTGTGGTTTCGGGTGGTAGGTTGAGTCTTGCGTATAGTGATTTTAGTGGTGGTCTTGGGGTTATGGTTTATGATGTGGTGGGTCGTAAGGTTGAGGAGCGTTGTTGGGATAAATTGAGTGGAGATGGTGTTTTGAGTATAGATCTTACGAGATTGCCGAATGGTGTATATTTTGTCCATCTTGAGACTGGTGCTAAGTCGGTGGTTCAGAAGGTGATTCTGGTAAAATAAGGGAATACTTATAGGGTTAGCCGGGTCAGTGAATATCTTCCTGACCCGGTTTTTTGTTTTACTTGACTTGAGACTATTTTTGCGTATAATAACTTGATGGAGGTAAAATGCGAAGAATAATATGGATTGCGCCGATTATTTTTTTTATTATGGTCTGCTCAAGTGATGAATTCCTTGTAACCCTGGGCAATGAAAAATTTACATTAAAGGATTTTAATGATTTCTATCAGTTTACATCCAATGATGATTCATTGCGCAGGGCAAAGGTGATAGATGATTTTATAAATCAGCAGATGGCAATCATAGAAGCAAAAATGAATGGCTATGCTGATGACCCGGTGGTCAAGGTTTCAATGGAGTCAAATAGAAGGGATGTAATAATCCGTGCTTATTATCAGTCAAAAATCGTTGATAAAATAAAGGTAAAAGAGAGCGAAATTAGAAGATTGTATGATCAATTAACAAGTCAATATCACCTTGCTGAGATTGTTGTTGATAATGATTCCCTTGCACAGTTTATAAAGAAAGAGTTAAAAAAGGGAGTGCCTTTTGAATCCTTACTCGTATATTCACTTGATACAATCACTCCAGGCGGTGACATCGGAATGAACTCTGAATATTCGATACCGTCTGAGGTGCTCAAGGTTCTAAAGAAGACAAAACAAGGCAGTGTTGCTGGTCCGATAAGCCTCGGTGACTATATATATTTTTTAAAAGTTAAAGAACGGAAACGACTCACCACCCCGAAATATGAAGAGGTGAGAGAGAATATATATAACAATCTGTGGCGTGAAAAAGTGATGAAGAAAGGCGAAGAATTTGTTGATAAGTTGATTAAGGATGCAAAGATAGAATACAATCAAGCAGGTATTGATTTGTTATTAAAACCAGAGTCCACGCTGACTGAGGAGGAATTGAATACCTGGGTAGTGAAGAAATATGATACAAATTTTGTGAGGGTTAAGACAGTTATCAATGCAGTGCAGGTGCATTTAAAAAGGGCACCTGACCTTGACCCCCAATATTTAATTAATTCAGAACTCGTTCCTGACCTTGTTTATGATTTGGCGGTAAAAGAAAAGGCAGAAAGAAGCCCTAAAATTCAGCGCGAATTAAAAAAGGCACTCAATTTTCTCATTTATCAAAAATATTATTCCGACAATGTCTTTGATAAAGTTAATGTTGATTCACAGAGTGTAATTGAATATTTCAATCAGCATAAAGCAGATTATCCAGGGAAAAAGTTGAATGATGTTTATAATTTGATTTTTGCTAAACTGCGTGATGAAAGAACAGGACAGTTAAGAGATAGTTTATTTACAAGTCTGAGGGCGAAGTATCAACCTTTGTTGAATCAAAAAGTTTATGCAAAATTATTGAAGGGAGAGAAAAAATGAACTTCTTAAAAAAAGGAAATAAATTGATAACATTGTTTACATTTTTTCTGATTTGCATTATATCGGTTAATATTTCCTGTGCTAAAAAAGAAAAGAATGTTCTTGTCAGGGTTGATGGTTCCACACTTACCCTTGAAGAATTTCAAAAATATATACCAGAATCCGAGTATAAAAATCTACCTGAAGAAACAATTACCGAGATTTTGAACAACTGGGCAAATCAGCAAATACTCTATCTTGAAGCCAAGAAAAGAGGGATTGATAAAGAAGATTCAGTGAGATTGCTCATTGACCAGTATACAAAAAATTTGATGGCAATGGTTCTGATCCGTCGTTCATTCGGTAACACAACCGTCAGTGAAATAGAGATATTGAACTATTTTACCACGCATCAGGAAGAATTCACATATGCTGTCAAACTCGCCCAGATTGTACTCCCCAGTTATGAATCAGCAATAGTAACATACAATGAAATAAGAGCGGGTGCAGATTTTATGAAACTGGCAAAGGAGAGGTCGCTTACCAGGATGGAGAATCCTGAGAACCCAAGGATTGTTACAGAGTATCTACCCCGTGGAAGAATTGGAGATTTTGCAACTGAAGAGGTCATCTTCAATCTCAAAATAAATGAAGTTTCTGAACCGATTTCTTATATCCAGGGGACCTATCTGATTGTAAAACTACTGGACAAGAAAAAGATACTGGCAAAACCTGAATTGAATGATGAGTTAAAAGGCCAGATTTATAACTATCTCATTTCAAAGAAATATCAAGATTTCTTCCAGAATTTTCTGGATAGCCTTAAAACTGTTTATAAGGTGACTACTGATTTAGAACTTTTGAAGAAATGAGTCTCTTTCTACTATTCGTATTCTCAACCCTGGCGGATAGAATCGTCGCAGTAGTCGATGATGGTATTATTTTAGAAAGCGAAGTCAGTGAATATGCATCATTTATGTCTGCTGACCCTGTAATACAAAAAAATTTTTCCAGTTATGAAGAGATAAGAACGAATGTAATAAATGGACTTATTTCGAGAAGACTTTTACTTTTGCAAGCAGAAAAAGAATCGATCTCGGTCTCCAGAGAAGATGTTTTGAAACGCGTCCAGGAAAGGCTGGAATTAGTAAAACAGAGGTTTCCCTCGGAGGCAGATTTTTATAATGCACTTGAATCACAGGGTTTTACAATCGATGAATTGAAGAGGAACTACGAAGATAGTATAAGAACAGAAATCTTGATGCAACAGATAGTCCAGAAAAAACTGGCAGCAAAGATTATGGTTTCTCCCATTGCGGTAAAAAAATTTTACGAAGAAAATAAAGATTCTATCGCTATCCTTCCAGGCAGGATAAAACTTGCACACATTTTGCTTCCATTAAGACCGAGTGAGGATTCATTGAAAAAAGGATTTGAAAGGGCGGTTGAGATTTATCAATTATTAATGCACGGTGCTGATTTTGCTACAGTTGCCCGGGAATTTTCTGATGATGAAAATTCAAAAAAGAATGGTGGAATGCTGGGAAGGATAAAGAAAGGTGAGATGATTGAAGAATTTGAAAGAGTGATTTTTACCCTTAAACCCGGTGTAGTATCGCAGCCATTCCCAACCCGATTTGGATACCACATTGTAGAGGTTTTAAATAAAGGGAGTGATTGGGTTCTTGCAAGGCAGATATTGATAAGGGTTTTGCCCACAAGGTCGGATACATTGAGATGCGAAAAACTTGCTGAGAAGATAAAGAATCTTGTCAAACAGGGTGCAGATTTTGATAGCCTCGGCAAAATTTATTCAGTAGTTCCTGAAACAGATTTAGGGGAATTCTTTATAAAACAATTCACACCACCCTATGATGAGATTATTAAAAATCTTGAAACCGGTGATGTGAGTGAACCGATATTGACACCTGATGGCTATCACCTGCTTTATGCGCGGGAAAAGATTCCTGAAAAAATAATGACCTTTGATGAAATGAGAGAACAGATATATCAGTATCTATACTGGCAGGAGTTACAGAATTTATATAGCAGTTATATTGAGGAGATTGAATCCCGGACATATGTAGAAATTTTTTATTAACACTTTAATTTAAATACACACTATAACTAATTATCGTCCTCCTCTATCAATTTTTGATAGTAAATACTAAAAAATTCAAGAGTCACATAATTCCATTTAAAAACTCCTGAAATTTCGTAAGTTTTAGACTTTTTATAGTGCATCTTCCCCCTTGACAAATTGCAAATAATATGTAAAATGGGGTGAAATGGGGAAAAATGGGAAATATTAGGTTCAGGGGATTTTTTAAGCATATAATTGATGACCGGAAGCGGCTTGCTATTCCGAGCCAGTTTAGAATTGTTTTAACTTCTGAATCTGAAGGTAAGGTGGTAATGACACCTGGTTATGACAATGAGATCGCTGTTTACGCATTAAAGACCTGGCAGGAGTTTGAGGATAAAGAATTGTTATCATTGTCAATGGATAAGGTCCAGGCACGAAGATATCGCCGTCACTTTACTTTCGGCATTAAAGAAGACCATCTTGATGCCCAGGGCAGGATTTTGATTCCTGATTTTCTCTTAGAATATTCTGGAATAACGAAAGATGTGATAGTTGTCGGTGAAATTGATTATTTCAGTCTTTGGTCACCGGAAAATTATCAAAAGATTAAAGAACAAATAGATAAAAATTATATTGAAGATGCAGAGACCATTGAAAAAATAAGGAGGTATGATGAAGGTCCAAATCGTTGAAGCAATAAAAAATAAAAAGGTCTCATTCTTTCTCCCCAGCGGTGAGATCAACGAAGGGGAGTTTGAGACAATGGCAGAGAAATTAAAGGGTATGATTGAATCAGGAGAATTTAATGTTATTATCGATCTTTCACGGGTAACACACATAAACTACAAGATCGTTGGTGATCTGATTGAATTCCAGAAGAAATTTAAGGAGTATGGTGGCGATATTAAACTCGTCAATGTTTCGCCTTATCTCTATAATATTCTCAGACTCTACGGATTCTATCCGTTTGAAATCTATCCATCACGTCGTGCAGCACTAAAGAGTTTCCAGTAATTATTGATGTGGATAAATTCCACGAGCCGGTTCTTGTTAATGAGGTTATTTCCTGGATGGAACTAAGAGAAGATGGTATCTATTGTGATTGCACTGTTGGCGGCGGTGGACATCTCTTTATGATGCTTGAAAAAACACACAATACTCGTTTCATCGGAATTGACCAGGACCCAGAGGCACTGGATTTTGTCCGGGCAAAATTGGGCAGTTTTAAAGAAAGGGTTATTCTTTACGAAGGAAATTTTGCGCATTTAGATAGAATTATAAATGAGTTGAATATCAGAGGTCTTGATGGAATACTTTTTGACCTTGGTGCATCTTTTCATCAACTTACTACACCAGAAAGGGGTTTCAGTTTTAATCTTAATGGAAAATTATTAATGCAGATGTCTCCAGAATCAGTGCCATTATATAGAAAATTGCGTGCCGCCAATAAAGAGGAGATATTTAGTGTTTTAAAAAATTATGGAGATGTGCCAAATGCCCGAACTCTTGCTGGCGTTATATTTGAGAATCGCCATAAACTGCATACAACAATGGATTTGCGCAAACTGGTAGAAACAAAATTTTCAGGCAGATTTTTGAAGAAAAATCTGCATCGAGTATTCCAGGCATTTCGTATCTGGACAAATGAAGAATTAAAGAATTTAAAGGAAGGACTGATAAAGGCGGTGCACCTTCTTTTTCCCGGAAGAAGAATGATCGTTATTTCTTACCATTCAGGTGAAGACCGGATTGTGAAGAATGTGTTTCGGGATTTTGAAAAGAAAAAACTCTTAAGGCGACTGAACAAAAAAGTAATAAGACCTCAATTTGAGGAAATTCGTAAAAATCCTGCCGCAAGAAGTGCCCGAATGAGGGTGGTTGAAAAATGCGGTTCCTGCTAATCTTTCTGCTTGTGATATTATATCTTTTTGGACTTGTTTACATTGAAAGTGAATTGGTTAAATTCAATATAAGAAAGGAGAATCTGAAAAATCAGGTTCAGGAATTAAAAAATGAGAAAGCCAATCTAATGGCTAAGGTTGCTTCTCTTTCCAATCTTGCCCGGATTGAAACCGAAGCAAAAAAGCATGATTTTATATTTCCTGCAAAAGATGATATCCTCGGCGTGATAAAATGAGAAAGATAAAAATTTTTAATGCACTACTCTTTATCGTTTCGTTTATTTTCTTTGGATATATTTTCTTTATCCAGTGTATTAGATTTAGACACTATCAGGATCTTTCCAGACGTGAGCACCAAAAGAAGATAGTATTTTGCGGGACAAGGGGAAATATCTATGACCGCAATGGTTTGCCACTGGCACTCTCAGAGCCCTGTTTTTCTATCTTCTGCACACCAATTTATTCTCCAAATAAAAATAAACTCGCCCGTGGAATCGCAGAAATTTCTGAGCGTCCATTAAATGAAATAAAAGCTCTGGTTGAGAAGAATAAATTTTTCTGGATAGAAAGAAAGGCAAGTATAAAAAAGCGGGATGAATATTTTAAACTTAATGACCCAAGCATTGGATTTACCCATGACTTGAACCGAATATACAATATGCCTGAAATATTTGGTAGTCTAATTGGTAAATGTAGTATTGATAATCGTGGCTTAGAAGGGCTGGAATTGTTATTTGATAATGTCCTCACGGGCAAGAGCGGATTTGTAGTTTATCAAAAGGAACCGAATGGAGATATATTCCCATATTATAAATATCCAGAAAAAGAACCAATTCCAGGTCAGGATTTATATCTTACGATTGATCTACAAATGCAGACAATCCTGTATGCAAATCTATTGGAGTGTATGAAAAAAGAGGATGCACGGGGAGCAGCAGGTTTGATAATTAATCCGAAAACTGGAGAAATTCTGGCGATGGTAAATATCTGTTTAGAAAATAAACAAAGAAATTTGGTAATCTGTGATGAATTTGAACCGGGTTCGACATTTAAACTCTTAGGACTTGTATATGCCCTGCAAAATGGGATAAAAGAAAATGAAAAATTTAATACATATGGCGGTAAAATAAAAATTGACGGGCATACTATTAATGATTCTAAAAATTTTGGAACATTGACTCTGCGCCAGGCAATTGCCCATTCAAGTAATGTTGTAATGGCTGAACTTTCAAAAAATCTCGATAAAGAAAATTTCTTGCTTCTAATTAAAGATTTTGGTTTTACCCAGATGACCGGCATCGAATTTCCAGGTGAGGTAAGAGGCAGATTGATGAAAGAAAAGAAGTTGAATAATATTGAATTTGCAACATTACTTTTTGGTCAGGGAATAACCTGTAACCTTTTACAATTGGCTTTTGCATACCAGGCAGTTGCCAGTGGAGGTATATTAAATAAACCCTTTATTGTTCAGAAAGTGATGAATAAAAACCGAATAACTTATCAGGCAAAGCCTCTAAAAGTTCGGCGTGTAATAGGTGAAGAGATTGCCCGGAGAGTGACCGATATATTATGTAGCGTTGTTGAAGATGGTAGTGGAATAGAAGCAAAGATTGATGGTATGAAAATTGCTGGAAAAACCGGTACCGCCCAGAAGGTTTTGGACGGAAGATATTCTGATACCGTGATAATTACAACATTCATCGGATACTTCCCTGCTGAGGAACCAGAATATCTTGTTGCCCTACTCATTGATGAACCAAAAAAAGGAATGTGGGCTGGTAATGTAGTTGCTCCATTATTTAAAAAAGTTGCCCAGAGTATTTGCCAGGCAAGGAATTTACAATATGCGATTAAGTGAACTTGTTTCTGGTTTAAACTGTCGGATATATAATTTTAAAGATATCCGCATTGAATCACTTGAGTTTGATTCACGGCGGGTTAAACCGGGAACCCTCTTTATTGCGCTCAGGGGTAATAAATTTGATGGTCATAAATTCATAAAACAGGTAGAAGAACTCGGTGCGGTTGCACTTGCCACCCAGGAAAAGGTTGATAGTCCACTGCCTCAGATTGTCTTTGATGATACAAGAAGATCTATGGGCAGGATTGCAAAAAATTTTTACGGTGATTTCTCAACTTTAAAAATCATTGGTATAACCGGCACGAATGGAAAAACCACAACGACATTTCTAATACATTCGATATTAAAAAGGGCGGGATTTGAGCCAGGTTTAATAGGCACGATTTATTACATCGGAAAAAATAGAATAAAAGCAGATAGAACAACACCAGAAAGTCTTGAGATATTCAAATTAATTGATGGTTTCCAAAAAGATGGTGCAAAGAGTGTGGTAATGGAAGTTTCATCCCATGCCTTAGCATTGAAAAGGGTTGAAGAATTAAGATTTCATATCGCAATATTTACCAATCTTTCTCAGGACCATCTTGATTTTCATAAAACAATTGATGATTATAAAAACGCAAAACTCCATCTTTTTGATCTCTTAGAATCTAATGGATATGCAATTTACAATCAGGATGATCCGGTTGCTGAAGATATAAAAAGATTGAAAATAGAAAATACTTTAAACTACGGTTTCGATAAAACTGCAACGATAACGGGGGAGATCAGAGATGATTCCCTTCTTGGTTTGAAGATGGATATTTTTTATAGAGAGAAAAAGTATGAAATCAATTCAAAATTGATAGGAACATTTAATGGTTATAATATTTTAGCAAGTTTTGCAACCGGTGTAGCACTCGGACTTGATTTTGATACAATCAAAAATGGCATAGAATCACTTGAGGGTGTAAGGGGAAGAATGGAATGTGTCTATGACAACATCTTTGTTGATTTTGCCCACACACCCGGTGCCATTGGCAATCTATTAAAATCTCTGCGCAAATATACATCTAAAAGACTGATAATAATTTTTGGATGCGGGGGAGACAGGGATCAGAAGAAACGTCCGGAGATGGGCAGGATTGCAAGCGAAAATGCAGATTTTGTTATTCTCACTTCGGATAACCCACGAACTGAAAATCCCGAAGACATTATCAAGGATATCGTAGCAGGAATAAAGAACAATAATTTCATAATTATTCCTGACCGGGAAGAGGCGATTGCCCACGGGTTAAAGATAAAAAATTCAGATGATATACTGGTTATTGCGGGTAAAGGTCATGAAGAATATCAGATCATTAATGATAAAATCATTCCCTTTGATGATGTCAAAGTAGTTAAGAATATTTTAGGTATATAAGATTATGTTTTATGAGATAATGCTTAATAAGGCGATCAGGATTATGAAGGGTTTTTCTAAGGATATTAAAAATGAGTTAATCAGGGGTGTGAACATTGATTCACGGACAATCAAACCTGGGGAGCTATTTTTTGCTCTGAAAGGGGAGAATACCGATGGTCATAATTACACCGTTGATGCGGTGAGAAAAGGTGCGGTGGGCGTTGTGGTGCAAAATAAAACCGGTGTTTCAAATGAAATTTTAGTTAATGATACACTTTTCGCATTGGGTGAACTTGCGCGTCATTACCGTAATAATTTCAACCTGCCAATCATTGGTATCACCGGGACAAATGGAAAAACTACAGTAAAAAATCTGATCGCCAGTATATTATCTACAAAATTCAGGGTGTTGTGGACAAAGAAGAGTTACAATTCCCTTATTGGTCTTCCCTTGATGCTTTTTGAGATCTCCGGCAGAGAAGACTATTTGGTCCTTGAAATGGGGACGAGTAATCCAGGAGAGATAAAAAGATTATGTGAAATAGCCCATCCTGTTATTGGTATAATCACGAATGTCGGTCCGGGCCATCTTAAAGGACTTGGATCGATTGAGGGTATCAGAAAAGAGAAACTGACATTGATTGAGTCCCTTCCTGCCAGTGGAATGGGTTTTGTTGGACCGGGTGTGGATGGAATTCAAAAAAATAATGTTTTGAGATTTTCCTTTGATGAAATAAAGGATATTCAAATAACCGAGTCGGGTTCTTCATTTATCTATAAAGACATCGAATATTTCACACCCCTTCTTGGATTGAATAATGTATATAATTGTTTTATCGCGCTTAAAGTTACAGAAAAATTAGTGGTTGATATAGAAGGGCAAAAAAAGGCAATAAAAATGATAGAACCTGAAAAAGGGAGAATGGAGCCGATAAGAGTTAATGGTTTGCTCATAATAAATGATACCTATAATGCCAATCCAGCTTCTATGAAATCAGCAATAGATTTTATAAGCCATTTAAAACGAAGAAAGATATTAATACTTGGTGATATGCTGGAACTGGGAGCTGAGTCAGAAAAATATCATAATGAGATTGGTATTTATGCAAGGGAAAATAGTGATATCCTTCTAACTTTTGGTCCGCAGGCAGAAGCCTATGGCGGAACACATTTTGATGACAGAGATAAACTCGTTACTTATCTGTTCAGAAATTTGAAAGGCGAGGAAGTAATTCTTGTTAAAGCATCAAGGGCAATGAAGTTTGAAGAAATTCTTAAAAAAATATTGAGGAGATTATAAATATGCTTTACTTACTTTTGTATCCACTAAAAGAAATCTTTGGTCCATTTAGATTGTTTGGTTACATTACATTCCGTGCTGCTTATGCAGCAGTTTTTGCAATATTGGTCGTGCTTCTGATTGGAAATTTTTTCACAAATTATTTAAGGAATAAATCAATTACTCAGAGAATAAGAGAAGAGGTTCCTAAACATCATAAGGTAAAAGAAGGAACTCCCTCAATGGGTGGTTTGCTCATTCTTATTGCACTCCTCATATCGGTGATTCTATTTGCGGATTTGACCAATCCTAATATTATAATTTTGATCATTGCTACAATCTGGTTTGGCATCCTCGGGTTTGTAGATGATTATATTAAAATCTTTAAAAATAAGCCAAGGGGACTATCTATAAAGACAAAACTTTTATTCCAGGTTATCTTCGGTCTCGCACTCGGTATATATTTATACTTTTATGGCCCTGCAGGATATGCAACAAAGACGAATCTTTTGTTCTTAAAGAATTATGTAGTAAATTTCGGGATATTCTATCCATTGTTTGTTGCCCTGGTTACGGTCGGAACTTCTAACGGTGTGAATCTAACAGATGGACTTGATGGGTTAGCAATCGGACTTTTGGGCATCAGTGCGGTTGCCTATACAGCTTTATCCTATGCAAGTGGTCATATCGGAATAAGTAATTATCTTAATATAATTTTTATCAAAAATGGTGGAGAAGCAGCAGTGTTCTGTGCTGCACTTGTTGGTGCTGGACTTGGTTTTCTGTGGTTCAATGCATATCCGGCACAGATTTTTATGGGTGACACCGGTTCATTGAGCCTGGGTGCAATATTAGGGGTAGTTGCAATCTTGATAAAACAGGAGTTTCTACTTGTTTTTATTGGTGGTGTTTTTGTTGTTGAGGTTATCTCTGTATTACTTCAGATTATTTACTTTCGCAGGACCAAAGGAAAAAGATTGTTTTTGATGGCACCACTCCATCACCATTACGAATTAAAGGGACTTGCTGAACCAAAGATTGTTGTCCGCTTCTGGATCGTTGGCATAATCTTTTTGATGATTGCCCTCTCTACATTGAAGATAAGATGAAGGTATTACTTTTAGGACTTGGCCGGGCCAATCTTAATGTGGCACGATATCTTATCGAAAGAGGTTATGATATCTATCTATATGAAGAGAATTTAAATAACTTAAGCAAAGAATCTAAAATGCTTATTGATAGTGGCAGAATAAAGGAATATGAGGAGATTCATTACGACGTCATTATCTGTTCACCCGGTTTCCCTGATTCTAAACCAATCCTTAAGAATTTAAGAGCAAGAGGATTAGATATTATAGATGAAACCGAATTTACTTACAATAATCTTTGTGATCCCAGGGTTATTGCTGTTACCGGTACAAATGGTAAGAGCACAACTGCAGCATTGATAAGTGCAATTCTTAACAAAGCGGGAATTAAAAATTTCCTCGGTGGAAATATCGCACCGGGGATGCCTTTTTCCTCAGCATTATTTGAAAAACCTTATGATTATTATATCATTGAAATGTCTTCTTTCCAGTTGATGCGGATAAAAAAATTCCGTCCCAGGGTTGCTATTTTGACAAATATCACGGTTGACCATTTGAACTGGCACCAGGATTTAAACGAATATATTAATGCTAAAAAACGGATTTTTATGAATCAGACCGGTGAAGATTTTGCAATACTAAATTATGATGATGAAAAAATTCGTTCAATGGAAAAAGAAATAAATGCCCGCAGTGTATTTTTTGGAATGCGCTGTTATAATGGGGCTTGGTTGAACGGTATGCTACATTTCCAGGATGACGAAATAATCCATACTGATGAAATTAAACTTTTTGGTATACATAATCGGATGAATGTCCTTGCTGCAATTGCTGCCGCCAGGATATTGAACATTTCCAATGAAGATATAAGAACCGGGATTAAAAATTTTAAACCTTTACCGCATCGGCTTGAAGATTTGGGTATGATAAATGGTATTCGTTATATCAATAATTCTATGAGCACAAATGAGGCATCAGCAATTGCTTCATTCCAGGCAGTTTCAGGGAATAAGATAGTCATTGTCGGAGGAAGGGCGAAAGGAGATCGCTGTGAAGATTATTTAAAATTATTAGTTGAAAAAGCCAAGGCGGTTGTTATCCTCGGTGAAAATGCAAAGGAAATTGCCGAATTTTTTGATAATAGACAATATAAAAATTATGTAATTGCCAAGGATATGGACGAGGCAATAGCCTGTGCAAGAAAATTTGCCCGTGAAGGTGACATTATAATTTTGAATCCTGGATTTGCATCTTTTGGTCATTTTAGAGATTTTCAGGAAAGAGGAGAGGCATTTAAAAATGGCGTCCTCAAACATTGATCACATACTTTTAATTACCCTTGCAATCTTACTGCTACTGGGTTCTGTTTTTGTATTTTCTTCTTCTTATTATCAGGCACTCCGTGAAGGCGAAAATTCACTTTATTATCTAATCGGTCATATAAAAAGACTCTTTATCGCAACATTATTTTTCTTCGCTGGATTGTTCATCCCTTACGAAAAATTGAGAAAACTGATATTGCCTGCCTTCTTTTTCATCCTTTTTGTTCTAATATTTACGCTCATTGCAGGAAAAATGCAGTATGGAGCGAAACGTAGTATTTTGATTTCATCATTTGGCATCCAGATTTCTGAATTTGTCCGGGTCTGGCTTGTCTTATTCCTTGCCAACTTTTTTGCGAATCATCCTGACACCGCAAGCACTAAAAAAGGGATTTTGGTTGCTACCTTTCTTCCTTTGCTACTCATAATCCTGGTTGCAGTTCAGCCATCAATTTCGGTTGCAATCATTACATTTGTAGCACTAATAAGTATGTTGATTTATAGTGAGGCAAAGCTCAGAGTTTTAACACCAATCTTTTTGATAGGAATCGTTCTTTTTGTAATCGCGGTATTTGCATTTCCCCATGTCCGAGTAAGATTATTCAGTTTTATATCACATCCTACATATCAGGTTCAACAATCTTTACTTGCCATTGGTGGCGGCGGTCCGCTGGGAAGGGGTATCGGTGCTGGAATACAAAAATTTTTATTTCTGCCCCGCATTCACAACGATTTTATCTTTGCCCATATTGCTGAAGAATTGGGTTTTATTGGCACACTAATCATATTTCTGCTTTACTGGGAGATATTTTTAAGAGGACTCTCGATTGCCCAGGCTGTAAATGATGAATTCGCAAGACTCGTTGTTATGGGCTTGAATACTACAATATTTATAATCTTTTTAGTCCATGTCGGAGTGAGTATTGGTTTACTGCCGCCGACAGGTATCCCGCTCCCTTTTATTTCTTATGGTGGATGGTCACTTTGTGCGAATCTTTTTTCAATGGGATTGATTTTACAGATATCAAGGATGAGGTAGAGAAGAATGGGTAAATTTCTTATAATTATATCCGGGATTGGAACTGGTGGGCACTATTTTCCGGCACTCGTTGTGGCGGAAGAATTTACGAAAATTAATATAGAAACAATATTTTTAGTGCGCAGGGGATTCCCGGAAGAAGAAATGGCAAAGAAATATGGGCTGAAAACTTTTTATATTTCACCCAAGCCATATTATGGAAAATCAATATTGAATAAAATAATTGCCCTGTGGAAGGCTTTTGAATCTGTGCTTGCATTGAACAAGATAACAAAAAAATGCGCTGGTATTTCATTTGGTGGATTCGGTTCATTACCTTTGATTTTGTCCTGTATGATCAATCGCCGGTCTTTTTTCCTATTTGAACCGAATTGTATACCAGGGAGGACAACAAGAATGTTTGCAAGATTTGCGAAGAAAGTATTCCTGGGATTGCCAAATGCTATAAAACTGAAGGGAAATATTGTGCTTACCGGTATTCCGGTAAGACAGGAATTCAAGAGATTTATCCAGAAAGAAAATTCTTCTGATAAAAAGACAATACTCTTTATGGGTGGTAGTCAGGGTGCAAGAAGGTTGAATGAAATTGCAATAAAATTTCAACGGATATTACCTCAGGATTTCAGAATAATTATAATCAGTGGCAGAAGAGACTTTGAATGGGTAAATAAAGAAAAAGATTTCAGGACCGAGGTTATTTCTTTTACCACAGAACCCTGGAATCTCATTGCCCGGGCAGATGTCGTGATATCTCGTGCTGGTGCCCTAAGTGGTTATGAACTTCTAACAATGAAAAAATCGGTGATTTTTGTTCCTTTTCCATATGCAGTTGATGACCATCAATATTACAATGCACAATTTTTTACGAAAATGCCAAATGTCAAAATGATTCTTGAGAAAGATTTAAATGAAAAAATACTCTATGAATTGGTGATGGATTTGCTGCGTGCAGACAGAACCAAGAAATTGGAAGAAAATGAGATAATGTTTGATGCCGAGAAGGTCATTGTGAATGCTGTTATCAAGGAGCTGAGATGAAAAAGATTTTAGGAAGGACGAGCCATATTCATTTTATCGGAATAGGTGGTATCGGTATGAGCGGTCTGGCACTGATCTGTCGTAATCTCGGGTTTAGAATATCGGGTTCTGATATCAAACGTTCGCCGGTAACGAGTCAACTGAAAAAATCGGGTATAAAGGTAAAATTGGGGCATAAAGAAGAAAATATAAAAGGGTCAGATGTTGTTGTTTATTCAACTGCGATAAAAGATGATAATTGTGAAATCATTGAGGCGAGGAGATTGGATATCCCTGTTATACACAGGAGCGAACTTCTTGCCGAATTGACAAGGATTAAAAATTCAATCTGTATTTCTGGAACCCATGGTAAGACAACGACTTCGTCTATGGTGGGTGAAGTCTTAGAAAAGGCAGGGTTAAGACCAACAATGATCATCGGTGGTATTGTAAAAGGAAAGAGTCAGGCAAGGTATGGACAGGGTGATTACCTGGTGTGTGAGGCAGATGAATCAGATAAATCTTTTTTACGTCTTATGCCTGCATATGCAGTTATAACTAATATTGAATCGGAGCACTTAGAATATTACAAAGACCTGAGAGAGATTGAAGAAAATTTTGTATATTTCGCCAATCACGTTCCATTCTGGGGTTGTGTATTTCTATGTGCTGATTCACCGAGCAATTTAAATATCAGGGAGCGCATAAAAAGAAGGGTCATTTTGTATGGATTAAATAAGATTGCCCATTTACGCGCATATGACCTTAAAAGAATTAATTTTGGTACGAGTTTTAAGGTTTCCTGGAATAATAAGTTTCTTGGAAGTTTTGAAATAAATGTTCCGGGCAGGCATAATGTTGTGAATAGCCTTGCCTCTATAGGAGTGGGCCTGGAACTGGGGATTAAAATTGTAAAAATTAAAGATGCCCTGAAAAAATTCAAAGGCGTGCACAGGAGAATTGAACTTCGCGGAACTGTTAATCAAATTATGATATTTGAGGATTATGGACATCACCCTACTGAAATTAGTGTAACACTCCAGACTTTGAAAGAATATTTTCCTGATAAAAGAATAATATCCGTATTCCAGCCCCATCGTTATACAAGAACATATTATCTCTTTGATCAGTTCAGCAGGGCATTTATATTTGCAAATATCGTAATCGTGACAGAAATATATTCTGCCCATGAGATACCAATTCCAGGAATTAATGGCGAAGCCCTTGCACGGAGAATAGCCAAGGAACAGGAAAATGTTCATTTTATTGATTCCTTTGGTGGTATTGTAAAACATTTAAAACAGACAGCACAGCCTGGTGATATCATTATTATTCAGGGTGCCGGTGATATTAATCGTATTATACCTTTGTTGTTAAAGGAATTGGAATGAAGAATCTTTTTAAAGAAATAAAAGGAATAAAGGTTTTTGAAAATGAACCACTTAAAAAATATTCTTCTTTACGAATTGGCGGTAATGCCCGTTATTTGATCAAGATTTATAATATGGAGGCATTGCTAAAGACAATAGATTTGATCAATAGAAGACGATTAAAATTTATGGTCATTGGTGAAGGGACGAATATATTATTTTCGGACAAAGGTTTTAATGGTGTTGTTATCAAACTTATGGGTGAATTCAGAAAAATAGATAGGACAAAAAATATATTTTTATGTGGAGGAGGTGCACTTATAAAAGACTTTATAAATAAAGCAGCTGAATCAGGATACAGTGGTATGGAATTTCTTGCAGGTATTCCAGGTTCAATCGGTGGTGCAGTAAAAGGTAATGCAGGTGCATTTGGAAAGTCGATTTCAGAGATTCTCAAACAGGTAACCATACTTGACACAAAAGCACGAGTTAAAAAAATATCTCGCGATAAAATTAAATTTGACTATCGTTATTCCAGTATCCCGGATGACTCTATTATTGTTGAAGTAGAATTCAAATTGAACAAGGGTGAGAGAAAGATAATCAAAAGAAAGATTGAAGAATTTTTGAAAATGCGCTGGCAAAAACAACCGAAAGGATTTTCCGCCGGTTCATTTTTTAAAAATCCAAAGCCCTTGAGCGCAGGTAAGTTAATAGAGGAATGTGGTTTAAAAGGTTTACGGGTTGGGGATGCGGTGATCAGCAAAAAACATGCTAATTTTATTATCAATCTGGGCGGGGCAAAGGCTGAAGATGTTTTAACCCTTGTTAAAATTGTGAAAAAGCGAGTAAAAGAAATAAAAGGGGTTGAACTTGAACCGGAGGTGAGGGTTTTAAAATGATTAAATATGTGATTGTAATAGTAATAGCGTGTTTACTTATTTTCTTCATAATGCAATTTATTTTATTCTCGCAGGTGAAGAAAAGAGAAAAATTTATAACTCTGAATGAGGTCATTCCTGAGGCACATATAGTTTCTGAGACAGAAGGTATTATTGAATTTAATGGTAAAAAATTTATCCTGGGATTGAATGATTTGAATAAGAAAAGGCAACTAATAAATCTCCTGAGACTTGATACCATTTCTAATTATACAGTTGTAGATATGCGCTTTAGAAGACAAATAATAGTGAGGTAAGATGTTTTTTATTATATTTTTAATAGATAAAAAAATCTGGTCATTGAGCACCCCGGGAGGTGTGCATGGCAAAAAAAGATAGAATCGTAGGAGTAGATCTTGGAACAACTAAGGTTGCGGCAATCATTGCTGAACTTGAAGATAATGAATTGAAGATAGTGGGTGTTGGTTCAACGCCTTCCTATGGTATGAAAAGAGGGGTTATTGTTAACTTAGAAAAGGCGATCGCATCAATTAAAAAAGCAATTGAAGAGGCATCAAAAATGGCGGGTGTAAGGGTTGATTCCTGTTATGCTGGTATCTCAGGTTCCCATATTGAGAGTATTAATGCACATGCAATGATTGCCACATCAAGAACTGGGGGAATAATCACCAAGCGTGATATTGAACGGGTCATTGAGCAGGCAAAGGCAATAATTCTGCCGATGGACCGTGAAATCATTCACGCAATTCCCATTGAATATATTGTGGATAACGAAAGAGGAATAAAGGATCCTATCGGAATGAGCGGTGTAAAACTTGAGGCAGAGGTTCATATTGTAACTGCAGCGATTGCTTCGGCTCAGAATATTTATACTGCAATCCATCGTGCGGGCTTGAAGGTGAAAGATCTTGTGCTACAACCGCTGGCATCCTCATATGCTGTTTTGCAGCCCGATGAACTCGATCTGGGTGTATGTCTACTTGATATCGGGGGTGGAACAACTGATCTGGCGATATTTTATGATGGTTCAATTCGTTATTCACAGGTGATTCCTCTGGGTGGTGAATATATCACAAATGATATAGCAATTGGCATAAGGACGCCACACAATCAGGCTGAGGCAATAAAGAAAAAGTATGCAACATTAACCCTGAAAGAAGAAGAAAAACAGGAAGAGATAAAGGTTCCCGGGATCGGTGGACGGGAAGATAGAGTAATAACCAAGGAGGCATTGTATAATATCGTTAGTCCAAGGGTAGAAGAAATTTTGATGATTGCAAATCGTGAGATAAAAAAGAGTGGATATGCAGATGTCCTTGGCGCAGGTGTCGTTATAACCGGTGGCACAGCGAGACTTGGAGGTCTTGATCGGTTCGCTGAAGAAATTTTTAATCTACCAGTTAAGATCGGTATTCCCAAAAAGATTGGTGGTCTTACTGATATAATTCTTGATCCAATATATGCCACCGGTGTAGGGTTGATACTATATGGATTTGAAAAAAAGAATATTTCGCTCATTCAGCGCGAAAAAGGTATGAGTATCATTGAAGCAATTAAAAAAAGGTTTGAAGACCTGTTTAACAAATATTTTTGAAAGGAGGTATTATGTTAGGTCTGGTTCAAGAGCCAAAATTTTGTGCTAAAATAAAACTCATTGGTGTTGGTGGGGCTGGGTGTAATACTGTAAGTTTCGCCCATACCTTTGGTATTGAGGGAGTTGAATTGGTTGCGGTTAATACTGATGCCCAGCATCTTCAATATTATTGTCAGGCTTCTGAGAAAATTCAGATTGGAATAAACTTGACAAGAGGACTTGGTGCAGGTGGTGATCCAGAGATGGGACGTAAGGCAGCAGAAGAATCAAGGGAAGAAATAAAAAATATTGTTAAGGATGCAGATATGATTTTTATCGCCTGTGGCGAAGGTGGTGGTACCGGAACCGGTGCATCACCAGTAATTGCCAAGGAGGCAAAGGATGCTGGTGCCCTTGTCGTTGCTGTGGTAACTAAACCCTGGAGCCATGAAGCACCGAGAAAATTGAGGATAGCAGAAAGGGGCATAGAAGAACTCGGTGAAATTGTTGATACGTTGATCTGCATACCCAATGATAAGATAAATATGGTATTTCCCCAGGACCAGAATGCAGTTGATACACTTAAGGCGGGAAATATTGTGCTCTTTAATGCGATCAAGGGAATTGCAGAATTGATAACAAAACCAGGTATTATGAATCTTGATTTTGCTGATGTTCGTGCGGTGATGACTGAAAAAGGTAAGGCAATACTCGGACTTGGTATAAGCGAAGGTGAAAATAGGGCAACCCAAGCAGCCCAGGCAGCAATCTCTTCACCACTTCTGGACAATATATCAATCAATAGTGCAAGGGGTATTTTGATAAATATCAGTGGTTCTGATGTCAAGATGAAAGAAGTTACTGAAGCAGCAAATCTTATAATGGGTTCGGTTAATAATACAGATGTCAATGCTAAAATTGGACTCGTGGTAGATGAAACTATGAATAATAAGGTCCAGATACTTGTTGTTGCAACAGGTATTACAGAGGAGATCACCGAATCAAAGATTGATGTTGGAGTGCGTGCGGAGAATTATGACTGGCCAACTTTTAAACGGCGTGAAGCCAAAAAAGAAACAAAAGAAAAGACTTATAATCCTAATGATCTTGATATACCAACCTTCTTGAGAAGGCAGGTGGATTAAACTTACAGGGCAGGATCTGTTTTTCCGTTTTTTATAAGGTTGAATTATGAATAATAGAATCTATGATTTATTAATCATTGGCGCGGGTCCCGCAGGTTTGAGTGCCGGCATATATGGAGCCCGTTCAGGGTTGGATACAGTGCTTATTGAAAAAGGGATACCAGGTGGTATTATGACGACTACGGATCTGATTGAAAATTATCCTGGATTTCCTGAAGGTATAACTGGAAGCCAGCTGGGTGATTTGATGAAAAAACAGTGTCAACGCTTTGACGTTGAGATAATGAATGGAGAAGTAAAGGGCGTAAGAAAAGAAAATGGGATATTTTATACTCACTTAGATAGCACTGAAGTTTTATCACGAACTGTTATCATTGCAACTGGTTCATTACCACGAAGATTGAATGTTCCAGGTGAGGAAAGATTTTTGGGCAGAGGTGTGAGTTACTGTGCTACCTGTGATGGTCCGCTCTTCAAAAAACAGGATGTCGCAATCATCGGTTGTGGAAATTCAGGGTTGCAGGAAGGACGTTTTCTTTTAAACTTTGTTCGATCAATTACTTTTGTTGAATTTTTGCCCAGGGTAACTGCTGATAAGATTCTATACGATTATTTTGTTGATAAAGAAAACGCGAAATTTCTGCTCGGGTATGAGGTTATAAGTATTGATGGCGAGACGCGTGTGGAGTCAATAAAAGTTAAGAATAGGAAGACTGGTGAAGAAACAAATATTAAAGTGAGTGGTTTATTTATCTATGTGGGATTAATACCAAATTCACAATTTATAAAGGATATTTTAAAGACCGATGAAAATGGATTTATCATTACTAACGAAAATTATGAAACATCCATCGCAGGAATTTTTGCAGCCGGAGATGTGCGGGCAAAAAAGATCCGTCAGGTCGTGGTGGCTTGCAGTGAAGGTGCCCAGGCGGCAATCAATGCCTATCATTATCTAAAGCGATGATTGTAAATAAAGAATTTTTTTCCTTGATTTAGAAAATTTACTGGATATACTCAGATGATGGAAAAAATCTTGCCTTATTTTGCAATTGCGATTCTTTTGATTTTTGTCCTTGTATCCAGGGTTTTTACGCCGGTCTGGTTATTGGTTCTGGCAATCTTCATTTTGTGGCAGTATAGAAGAACAAAAGAAATAAGGCCAGTGTTTTTTGCCACCTTTTTTTTATTGTGTGGTTATGTTATTATCTATTATTTTTCCATACTCATACCATTTATCATAGGAACAGGTATTGCGTATATTGTTGCCCCACTCATTGATAGGTTAGAACAAAAAAAGATACCGAGGGTTTTGGCAATTCTGGCAGTCCTTTTGCCTTTGATTGCGTTTGTTCCATTAATTATATTTTTATTGGTAGTAAACCTTATCGGTGAAATTAAAATTTTGATAGAAAAGATTCCCTTATTGATTGAACAAAGCAAAGTTTTTGTCAATGGAATCATCCAGAGACTTGATATGGCTGGAATTACAATCAACCAGGAGACAGTGCTCAATGCAATAAATAATTATTTTGGAACGTTGCTGAATGGTTTGCTCCAGACAATTTTACAGATTAGCCAGGGTGTAAAAGGGATGATATTTCTTCTATACAATTTCATTTTAACCCCTGTTATATCATATATTATGCTTGCAGACCGTGAAAAGATTGCGGAATGGGTGAAAAATTTATTGCCTGAAGAAGAACACCAGGGTTTTAATAATTTTATCAAAAAACTTAATGAAAGTTTTTCACGCTATTTTCGTGGGCAATTTATTTTAATGATTGTAGTCGGTTTTATCATTGGTTTTATGTTATGGCTGTTAGGGATTAGATATTATGTGTTTTTAGGAATTGTTGCCGGTTTATGTAATTTAATCCCAAATATAGGTTTTGTATTAGGTCTTGTTATTGCTATTTTTGTAGGGCTTTTCACCCCTCCAGCTATGATAACAATAATAAAAATATTGGTGGTTTATTTAGGTGAGCAATTATTGGAGAATTTTTTTCTGGGTCCGGTAATTATCGGTAAGGCAGCGCGTATAAATCCGGCAATCGTTATGCTTGCCCTTATTCTGGGTGGAACGATCGCAGGATTCTGGGGGTTAGTCCTTGCCGTGCCTGTTGTTATATTTATGCGTGAGTTTCTAAATCAATTTTTTGGTCTGAGATTATAGAATCTTATCCTGCTTCAACCCCGGCTGACTTTTCATCAACCAGCTCTATCTTCTGGAATTTTCTAAATCCAGTTCCTGCCGGGATTATCCTTCCCACAATAACATTTTCCTTTAACCCTTCAAGATTGTCAATTTTTCCTTCAACCGATGCATCCGCGAGGACTTTGGCTGTTTCCTGGAATGAAGCAGCGGAGAAGAAAGATTCACTGGAAAGGGCAGCCCTGGTTATTCCTAATAATTGTGGTCGATATGTTGCAGGTTTGACATATTCACCTTCAACCGCCATTAATTCTTGATTTTTTTCTATAACTCTTCTTTTATCAAGAATCTCGCCACTTACAAAAGGTGTGGTACCCGGATCTTCAATTTTTACTTTTTGTAGCATCTGGCGCACAATTACCTCAATATGTTTATCATCGATCTTCACATCCTGAATTCTATAGACTTCAAGAATTTCATTAACCAAAAATCTCTGGGTCTCCATTGGACCTTTGATTCTCAAAATATCATGGGGATCTATGGGTCCTTCACACAGCGGGTCACCAGCCTTTATTTGTTCTCCAGAATGAACTTTTAAATATCTTGATGTAGGTATCTTATAAATCTTTTTATCTCCAGCCTCAGGCGTTACTGTTATTATCCAGGTTCCTTTTTCCTCTTCAATATCCACAACGCCGTCAATCTCTGAAACTACAGCAGCATCTTTTACATATTTTGCCTCAAAAAGTTCCTCAACCCTGGGGAGTCCGCCAGTGATATCCTTACTCTTTCCGATTTCTTTTGGAATACGTGCAATTAAAGTCCCGGGAGTTATTGTTTCATCCTTTTTTACCATAAGATATGCCCCGGCTGGGATTGAAAAATTCTTTATTTCTTTTTCAGTTTTCGGGTCACAGATAATTATTTTGGGATGGAGTTTACGCATACGGTCTTCAACGATAATTGCCTGCTTGCCACCTGACCTTTCGTCCACCCAATTTTCCTGAAGTGTCAAGTTCGGTTCTATATCTTTGTATTTTACTTTGCCTCCGACAGGTGATACAATGGGGATAGAGTAAGGATCCCACTCAAATAATATTTCACCTTCTTTGACGGTCTGTTTTTCTTTTACATAGATTATAGCACCAACCGGAATATTATATAGGGTTTTGCGTGCCTTTTCTTTTGGCGTTTCTTTGCCTTTTAATATTATCCTTCCCTTGTCATTTAAACTAACCAGCCTTCCTGCAGCATTTTCAACTACAGAAAGTTTCTCAAACAGAATTTCACCATCAAAATCAGCGGTGCGCTCAGTGCTTTCTGCAATTCTGAGTGCGGCTCCACCAACATGGAATGTCCTTAAGGTAAGTTGGGTACCAGGTTCACCGATTGATTGAGCAGCAATAATTCCTACCGCCTCACCAAGTTCTACCATCCTGCCTGTGGCGAGATTTCTTCCGTAGCATTTGGCACACAGTCCTACCGGTGCCTCACAGGTCAAAATTGATCTAACTTTTACACTACTGATACCTCTTTTTTCTATTTTCTCCGCTGTAGTATCATCTATCTCCTCACCAGCCTTCACCATAATCTCGTTGGTAGTTGGGTCAATGACATCTATAAGTGCAACGCGTCCTTTGATTCTTTCGCTCAATGGTTCAACTATTTTTTCACCTTCTTTTAAAGCAGTGATTTCCTGCCCGAGAATTGTTCCACAGTCTTCAATGGTTATAGTAACATTTTGCGCCACATCTACTAATCTTCTTGTAAGATATCCGGCATCAGCAGTTTTTAAAGCAGTATCAGCCAGTCCTTTTCTTGCCCCGTGCGTGGATATAAAATACTCAAGAACAGTGAGTCCTTCTTTACAGGATGATTTTATTGGTGTTTCGATAATCTGAACTGCACTAACTTTACGCTGGGGTTTAGACATCAAACCCCGTAAACCACATATCTGATTTGCTTGATTTCTTGAACCCCTTGCACCTGATTCTACCATCATATACAAGGGATTAAATCCAGCACGATCCTGACCTAACTCCTTAATCAATTCTTCTTCTATATCACTTGCGACTTTTGTCCAGGTGTCTATTACTTTATTATATCTTTCCGTTTCAGAAATCAAACCTCTTTTATGTGCATTATTAATATCAGTGATTTCCTTTAACCCTTCATCCCATAACTTTTCTTTATTTCTTGGACTTTTCATATCATCAATTCCTATGGTCAATCCTGAACGGGTTGCATATTCAAAGCCAAGTTTTTTAATATGATCGAGTAGTTCAACTGTTTTTGTAGTGCCAAATCTGTTCAGACATTCATCAACGATTGCAGCAATTCTTTTTTTGGTTAAAGTTTCATTTTTAAAACGCATTTCTTCAGGTATGCATTGGTTGAAGATTACCCTTCCTGGGGTGGTTTCAATCTTTTTATCTTTGTATTTATATATTATTGCATCGTGGAGAGAGATATACTTATTTTCTAAGGCAAAGTTTATTTCATCAACATCGTCGTATACTTTGACCGGTTTGGAATTATCACGTATCTTTGTAAGATAATGTAGACCAATGACTATGTCCTGGGTGGGAATCATCATTGCTTTGCCGTTTGCTGGACTTCTGATGTTATGAATGGAAAGCATCAATAGATATGATTCCATTATCGCCTCTGGTGACAGTGGTATGTGCACACTCATTGTGTCACCATCGAAGTCTGCATTATACGGCACACAGACAAGGGGGTGAATGGCAATGGCACGTCCTTCTTTTAAGACGGGCAGAAATGCTTGAATTGAGACACGATGGAGTGTTGGTGCCCTATTTAATAAAACGGGGTGCTCCTTTATTACTTCTTCTAATATTTCATAAACTTCAGCAGAACGGGAGCGAACAAGTCTGCGCGCACTTCTTTCTGAATCCACCACTCCTCTATCCTCAAGTTTACGGATAATCATAGGTTTGAATAATTCAAGCGCCATTTCTTTCGGAATACCACATTCGTATAACCTGAGATTCGGGTCAACGACTATCACCGAACGTCCAGAATAATCTACCCTCTTACCCAGCAAATTCCTGCGAAATCTTCCCTGTTTGCCTTTTAATGCATCGGCAAGTGATTTCAAAGGTCTATTACCTCTTCCTTTAATTGGTCTTGTTCGTCTTGAATTGTCTAAAAGAGCATCGACTGCATCCTGAAGCATTCTTTTTTCATTGCGGACAATCACCTCAGGTGTTTTAATTCCGGAAAGTAACTGTTTAACACGATTGTTTCGTGTGATCACCCTTTTATAAAGATCATTTAGATCACTTGTGGCATACCTGCCACCTTCAAGTGCTACCAGAGGTCTCAGATCCGGTGGAATTACAGGGATTCTTGTTAACATCATCCATTCTGGACGATTTCCAGAAAGTCTTAATGCCTCGACAAGTTTTAATTTATTCAATAATTTAATCCTTCTTGCCTCAAGCGTTTCTTTTTCCAGTTTCATTCTCAATTCTGCGGCGAGATTTTCTAAATCAATTTCTTTCAAAAGGTCATAAATGGGCTGTCCGCCGGTATCTAATCTGAGCCCTTCATAATTTTTTGTTTTTGTTTCCTGATATTCCTCTTCGTTGAGAATTCTTCCTTTTGGGTAGGGTGAATTCCCGGGTTCTACTACTATGTAATCTTCATAATTTAATATTCTCTCTAACTGGTTTATAGTCAAATCTAAGAGCAGGCCAATCTTGCTGGGTGGAATTTTGTAAAAGAAGATATGGGCAACCGGAACAGCAAGGTCAATATGCCCCATTCTTTCTCTGCGAACTGATGCGGGAAGGACTTCCACACCACATCGGTCACATACAGTTCCTTTGTATTTTGCCTTTTTATATTTTCCACAGGCACATTCATAATCCTTTACAGGACCAAATATTTTTTCGCAGAATAAACCATCCTTTTCCGGTCGCTGGGTTCTATAATTTATCGTATCAGCCCTTGTGACTTCTCCTTTTGACCAGGATAAAATTACTTCAGGAGAAGCAAGGCTTAATTTTATTCCAGTAAAATCTGCAAAGTCAAATTGATCCGGAGGATTATGCCTCATTAGATTCCTCCTTTTTTTCAAAACTTACATTCAGGCAGAGCCCTTGTAATTCTTTCAATAATACATTAAAGGACGCAGGTGCTCGTGGTTTGGGAGGATTTTTACCACGAATCAATGCTTCATACATCGCGGCTCTTCCATCTACATCATCCGATTTTACCGTTAGCATTTCTTGAAGCGAGTATGCAGCACCATATGCTTCAAGTGCCCATACCTCCATTTCACCGAGCCTTTGACCACCAAATTGTGCCTTGCCACCGAGTGGTTGCTGGGTAATGAGTGAATATGGTCCGCTGGAACGGGCATGCATTTTTTCATCCACCATATGAATCAGTTTTAACATATACATATATCCGACGGTAACTTCAGAATCAAAGGGCAATCCGGTTCTACCATCGTACAGGGTAACCTGGCCCGATTCAGGCAATCCAGCCTCTTTTAATTTTTCTTTGATTTCTCCAACTGTGGCACCATTGAAAACTGGTGAAAGGGCATAAAATTTTATTTTATCGGCTGCCCAGCCCAGATGGGTTTCAAGAATTTGTCCAACATTCATCCTTGATGGAACACCGAGTGGATTCAAAACAATGTCAATTGGAGTTCCATCAGCAAGGTATGGCATATCCTCTTCAGGCACTATTTTTGCAACAACACCTTTATTTCCGTGTCTCCCAGCCATTTTATCACCCACCGAAATCTTCCTTTTCTGGGCAATATACACCTTTACTATTTTTAAAACTCCGTAAGGCAATTCATCTCCACGCAGCAATTTATCCTTCTCAACTTTTTCGTCCGCCTTGAGTTGCTGAAACATTTCTTCATATTCATTAATCAACTTTATTACCTTATCATTCAGTCTTTCATTATCAACAAATTTCTCATCGGCAGTAATTTTTTCAGTGGTAAGATTATTGAAAAATTCATCATCGAATGTTTGTCCTTTCTTTAGGATCACTCTTTCTTTATCATCGCGAATAGTTGACAGGGCGGTTTGATCTTTTAATAGTTGCTTTAAGATTTCATTGCGGGCAGCAATAATCTCATTGTGTGCCTGGATAAAATCCTGTTTAATTTTCTTTTCCCGCTCTTCCATCACTGCTTTTGCAAGTGGGTCTGTAGTTCGACGCGTTAAAACACGCACATCAATAACAACACCTTCAACACCGGGTTCTACACGGAGGGATGTATCACGAACATTGGTTGATTTTTCCACAAAGATTGCTCTCATCAGACGTTCCTCTGGTGTCAGTTCACTTTCTCCTTTCGGTGTAATCTTTCCCACAAGTATATCATCCGGTCCAACCTCTGCACCAATGCGGACGATGCCAAATTGGTCAAGGTCTTTACACATAGTTTCAGGAATTCCCGGTATATCGCGTGTTATTTCCTCAGGACCCAACTTTGTCTCCCTCACTTCGCAATCAAATTCAAGAATATGAATAGAAGTGAAGGTATCATCTTTCAATAACCGTTCACTTGCGACAATTGCATCCTCAAAATTATAACCAAGATAGGGTAGAAAAGCTACAAGCACATTTTTGCCAAGTGCAAGGACCCCTTCTTTTGTAGCATATCCATCAGCAAGGATCTGACCTTTTTTAACTGTATCTTCAACCTTTACTAAAGGACGTTGGTGAATACAGGTATTTTGATTGGAACGGAGAAATTTGGAGAGTTGATATTTTATCTTTCTACCTTTATTATTTTTTATGACAATTTGATTTGCATCTACATAGTCCACGACCCCATCATCATCGGCAATAAGAATTGTTCCTGAGTCACGGGCTACTTTGCTTTCCATTCCTGTTTGAACGAGTGGTATATCAGGATCTATTAAGGGCACTGCCTGACGTTGCATATTTGAACCCATCAGGGCTCTATCAGCGTCATCGTGCTCTAAGAAAGGTATCAATGAAGCGGTTGGACTGAATACCTGTTCGGGTGAAACATCCATATAATCTACTTCTTCGGGGGGAACCATTGGAAATTCACCCTTTCTGCGACAGAGAACACGGTCGGCTAAAATCTTGCCATTTTTGTCCACAGGTGTATTTGCCTGGGCAATTGTATACTTGTCTTCTTCATCCGCCCGCAGATAGACAAATTTATTTTTTACCATTCCATTTTTTACTTCCCAGTATGGTGTAACAATAAATCCGTATTCATCTATCCGGGCGTAACTGGATAAACTTGAAATCAATCCAATATTAGGACCTTCAGGTGTTTCTATGGGGCAAATACGACCGTAATGGGAATAATGAACATCGCGAACTTCAAAACCTGCAGTCTGCCTGGTAAGTCCACCCTGACCCAGAGATGAGATACGTCGTTTGTGGGTCATCTCTGATATTGGATTTGTCTGCTCCATAAATTGTGATAACTGGGATGTGGTAAAAAATTTCATCAGAATGTTCGAGACGAGATGGGGATTGATAAGATCCTGGGGTGTGAGATCTTTTTCTTCCATCAGAGAAGCCTTTTCTTTTATACTCTGAATAAGCTGGCTTATTGCCTGTTTAAATTGAGTCTCTAATAACTCGCCCACACGACGGACACGTCTATTACCAAGATGATCAATGTCATCCGGCTCAAATTCTTTATTGGCAAATCGTAATAATTCCTTTAATACCCTGGTTAAATCATCTTTGGTGAAACTTGTGTTAGCCAGATCTTTTTTGATATCCAATCGCTGGTTTATTTTAAAACGTCCGACCTCACCAAGATCAAAATAATTCTTGTTGAAAAGGAGGTCATTTACGTAATTTATCGCAAATTCAGGAGTTGGAGGTGGAATGGACCTTAACAACGAATAAATCTTTCTGGCAGCATCCTCTACATTTGATATCTTCTCCGGGTCTTTTTTTATTGTATTTGCCAGAATGGAAAGGCCCACATCCTGTCCATTTACGATCTTTACCTTTTTAACAGAATTATCCTTTAAAATCTCATAATTTGTTTCATCAATAAGATCAAGAACCTCCAGTTGAACATCATTAAATTCGAATCTTTCTGCGAGAAAATAATTTTTTGCCTGCTCTAAATCTACGACTTTTGTTGTGTAAAAGAGGTTTACTATATCTTCATTTTTTATATAACCAAGACTTTTTAAAAAGAGTGTTCCAGAAATTCTTTTCTTTCGGTCAAGGATAGCCCACAATATATTTTGTGCATCAACAATGAACTCTATCCATTGTCCATGATAAGGGATCACCATTGCAGAGTAGTTATCATTTTCTTCACTAAAATAGACACCAGGCGAACGATGAATTTGATTTACTATTACCCTTTCTACGCCATTAATAATAAATGTTCCTCTGTGGGTCATTAATGGCAGGTCACATAGATATATCTCCTGTTCTATAACCGAACGAAGGGTATTTTCCTCTTTAGATAAAAGCTGAAAACTTACCCTCAAAGGCAGGGAATATGTTACCCCTTTTTCAATTGCTTCCTGAACCGAGTATTTAGGAGTACCGAGGCGATGAGATATATAGCGCAACTCGTATTTATTATGGATACCAATTACCGGGAATGCCTCGGTAAATATTCTCTCTAAAGCAACATCCCGAAACTTTTTATATGATTCGGTTTGAATCTCAAGAAGATGGGGCATTTCAAATGCAACTTTATTTTTTGAAAAATCGAGTATATTATTCATATGCCTCCTATTTAATCAATAATTTTTAGGTTGGGATACTGGAAATCTTAGACTTAAAATCCCAACCCAAAAACTATTCTTATTTTACTTCAACTGTTGCCCCGACCTCTTCCAGTTTAGTTTTGAAATTCTGCGCCTCTTCTTTTGTGGCTCCTTCTTTTATTACTTTTGGAGGGTTGTCAACGAGGTCTTTTGCCTCTTTCAGCCCCAAACCAGTGAGTTCTCTCAGCACCTTTAGAACCTGTATCTTCTTATCACCGCTGGCGGTTAATGTTATTGTAAATTCGCTCTTCTCTTCTGCTGCTGCTTTTGCCGGTTCAGCACCAGGAACCGCTTGAGCCACAACCTGAACCGGTGCAGATGCAGTAACTCCAAATTTTTCCTGGAGTGCTTTTACAAGTTCTGAGAGTTCAAGAACAGTAAGGTTGCTTATATCGTCAACCAATTCAGCAACGCTTCTTTTTGTTTTTGTTGTCATTTCTTACCCCCTTATTTAACTATTAATTTTATTTTTAATTTCGTCAACCGTATAAACAAAATTTTGCATAATGCTATTTAAGGTGTTAACAAGATTGCCGAGTATGTTCAAGGAACCGACAACTGATTGCAAAAGAATCCCTTTTGAAGGTATTTTTGCGAGCTCGGCAACCCCACCAGCATCATAAATGTTACCTTCAACAAAAGCACCTTTGATCTTTAGACCCTGAAATTCCTTTAGAATCTTGGTCGGAATAAGTGGATCATCATATGCAATTGCTATGCCGATCGGTCCATAAAATATTTTCTTTATTGACTCAATCTCGTAGCCTAAATTTTTCAATGCCAGAAGCCCCAGTGTATTTTTGATTACCAGATAATTGCATTGATTCTTTTTTAGTTCCCGTCGTAAGTTTTCTAATTGCTGGACATTAAGCCCGGTGAACTCAGTGAAATAGAATGCCTTGCCGTTTTTCATTATTTCTGTGCTCTTTTTCAGGGTTTCAACATTTCTTTGCGATGGCATTCATTCCTCCCATTTCAATGATAATATATTTTATTCTATTTTGATTTTAGAAACTCTTTTTCATTTAATTTAATTCCGGGTCCAAAAGTGGAAGAGAGTGTAATGGATTTTATGAATTGTCCTTTGACTGTAGAGGGTTTGGCAGCAATGAGGTCCTGTATGAATGTTTGAATATTGGCTTCGAGATGTTCGACTGGAAAAGATACCTTGCCAACCAGTGCATGGACGCATCCACCTTTATCAGATTTGAATTCAATTTTCCCTTTTTTCAAAGCCTTTACCTGATTGCCAACTTCAAATGTTACGGTTCCAGTTTTTGGGGATGGCATCAAACCTTTAGGACCGAGGATTTTACCAAGTTTACCCACTTCAGACATCGCATCAGGAGTTGCTATTACATTATCAAAATCAATCCAGCCTGATTTTATTTTTTCTATATATTCCTCAAAACCTACATAGTCAGCACCTGCTTCCTTTGCTTCTTTTTCTTTTTCCCCTTTTGTAAGAACGAGTATCTTTTTTGTTTTTCCTGTGCCATAAGGTAAGTCTGAAGTCCCCCGGATCATCTGATCCTGTTTCTTTATATTTATGTTCAATTTGACTGCGATATCCACAGATTCATTGCATTTGGCATTAGCAATATTCTTAATCGTTTCAATCGCTTCTTTCAGCGAATATTTCTTATTTTTATCAATCTTTGATAATGCTTCGTTATAACGTTTTGATCTCTTCATTCCTGCTCCACGATTATACCCATATTTCTTGCCGTCCCTTCAATTATTTTCATCGCCTTTTCAATATTGTCGCAATTTAGATCCTTCATTTTACGCTGGGCAATCTCCTCAAGTTGCTTTTTTGTAATCTTACCCACTTTGTCACGATTGGGTTGGGCTGAACCTTTAGCAATGCCTGCTGCTTGTTTTAAAAGGATTGAGGCAGGTGGGCTTTTTAGAACATAAGTGAAGGAACGGTCATTATAAATAGTAACAACTGCCGGGATGACCAGTCCTGTAAGGTTCTTGGTTTCGGCATTGAACGCTTTACAGAACTCCATAATATTCACGCCGTGTTGACCCAATGCAGGTCCTACTGGAGGTGCTGGTGTAGCACTGCCTCCGGGGATTTGTAATTTAACAACGGCAATGACTTTCTTCGCCATAAAACTCCTTTCAGAAACTCTTCAATTGGTGAAAACCAAGTTCAATGGGCGTTGGTCTTCCAAATATTACTACCATCACTTTTACCTTTTCTCTCTCAGGATAAATCTCTTCTACAGTTCCCACAAAATCAGTAAATGGTCCATCAATGACAGTAACCCTTTCACCTTTTGCAAAAGGTATTTTTGTAACAACTTTTTTCTTAGATTCCTCAACCTGTGTTAAAAGTGCATTGACTTCATCCTGTCCTAAGGGTATTGGTTTATTCCTCGTCCCAAGAAAATGGGTTACCCCAGGCACAGAATTCACAAGCTTTAGCGCCTCATTAGTTGGTTCCATTTCAATAACGATATAGCCAGGATAAAGCCTCCTCTCTTCCATTACCTTTTTCCCTTTTTTTATCTTAATGAGATTTTCCACAGGAATGACGATTTTGCCGAAATAATTTTCCATTCCCTGCTCTTTTATTACCCTTTCCAATATCCTCTTCACTTTTTGTTCGTGTCCGGTTAATGTATGGACGACATACCAGTTCATATTTCTATCTGATGACAATGCCTAAGAGGGCCGTAAAAATACGATCAAGAACAAATATGACCAGGGCAACAAAGACCGATACAAGGATAACAATAACCGTTGAACTGACGATTTCATTCCTGGTTGGCCAGGAGACCCTTTTCATTTCTAAATAAACACCTTTTATGTATTCAATTATTTTATTGATCACTTTTTTCCATATCCAGGCCTGGAGGGATTTGAACCCCCAACCCTCCGGTTTGGAGCCGGATGCTCTGCCGTTAGAGCTACAGGCCTAAACATAATATCAAATACCTGAATACCTAAATGCCTAAATGCCTAAAAGATTTTGATATTTTGATTAACAGGTATTTTAGATTCCGTAAATCTGTTAGCATCATTTTACTTCCTTATGAACCGTGTGCTTCCGGCAGAATTTACAGTATTTTTTTATCTCTAAACGTGCCTGTTTTTTCTTGTCCTTGGTCGTTGTATAATTTCTATTATTACAACTCGTGCAGGCAAGACTGATGATCACTCTCATATCTCTTATCTTTCCTATTCAATTATCTGGGTTACGACACCAGCACCGACTGTCTTACCACCCTCACG
>DAIRCK010000025.1:0-39716 GCA_036796695.1 bacterium
AAAGGGGGAGTTAACACCCGAATAAACGTCCAATTCTTATCCTTCTTCTCTCCGCCAATCTTTGTGGCGGGGAGAGGGTAAGGGTGAAGGTCGAAGAAGAATAACCTTGAAACTCACTCCTCACCCTTTCCCTCTCCTCAAAGAGGAGAGGGAATAAAAAAGGTCTTACCATCCGTTATCTCCTCTCCCTTTTCAAGGGAGAGAATAAAGGTGAGGGTTGAAAAAGAATAATCGTCCAGTTGAAACTGGACGCTACTAAGGATAAATTCCAAATCCGAAATACTAAATCCCAAACAAATTCAAATATTAAAATTCAAATGTTCCAAACAGTTTGGAATCTTTGTTAGTTGTATCTGTTACATAAATCTCTCAAACCTTTCTTTTTTTGCTTTACAGATCGGGCAGACCTCAGGTGGTGATTCGCGGGCACAGAGATAGCCGCAGACCTTGCACCGCCATACAGGATAGGGGAGACCTGTTTGTATTTTTTGGGTTATAGACTCGCTTCTTTTCTCTTTCGGTGGTCTACGTTCTGGTATGGACTGGAGTTTTTTTTCTCCTTTAAGAATTTTTTCAGAAACATATAATCCACAATAACAGGCACCATATTCCAAAATATCTGCATCCCGATAATCACAGGGGCAGATTATATCAAGGTCTTCTTCTTTTATTCCTGTTGCCAGACGACAGGGACAGGCAGGATAACCATATCTCTGTTGATTTATGATAAGTGATTCGACAAGTTGTTTTGTGAACTCTACATCCGGGTTCAGATGATAGCCACCCTCTTCTGCTTCTTTATTCAATTTTTCATAAAGTTTTTGGACTTCCTGCTCGCTTATGTTAGATGTCATATATTCTCCTTTCTAAATCCCCCTTTATCCACCTTTTTCAAAGGGGGAGTTAAAACCTGAATAATCCCCCTGTCTCCCCCTTTTGTAAAAAGGGAGTTAAAAAAAGGGAAAATAATTTTCTGCGCGAGACAAGTCTCGCTACTCCGATAATATTCAATTGTGGCATCCAACTTCACTCGGACGAAGAATAGTCATCCAGTTGAAAATAGATGCTACTCAACAAATTTTGCAAGGCTAAAGCCTTGCCCTACATTTATCGGAAAAATTTCGCAATCATTTGTAGGGACAGCCTTTATGGCTGTCCGTTTAGCTTTTTATCCCAGTAGTTCCTTTATCTCCTTTTCCTTAAACCCGATGATGCATTTTTCGTCATTTATGACGATAGTGGGAAAAGAGCAGGCAGGATTCCATTTTTCAATTTCTTTTTTTATTTTTTCTTTCTCATCACTATCAAGCAAATCAACATCAATATAAGAGTATTCTACGCCCAGTTGATTTAAGAGATTCTTTGTCTTTCTGCACCAGATACAGGTGCTCAAAGCATAGAGTATAATCTTACCTTTGTTCTTTCCAGCAATGTGTTTTATCTCCATTACTGCCTCTCATCTTCTTCAAGTTCTTTTATATATTTTTCCGGATTTTGTTCAAATGCCTTTTTGCATCCCGGGGCACAGAAGTAATACTTCTTGCCCTTATATTCAGCGGTCCATTTTGCTGTCTTTTCTGAGACAAGCATTTTGCAGACCGGATCTGTAGCCATAAAGACCTCCTTTCTATTGCCTTTGGCAATACACTGATTCACACTGACAACGAAACGGATTCACACAGATTTTTTGACGGTTTCGTGGCACGTAAAACATTAAATGCCAAATTCAAATCCGCCATCCGCCACACTGCTTGGCGGAAAAGTGGCGGACCAAATTACAAACAAATTCCAATTCCAAATTCAAATATTTCATAACAGTTAAGTTCTTCCTAAATACTAATACCCCCCTCCCTTGATGGGAGGGGATAAAAGGGAGGGTGGTTTAATCTACCCCTCACCCTTCCCTCTCCCACATAGGGAGAGGAGACAGCACTTCCAGTGTCAATTCTTTCGCGGTTGGAAACCGCTCCTACAACTATCAAACCAACTTCCTCGCTGCTGGTGTATATCTTTTAAGCAATAACGATAAACTTACCACAGTCACAGAACTCATTGCCATTGCAAGACCGGCAAATTCAGGTTTGAAACTTATTTTGAAAAATGGATATAGAACACCCGCGGCAACTGGAATAAGTATAATATTATAGAAGAATGCCCAGAAGAGGTTCTGTTTTATTCTTGACATTACTTTTCTGCCCAGTTGTATTGCAGCAATCGCGTCGATGATTTCACCTTTTATTAATACAATATCACCGCTCTCCATCGCTATGTCAGTCCCTCCACCGATCGCAATTCCCAAATCTGCCTGGGCAAGTGCTGGTGCATCATTTATCCCATCACCAGCAAATGCTACGACCTCACCTCTGTTCTGCATTTTTTTTACTATTTCAGCCTTTTCCTGAGGATAGACATTTGCGACTATCTCTTTAATACCGATTGCTTCTCCAACAATTCTTGCTGATTCATAGTTATCTCCAGTAACCATAACCGGTTTTATTTTTAATTTTTTTATCTCTTCAATTGCCTGTTTGGTGGTTAATTTGAGGGTATCAGCAATGCTTATTACGCCTATCAGTCTATTATCAAATGCAACCAGAACCACGCTTGCCCCCTGATTTTCAATATTTCTGATTACTGATTCTTGTTCAGGATTGATGTTGATTTTATGTCCTAAGAGAAAATTTCTATTGCCAATCAACGCAGGTCTGTTATCAATCTCTGCCTTAATCCCTTTACCTTCAACTGTTTCAAAATTTGAACAATCACTTGGGTTAACGCCCATAGCAAGCATCTTTCCCACAATTGCCTCAGCAAGGGGATGGATTGAATTCTTTTCCAGACTTCCTGCAATTTGTAGCACTTCTTTTTCAGTTTTATCAAAGCCAATAATTTTTACTACTTCAGGTTTTCCCGAGGTTAAAGTTCCTGTCTTGTCAAAGACTATTGTGTTTATCTTTTCCGAAATCTCAAGGGCATCGCCATTTTTTATCAAAATTCCTAATTCTGCACCACGGCCAATTCCAACTGTTATTGCGGTTGGGGTGGCAAGACCTAAAGCACAGGGGCAGGCAATGACCAGAACTGAAATAAAGGATGTAAGGGCAAAATGTAGACTTTGCCCAAAGGCAAAATACCATAGACTGAATGATATAATTGCAATTAACAGCACAACTGGAATGAAATATTTTACGACCCTGTCCGCAATTCTTTGCACCGGTGGTTTTGAACCCTGTGCTTCCTGAATCAATTTTATAATCTGGGCTAGGACTGTATCTTTACCTACTTTTGTTGCCCTGAATTTCAGGACACTATTTTTGTTTATCGTTCCTCCAATTACCTTATCACCTTTCTTCTTTATAACCGGCAAAGGCTCACCCGTGACCATAGATTCATCAACCAGGCTCATTCCTTCTATCACTTCTCCATCTGTTGGAATCCTTTGCCCGGGCTTGCAGATAATTATATCATCTATCTGCAAATCCTGAAGTGGAATTTCTATCTCCCTGTCATTCCTTATCACGATTGCTGTTTTTGGCTGGAGTCCCATCAATTTCTTTATTGCCTCTGATGTCCTTCCTTTTGCGTTTACCTCCAGAAATCTACCCAGGGTTAGAAATGTGGCAAGAAGAATTGCAGTTTCATAAAACAGGAATTCTTTATTGAGGATAATATCAAAAGTTCCCATCACACTGGCGATAAATGCGATGCCGATACCCATTGAATACATCACATCCATATTTAAATTGCGATTTTTAATTGCAGAGAAACCTGCTTTGAATATGGGATAGGCGAGATAAATGAATACAGGGGTGGATATAACGAACTGGATATAGTGAAGAGCAAACATTGTCCTGTGGAGCGGTATATACATAGAAATCATCAAGGGAATGCCTACAAAAAAACCTATAATAAACCGTATTCTCATTCTATTTATGTTTTCTTTTCTCAATGTTTCAGCATACTGAGTCGTTTCCTCTTCAGCAATTCCTAAAAATTCATAACCTGCTTCTTCAATCGCTGACTTTATATCATTTACTCCAATCTTTTGTGGTTCATAGACAATCTGTGCCTCTTCAGTAGCAAGGTTTACTACAACATCAATTGTGCCATCAAGCTTCTTTAATGATTTTTCAACTGCGCTCACGCAGGTAGCACAGTGCATTCCACCAACTTTTACGGTCTTCTTTTCAGACATTTTTAAAACCACATCGTTGCCCCAGTGTAGGGACAACCTTTATGGTGGTCCGCCGCAAATTTTCGCGAAAATTATTTAAAACCACATTGTGGCTCCAGCATCCAATGCGAAATCATTTAGTGTTCCTGCTCCAACGATTTTTACATTCGGTATCAATTCCACTTTTTCCCATCCCAGCATCTGTTTTGATGCCTCACAGGCATAAAACTCAACACCCATTTCCATAGATTTTTTTATCATTTCAGCAACACTTGGAAAAGTGCCAAGTTTTATTTTTTCTGAAGCACCGGGTAACAAAACTTTCAAACCCATTCCAAAATAATAGACCTTTGCCGGGATGTCCATCATCTTTGCAGTCTGTGCCAGAACTAAAGGTGCATATTGACGTTCCGGCTGGTCACTGGTCTGGACATAGAGAATAAATTTTTTATCAGGCATTTTACCTCCTATATCAGAGAAGGGCAATCCGCCACACGGCATGGCGGACTGTCCTTACATATTTCTTTTTCATTTTTTTTGTTATTTTATGTGCGATAAATCGCACCGCTACATTTTCCGTTGCACAATTCTAAACTTTCTTGATGGTAAATTTAATTACTTTTCCTGCCTTTTCTATTGCCAATAGTTCATTTCCAGTTCTTTTGCAGAATGCCTTTATATCTTCTTCTGCAGCCGGGTCATCAGCAAGGACTTCAAGTATCTCACCTGGCTGTAATTTATCAAGTTCCTGCCGCGTCTGAAAAATCGGCTGTGGGCAGAAAAGACCAACACAATCAAGACTTACTTTCGGTTTTATATCCATAAGACCCTTCCTTTTTTGTTTCATGCTACACATTTCACGCATAACCCTTTTTGCACCCTTTTTCTCTTGTTTTTAAAAATCCTCTTCCGTTATACGGTTTCGCAGCCTGTATCGTCTTTCGGCAATAAATTAAGTTTGGTAAAACTATAAATTATAGATAACGTTACCTTGCTTTCTTTATTCCTTTTATATGCAAGGCTAACCTCTAGTTCTGAAAGAACCATCGGTTCTTGAAGAAAGCCTCGCCCTACATCTCTATTGTAAATATATTTTTGACGGACAGGGACAAACCCTGTCCCTACATTTAACCAATCTGTAGCGTCCGACTTCAGTCAGACACAGCATAATCTCCCAATCCCCCTGTCTCTCCCTTTTGTAAAGAGGGAATAAGGGGGATTTGGCCTTTTACATTTAGATTTCTTCTAATAGGCTTGTGAATGTATCGTGATGTTCCTCTTCATCAGCAAGGATACTCTCAAATAGTTTTCTTGTGACATCATCATTCTCTTTTCGAGCAAGTTCAATCACCTGCTTGTAGAGTTTTATTGCTCCCTCTTCGTCCTTTTTATCCTGTTCAATCATTTCTTTTAGCGTTTCACCAACAATTATTGGTTCTGGTTTTGTTGTTGGTTTTCCACCAAGATAATTGAGCCTTTCGGCAATCGCCTCAGCGTGTTTCATTTCGGTAATTGAGATCTTTTTCAATTCATCTTTTACTGCAAACCCTTTAACGCCCTTCCATTGAACATGTTGCCACATATATTGGATGGCAACCTGTAATTCACGGGCTATTGATTTATTTAACAAATCAAGCAGTTCTTTTGAAGCCATTGTTCCTCCTCGCTTTCAATTTATTACTTTTTTGCTGTTTTCTTCTTCTTTGGAACCATCTCGGTTCCGCAACAGATTATCGGATGTGCCTCGGCACAACCGCAGACATTGTCAACCGTTACTTCAAGACCACAGACTTTGCACACATATTTTGTGCCTTTTTTTACTGGTTTTTTAACCTTTTTCATAATTACCTCCTTTTATAAATTCATAATTTTCTCTAAAAACATTGCCTCTGGGATTGCACCCTCAAACTGGACTGTTTCGTTAATAACGACCTTAGGCACAGCAAAGACATTATACCTCTGGCTTAGATGCGGAAATTCCTGGGCATTGATTGTTTCAGCAGTGATTAAAGAGTTCTCCATTGCGAATTTAAACGCACTTATTGCTGCCTGAGGACAGTAAGGGCAGGTAAGGGTCACAAAGACCCTGATGTGAACTGGTTTATTTAGCGCCTTTAGTTTCTCTTTTATTTCTATAGACAAACCAGAATCCCGATTGGAGACAAGTTTTATTGACTCAAGAAGAGTTGCAAATTCATATCCTGCGGGCATCCCATAGAATCTTATTCCATAATCAATCTCACCCTGGATTATATTTGCCGGGATTTTATCTATTTTAAATGATTCGACCTTATCTTTATCCTTTAAGAAATCATAGACTTCAAGACTTATCTTATCAGAAAGGGTAGAAATTTCCTCCATCAATATGCGATTATCTTTACAGTTTTCACATTCTACTGCGGGCATTACAATAGGAGATTCCTGGGTAAAAACGATAAGTTTTACTGGTTCTTTTAAACTTTCAAGAACCTTTTTTACTTCTGCTTTTACTGGTTCTTCTAATAGCCCCATCTTTACTCCTTTTATTTATTGCCCCACAATGGGGACAATTTTTAAATTCAATATTATACAATTTTCCACATTCAGGACAGGAGAATAGCTCTATATTACAGTTTGTGCAGAAAACCGGTTCAAAACATTTCATTAATAACTCATTATCACAGAACGGACATTTACACTTTTCCGGCATTTTTCGCCTCCTTTTTCTTCAAATAATCTTCAATAGCCTTATGCAATGCGTCTGCACCAAGATTGGAACAATGCATCTTATTAGGCGGCAGTCCACCGAGTTCCTGGGCAACGAGTTCATTGGTAATTTTCAAAGCCTCTTCAATTGTTTTACCCATCGCCATCTCGCTCACCATTGAAGATACTGCAATTGCCGCACCACAGCCAAAGGTTTTGAATTTTATATCAATAAGCCGGTTATCTTTTACCTTTATGTAAAAGGTCATCATATCACCACAAACCGGATTGCCGACTTCACCGATTCCATCAGCATCCGGAATCTCACCAACATTTCTTGGATGCTGAAAATGGTCCATTACTTTTTCTGAATAGAAAGGCATAACATCACCTCACAATTGTTCGGTTAAATACCAAACTCAAAATCCTAAATCCCAAACAATAACAAAATTCTAAATTCCAAAGTTTATAAACCACAATACATTGTTTTGAATTTTGAATCTTCCCGATTAGAATTTGTTTCGGATTTCGAATTTCGGATTTCGGATTTTCCATTAGTATAATGGACTAAATTGGGCATCAGCCCAGAAATCTTCTTTTAACAGGTCTAATTGTTTTGTAATCGCAGATAGATGTTTTTGTTCCCATTCCTGGAGTTTACCAAACAATTCCCGAGCAGCAGGGTCATCAGATTCTTCTTTCATTCTGCGGTAAAAATCTATTGAATTCGTCTCCAGCAATGCACCAATACTCAAAGCAGACATTTCAAAATGTCTTTCTCTTATTCGTGATTTCAGTTCTTCAGTAAATATCGGGCTTTCACCTGCAAGAATGGAAGGTGAACCGAGTTCAATATGGGATAGCCATTCGTTCTCTTTAAGCAAATGTTCATACTGCCTTTTCAGTTCGTTAAAATGTTTTATCTCATCTTCAGCAAGACTTTTGAAAACCTCTTTGCCTTTAGGATCGTCTGTCTTCTCTGAGGCAAGTCTATAAAACTCAATACCATTGAGTTCAGTCTGCATTGCAATCTTCAAACCTTCAAGTGCCTTTTTGGTTTCCATATTTTCTCCTTTTTATTCTCTTTCTCCTTCCATTGTAAATTCCCTTATACCAAACCAGAATCCGGTCTGCTCAATATGGTCAATCTCAGCCTGAAGAAGATCATAGTGGGACTCTTCCATCTCAATAATTCGGTTAAAGATCTTTATTGCCTCCGCGTTATTAACGAATCGCTTATTTTCATTATAGAATTCAATAGACCTTTTTTCAAGGTCAAGGGCAGTCTTCAATGCGGAAAGTTCATCCTGTCCCTCTTCTGATTTCATCTTATCAATATCTCTTATCCTTGGTGCAATCTTTTCAATGAATGACTCTGGAATAGTTTCACATACCCAGGTTTTATTGCACATTATACCATCAAGCATTTTTTCTAAGACTTCCATATGTTGAAATTCATCCTGTGCAAGTCTTATAAACATATTCTTACCAGTCGGGTCTTTAGTTTTGTAAGCAAAGTTAAGATAGGTTGAAAGTCCATTCTTTTCTATACCTATACCTGTCTTTAATATTTCAATAGCCTTTTCCATAATTGCTCCTTTATTTATATTTTATATTTTACACAATTTAGACACAAAGTCAAGCAAAAGGTTAACTATAAAAGCAACAATCATTTCAAATTTGAAATGATTTTAAATTATGTTTGTTTAACTGACCGGCAAAGATGTAGCGGTTGGTTGTTGACAAAAAGTAAGTAGTGTATATTATTACGAATGGAAAAAACAAAAAATTATAGAAAAAAAGTTTTCGTAAAAAGCAGACACTTGGGCAGGAAAATATGGTACCGAGTTGGATTATATCTTGTGATTTTTTCATCAACTATTAATGCTCAAATTCCAACCTGGATAAAACGATATGGCATACCTGACCGTGCAGAATTCGCCCTTGGCGGGATTACGGAAACATACAATGGTGATTTTGTCGTTTGTGGAACGACCTTTAACCGGTCGCCTTTTCTGTCCTGGGATGTGGATGGTTATTTTATTAAGATAAATGCCTATGGTGATACAATATGGACAAGGCGGGTTGGAACTATGGGTGTTGGAGCTGGCATAGATATGATTTTTGATGTCATTGTAAATAATAATAATGAACTTGTTTTTACAGGAACAAAACGTAAACCCTCCAGCAGGGATGTCTGGTTTTTTAAATATAGTCTTAATGGTGATTCATTGATTGATAAAACCATTGGCGGAACATCGGTGGATAATGGAGCAGAGATAATTCAAAATCCAGATGGAACATATATGATCATTGGTGATACAAAATCCTTTGGCACACAGATTGGTGGTTCTGATGTCTGGCTTTTAAAACTCAATCAAAATGGTGACACGATATGGACCAGAACCTACGATTTAAATTACCAGGACCAGGGTCTTGATATAATTCCTTTTCAAAACAATAATTATCTGATGATCACATTTAGTGCCACTGACTCCTTTCAAATTGGTTTTTTCGTTGAATATTTGGGCTTTGGCTCTTATTTTGTGCTGGATTCATCAGGCAATGTCTTGAAGACTATGATATTTGATGAGGATAGTCTTACTAAATTCTCTGAAATAATACCGACCAGTGATGGTGGGGCGATAATTGTCGGAAGTAGAAGCATATATGATAATTTTCCAAACCGTGACATCTGGGTATTAAAATTAAATTCCAATGCGGATACAATTTGGACAAAGACCATCGGCTCTTATGGAAAGTATGACGGTGGAATTAGTATCTTCCAGAGCAATAATGGCGGTTATTATCTTACAGCCTATTCGCAGACTTATACACCACCGGGTATGGGATATGACAATTTATGGCTTTTGAGATTGAATGATAATGGAGATACAGTATGGACACGATGGTGGGGAGGTCCATTGAATGATGACCCTGCTTCTATTATACCCACTTCAGATGGTGGGATAATTATTGCCGGCTGGAGGGACGCAAATTCCAATCCCCTTGATAGCCTTACATTAGGTCCTGTAGATTTCTGGGTAATAAAGGCAGATACCAGTGGTAATGTAAACGGAATAACCGATTCAAGAGAGATTTTGAAAAATTCTTCGGAGGTTTTAAAAATTTCTCCAAATCCTTGTAATATGGCTGTAAAAATCCAATTTTCAATTTCCCACAAAGATTATGTTGTATTAAAAGTTTTTGATATTTCCGGCTCCGAGGTTGCAACGATTATTGAAGGAGAATTTAGCCCTGGTTCATATTCTTATCTTTATAATCCCCAGGGGTTAGCAAATGGGGTATATTTTATATCATTAAAGCTCGGAGATAATCTTTTTCAGATCAGAAAGTTGACAATCTCGAGATAAAGGAAGATGATATGGAAGGCAAAGATAATATCGCGGGTTCTATCTGTAGGTCTTTGTTTTTAACAGGAATTTGTATATTTCTATTGGTTCAACCGGTTGAGGCAGAAGTAACAATATTAGAAGATTTTGAAGATGGGGATACAGTAAGCCCATACCTCTGGAGGATTATAAAGACTGATTCGTGCATTGCATCTTTTAATGCAGATTCTGGAAGTGGTTATCAGAGCATCTATGCCGGGCATGGAAATTACAGGATACTGAAAAATATGAATTGGTGCGTTTTTGTTGGTTTTAACTTTTTTGGTTCATTCCTCGGAGATGGAATTATATTTTATGCCAAAGGTGATGGAATCTGGAATATCAATCTCATTACCAGTGACATTAACCCTAATAATGACCCGATGCCTTTTGTTAAGGTTGTTCTTGATACTTCCTGGAAGGCTTATTACATACTATGGAATGATTTTTGTTATCCAGCACGTGCAAAAAATAGGCCTGAGATAATTCCAAGCCATATTCATTCATTATATATATCTCCTCAAAGTCAGCAAAAAGGACAGAGTGAGCACTTCTATATTGATAATATAGGTTATTTCTTTGCGGATAGTATTTCGCCCCAAGATGTTGATGGCGATGGTATTCCTAATGAATTTGACTGGGATGCAGACAATGATAAATGGTTCAACATTTTAGAGGGTTATGCTGGAACCGATTCCTTGAATGAAAGTTCTTATCCCCAATCCCGATTATACTTCCCAGTGGCAGGTGCATATACTGGGATCTTCCCCCTTATGTATTGGACCGATGAATTCTATAATTTCGAAAAACTCACTTTTCTAAAAAGCGCTTTAGTGACGGTCTTTATTCCTGGCTGGGGTGATACTAATACATTCTATCATTTTGATAGAGGAAATTGCGATTTTATTGCAAGATATGGTGCTATCCCTATATATCAATGGCCTATCCTAAATGCAAGTAGAGTCAAATCTTACGGTGCAATATTAGATTCAATGTTCCGTTTGAAAGATATAATTGAAGGAAGATTTGATGCAAAACTTATTGAATTTGCAAATGAGATAAAAAATTGGAAATTGCCCATTATTCTAAATCCCGTGGTTGAGTATAATCAGGGATGGGAATCCTATCATGGATTGTCTAATTTCGGTGCTGATGGTAAACATATGCCTCCGCGTTCACTCTTAGGCGAAATGGCTGGTTCCCAGATAGTAGATAGTCTTCTCTATTATTGTGATACAGTTCCTGCGGAGAGCATCTCCAATTACTATGGCGATCATAATATCCCGGATGGTCCAGAAAGGCTCAAAGATGCCCTACTCCACATCAAAAATATCTTTGAAAATGTTGGAGCGTCTAATATCATCTGGACAATGCAGACACATCCGATTGTAAACGGTGCCCATTTCGGCTACTGGACAAATCTGTCAAATTACTATTCTGGTCAGTTTGTTGACTGCCATTCAATAAGTGCCCACCATGGCTACAGGAATGATATATTAAGAAATTTATCTTACATTATCTCTGAATGTTGTGATACCCTTATGTCACTCAATCCCACCAAACCTATCATTGTAATTGAGTTTGCAGTTCATACAGATAGTATCGGAAGCGAAGATATGACAAATACCTTTGTGAATGACTTTACAATGTATTTTCCTGATAGTTACCCGATGATAAAGGGATGGACATATGCCAATTCTGACCGTTACGATAGTGACTATGTTCATACCGGACTCCAGATAGATAGTAGTCGTTATCCAGGAGAGATAAATGCCTTTCGTGGGGTTGCGCAAAATTCTTATTATATTAAAACACCTATCCTTCTACCGGTTGGAATAGAGGAAAAACAGATGTCTGGAGTTAAAAAATGTGGTTCATCTATTGAAGTATTTCCGAATCCTTTCAATGACAGGGTCGAAATTAGATACACGATACAGGATACAAGATGCAGGATACAGGATATAAGTCTGAAGATTTATGATGTAACGGGTAGAGTAGTTAGACAATTTAGCCATTTATGTGCCACGATGTATGATGGAATTCAATCATTAAAGGTCATTTGGGATGGCAAGGATAACAATGAAAATTATCTGCCCTCAGGGATATATTTTGTAAAATTAAAAACAGGCGACGCTTCACAGTTCAAAAAACTCATATTCCTGAAATAACAGTGATATAATACAATTGTGGCTTTTACTTTTTTCATAGCTTATTTATGATTTTTTGTCGATTTTTCAAATAGCGATTACATGCACAATCAAAAAAAATCGACCACTTGAAATTTTTGGAAAATTCTATATAATCTTCTATGCGCCTATATGAATACGAAGGCAAGATGCTTTTCAGACGGAATAAGATTCCAGTTCCAGACGGAGTGGTTGTTGATAGGAATTCATTCGGGGAACTGGATAAGGTCGTTTATCCGGTAGTAATTAAGGCACAGGTTTTTTTGGGTGGCAGGGGAAAGGCTGGCGTAATCCAATTTGCTGAAAATAGAACTGATGCAGAAGCAAAGATAAATTCTTTATTAGGCAAAAAACACGGGCCATATGTTATTGAAAAGGTGCTCATAGAAAGAAGACTTGATATAGCAAAGGAATTGTATATCGCCGCACTCATTGATAGAATAGAACACAAACCCTTATTAATGATAAGCACTCAAGGAGGAATGGACATTGAAGAAATAGCAAGAAAAAATCCTAATGCAATAAAAAAGTATTATTTTAATCCCGGTGAAAAACTAATGGAATATCAGGCAAGAAAGATTGCGGGTGAAATCGGGTTTAGTGCTGATTTATTGACAGGTGTTACAAATGCGATTCTCAATCTATACAATTTTTTTATTGAATATGACTGTAAACTTGCAGAAATAAATCCTTTTGTTATCACAAAAAACAAAAAAGTTTTTGCCCTTGATGCAAAGGTTGATTTAGATGAAGATGCGATGTTCAGACACCCTGAGTTTAGAGAAATGGGAATAGTTGCAAGAAATGAGATTGGTGAATTAACCCAGCGAGAAAAAATCGCAAAGGCAGCTGGAATTCCTTATGCTGATGTTGACCCTGATGGTGATATTGGTGTATTCCCTGGTGGTGCTGGATTTGGTATTGCGTCACTGGATTTAATAACCCATTATGGTGGCAGGCCTGCAAATTTTATGGATTCTGGTGGTGCACCAACCCAGGAAAAATTGAAGGCGATGCTCGGGCTATTGATGGATAATCCTAAGGTAAAGGTCATATTTGGTGCACGGTTTGGTGGTATTTCTCGTTGCGACGATTGGGCAAAGGCAGTGGTCCAGTATGTTATAGAAAATAAACCAAAAAAGCCTATGATTATGCGCATGGCAGGGAATATGGAAGAAGAGGGTAGGAGGATATTTGAACAGGCAAAAAAAGAACATCCAGAACTGTTCAAAAACATAAAGATTTATGCCTATGACACTCCGATTGAAGAAGTGATACAGGAGACGGTTCAGGTTGCGAAAGGAATTAAATGAAAATGAGAATCCTTATGTTTGCAAAGTTTTCACTGCAGAACCAAAAACCCAATTCTAAATATCAAATTTCTTGTTTTGAATTTGAAAATTTGGAATTTAGGTATTATTTAGGATTTAGATATTAGAATTTAGAGATTGATAAGATGGTGGGAATATGGCTATATTAATTGACCAGAATACGAGGGTTGTTATTCAGGGTATCACAGGTGCAAATGCAACACTCCATACGAAATTGATGCTTGAGTATGGAACGAAGATTGTTGGAGGTGTTACACCTGGAAAAGGTGGGCAGATGGTTGAAGGTGTGCCGGTCTACGATACAGTTGCACAATGTATGAATGAACATCCTGATGCGACAGTATCAAGTATCTGGGTACCAGCAAGATTTGCCAGAGAAGCAATATTAGAGGCGATAGATGCAGGGATAAAGACAGTGATTGTTATTACCGAGAGGATTCCAATCATGGATATGCTTTATGTCCGGCAGAAGGCAAGGGAAAAAGGGGTTGTTGTCGTAGGTGGAAATACCCCAGGTGTCATATCTCCAGGCAAATGCCTGGTTGGTATGCTTCCAAAGATTGCATTCCAGCCTGGTAGAATCGGCACGGTTGCGCGAAGTGGTGCAGTAACTTACTATATCGCAAATTCTTTAAATCTTGCTGGACTTGGTGAATCAACATCTGTTGGACTTGGTGGTGACCCGATATTAGGCTCAAATTTTGAGGATATTTTGAAATTATTTGAACAGGACCCTGAGACCGATGCAATCGTAATGGCTGGAGAGATTGGTGGTGTTTATGAGGAACTCGCTGCGCCTTTTATCAAAAAAATGAAGAAGCCAGTCATCGCTTATATAACAGGAAAATCAGCACCTCAAGGCAAGAGACTTGGACATGCAGGAGCAATAATTGAGGGGAATATGGGCACTGCTCAGAGTAAGATTTCTGCACTGAAAGAAAATGGAGCAATAATTGCAGAAACATTGAGTGAGATACCTGCATTGGTAAAGAAGGCAATTGGGGGCAACAAGAAAGGGTAAATATGGGTAAAAAGGGGTAAAGAAGGGTAAAGAGGGATAAATAAGGGGGAGGAGTGAAATGTGTAACGTTAAATGTGAAAATGAAAAATAATCAAGCAACTGAAGGCAATTCTGTATTGACACTGTTAAATAATTCCGTATAATATACAGATGCTTCAGAAATTATTAGGTAAGATTTTCGGAACTAAAACCGAGCGTGAACTAAAAAGACTCTGGCCTATTGTAGAGGAGATAAATCGTATCTATGAGAAGATGCCAGGCGTCAACCTGATAAAGACCACTGAGGACTTTAAAAAAAGGATTTTCCAGGGTGAATCCCTTGATGATATTCTTCCTGAGGCATTTGCGCTTGTAAAAGAAGCCTGTAGAAGGCTCGTTGGTAAAAAATGGCTCGTTGTCGACATAGAGACAGAATGGAATATGATTCCTTTTGATGTTCAATTGATCGGTGGCATAGTATTACATCAGGGCAAGATCGCTGAAATGAAAACCGGAGAGGGTAAAACCCTTGTTGCAACAATGCCATTGTATCTAAATGCACTCGCTGGTAAAGGCGCCCATCTTGTAACGGTCAATGACTATCTTGCAAGAAGGGATAGAGAATGGATGGGTCCTGTATATGAATCACTCGGTTTGACTGTTGGTGTATTGCAGCAGGGAATGGATAACAAACCACGCAAAGATGCATATAACTGTGATATTACTTATGGAACTAATAATGAATTCGGTTTTGATTATCTTCGTGATAATATGGTATGGAGCTGGGAGGATAAGGTTCAGAGAGGTCATTATTATGCAATAGTGGATGAAGTTGATAGCATACTTATTGATGAGGCAAGGACACCTTTAATCATATCCGGACCAGTTGAAAGGGAGACAAAGAGTTTTGATGAATTAAATCCAATTGTCAGAAGACTACACTCTGCCCAGGCAGTATTTGTTAACAGAATTGTTGAAGAAGCAAAGAAACTTCTTGATGAAGGAAAAGAAAAAGAGGCAGGTATTAAACTACTCCAGGCAAGAAGGGGTGCACCTAAGAATAAACAGTTGTTAAAATTAGAACAGGAAACCGGAATAAAAAGATTGATTGAAGACACCGAACTTAATTTTCTCAGAGAAAAAAGTTTTGGTAAGATTGATGAAGAATTATATTTTGTAATAGATGAAAAGTTACATATTGTGGACTTAACAGAAAAGGGCAGATTGTTCATTTCACCAAACAATCCTGAAATGTTTGTTTTGCCTGACTTGAGCGAAAAGATCGGTAAGATTGACCGCGATGATACACTCTCTCCCAAGGAAAAACTTGTGGCTAAGGAAAAGGCATTTGAAGAATACGCAAAGAAGAGTGAGATACTGGCTAATTTAAGGGCATTGCTTAAGGCATATTCACTATTTGAAAAAGATGTTGAGTATGTGGTCCAGGATGGAAAGGTTATAATCGTTGATGAATTTACAGGCAGATTGATGCCGGGCAGAAGATTTTCTGATGGTCTGCATCAGGCACTTGAAGCAAAAGAGGGGGTGAGGGTTCAGGAAGAAACACAGACCTTTGCTACAATCACAATCCAGAATTATTTTAGAATGTATGAAAAACTTGCAGGAATGACCGGAACCGCAGCGACTGAGGCAAATGAATTCTGGACAATCTACAAACTTGATGTCGTTGAAATTCCGACCAAAGAGCCGGTGCGCAGGGTTGATTATGAAGATATTGTCTATCGTTCAAAACGGGAGAAATATAATGCGATCATTGAAGAAATTGTAAAATGGCATAAAGAAAAAAGGCCCATCCTTGTAGGAACGACATCTGTTGAAGTATCAGAGGTTCTTTCCCGTTTATTGCAGAGAAAGGGTATTCCTCATAATGTTCTCAATGCAAAACACCATCAACGTGAGGCAGTTATTGTTTCTCAAGCCGGACAACCTGGTGCAGTAACGATTGCCACGAATATGGCAGGTAGGGGGACCGACATAAAACTTGGACCGGGTGTGGTTAAGTGTGATAAATGCTGTATAAAATGCCCGGACCAAAATTGTGCAGAATGTTCTCATCAAATAAAAAATGAATGTTTTAAAGAACTTCCTTGTGGACTTTACATAATAGGCACAGAAAGGCATGAATCACGAAGAATTGATAATCAATTGAGAGGAAGAAGTGGACGCCAGGGTGACCCTGGTTCATCACGATTCTTTTTATCACTGGAAGACGACCTGATGCGGATATTCGGTTCGGACCGTGTTGCTGATATTATGGACCGTTTTGGTGGCGAAGAACAAAAGCCCTTGACCCATCCTCTTGTTACACGGGCAATCGCAAACGCCCAGAAAAGGGTTGAAGAAAATAATTTTGAAATAAGAAAACATTTACTTGAATATGACGATGTTATGAACCGCCAGCGCGAAGTTATTTATAAAATGCGTGATGAAATATTAAAAGGCGAAAATTATGAAAAACTTATATTTAAAAACTTTGAGGATGCAATTGAGGGAATCATAATTAAATATTCAGATGATAAAAAACCTTCAGAAGAATGGGATTGGGACGGTCTTATCGGTGAATTCAATAATTTATTTACCACAAATTTTTATATCGACAAAAATGAACAATCTCACATAAAACAGGCAGACTTATTTGATAAATTACTTGAAAAAGCAAAAGAAGCCTATAACCTGCGTAAAAAGAACTATGACCCTGAAACCTATAATGAAATGTTAAAATCTATCTTACTTTTGACTATTGATAATAGATGGCGTGAGCATCTTTATTCACTCGATGCCCTGCGTGAGGGTATTAGTTTGCGGAGTTATGCACAGAAAGACCCGCTTGTTGAATACAAACAGGAATCCTTTAAAATGTTTGATGAATTACTATCTGAAATTGCGCGAGATGTATCCGGGATTATCTTCAGGGCAAGTCCCAGACCAATTCAGAGAAAACCTGTTGTGACCCAGGAATATAAACCAACAGCTGCTGGCAATGTTGATGCACAGAAACCAGTTTCAAAAACAGCACCTGTTTTGAAAACAGAGAAGATAGGAAGAAACGACCCCTGTCCCTGTGGAAGTGGAAAGAAATATAAGAAATGTTGTGGCAGGAATGCTGTATGAAGCCATATCAGGTAAATCTATTTGCAGAACAGGAAAAAACCTCAATATTTTTACCATCTGAACCGATATTTATCTATAACAACAAGAAATATATAAATTTTGCCCTTATTGATTGTTTTAACCGAAGGAATAGTGAATATTTATTTGAGGCAGCGAGATTGAATATTGATAATCGCAATGTTGTTGACCTGAGAAACCCTGACGACTATATGGAAGAACTGAAAAATAAAATGTCAGAATTTAAGAAATTGGATTCACTCACCATATTTTCCGATGAAATTTCAGCAATTTATGCCCTTTTTTCAATTTTTAGTTCAAAAGTGACATTTTTTATTGATTATGAAACATCACCTGTTATATGCACAGTTTTGCAATACAGAAATATTGAATTCTACAATCACCGGGATATAGAACAGATTTCAAAACTTCTTGCAACCCATACAGAAAAAGTTATTGTGATTGATGGACTATATGAATGGCTTGGTTATTCAGGTCCTATAAATGAGATTATAAAGATTGCAAAAGAAAATCAGGCAGTAATCATTGCCAATGAACTCAATTCATTTGGCTTACTTGGCAGGGATGGCAGGGGATTTGTCGATTTATTCAACCTTTATGAAGATATTAATATTGAAATCGGCAGTTTTAATCGTTATATAGGTGGATACGGTGCATATATTGGTGCAAAAAAATATTTAATAAATAAAATCAAAGAGAATACAAATGGTGTTTATACGCCGGTTCCTAAATTTATGCTTGCAGTTAATCTGGCAGGAATTGAATTACTAAAAGATGAGACTAAAAATAGACAGACCATTGCTAAATTGTGGACACACAGCAGATTCTTCATAAATCGTTTAAAACAGATTGGTCTTAAGACGATGAGCGAGACCCCTGTGGTGGTTATTATTCTTAATAATAATCAGGAGGCAGAGACATTTTCAAAAAAACTATTTGATGACGGAATAATCACAGATATGAATAAAGAAAGGGTGAAAATGGTGCTTTCAATTGAACATTCCAGGGCTGACCTTGACTATACCCTTGATCGGATTGAAACCCATTTTAAAGATATGGGTATTGTCTATCCAGACATAACTTAATTCTTGACTTATCAATTAAATTTGAATATACTCTAACCTTGAAAGGAGGTTAAATGATAGCCTTAATAGCAATATTATTTACTATTATGCCGCAGGATTATATTAATATGGTTATGAAAGAAGATTATGAGTCTGCGGTTGAATATTGTAAAAAAATGATAAATGAAACAAAAGGGTATAAATGGTATTTAGAGCTGGGCGATATATATTTTGATAAACTTGATCAGCCGATTAAGGCAAAACAAATATATCAAGAGATTATTGATAAATATCCCCAGAAGGATGGATGGGTTTATTACCGTCTGGGCCTGGTGCTTGAAGCACTGGAGGATTATTTAAATGCTGCAAAGGCTTATGAAATAGTTGCAACAAAGTATCGCCAACCACCTCTTGATTCATTTTCTTTATCAGGTGTTGAAAGATGTTTTAAAAAGAATTATCAGGATACAGTTGCACTCGTTGATGGCTATAGAATTACAAGATTAGAACTGGATGAGATGATGGCTAAACAATCACCTTTTGCCAAGAAGGATGAAAGGGGAACACTTGACCAGATGATACTTGAGCGACTTTTATATGTCCAGGCATTGAAGAATAATGTGAAGGCAATGCAGGAATACAAGGATTTAATAAAACAAAACCGAACGACACTTTTACTGGATGAAGTCAGGGCTATAAATGTCATTGAAAAGGCAGTTCCAACGGAAAAAGAAATGCGGGATTATTATAAAAAGAATAAACATTTCTATAAATTATCAAGAGAAGTAAGGGGTAAAGAGATAGTCGTTGAATCAGAAAGTCTGGCAATCTTTATCCGTGATTCCTTATTGAAAGATCAGGCAAGTTTTGATACACTGGCAAAGATATATTCAACCGCACCTACAAAAGGTGGGGGCGGTGAGATGGGAATTGTTATCCCGGGGACAAAACCAAAAGAGGTAGAAGATGTTTTATTCAGCGTAACATTAAATACCATTTCAGATATAGTAAAATTTGAGAATAAGTTCGGGATATATCTTGTTTATGAAAGAAAACCTGAAAGATGGCGGAGTTTTAATGAAGTAAAATCTCAGGTTGAAGCAGGGGTGCGCGCAGAAAAAATCCAGAAGATAGAAGAAAAATTCTTGAAAGATTTGAAGGCAAAGGCGAAGATAGAGATATTTAAAGATAGTATTATAACTGATTCCGCACTCAAATCAGAAACAAGGATTGTTGCCCGTGTCAATGGAAGAACTATTAAATTCCATGATGTAGAGAACAAGAATGCATCTCAACCAATGTTTGCAAGACTTGATGTCTCAAAGCCAGAGGAATTTGAAAAGGTTCTTGAAAGTTTGATAGAAGAGGATTTAAAATTAGAACTTGCAGAAAGAAATAAATATTATTTTAATGACGGTTTTGTTACAAAGTTCAATGAAGGTATGAAAAAGGCACTTGAGCAGGCATTGTATACCAAGATTGTTATTCAATCGGCAAAAGTTGATTCCAATGAAGCACAGGAATACTACAATGCTCACAAAGAGGATATGAAAATACTTGAAACAATTAGATGCAAAGAGATCGTGGTAAATAGTAAACAGGAAGCAGAAAAAATAAGGAATGAACTGGCAAAATATTATGGCGAGAGAAAATCCATTATCCCATTTTTAAGCAGGAAGGCAAAGATAACTGATTTTACAATGTTTGATTCCCTTGCCAAAACTTATTCAACTGTCTATAATAAAAGTCGTGGTGGTGATACCGGTCCTTTGAAAAAGGGAACAAGACCCAAGGAATTTGAAGATATAGCATGGAAATTGAAGATTGGTGAACTAAGCAAGGTATTCCTTGTAGGTGACTCCAGCTGGACAATACTAACCAAAACAGAATATACACCTACTAAATATCGAACTTTTAGTGAGGTAAAGGCTGCAATAGAGTTGAATCTATTGAGAGAAAAACAACGTCAGATTGCTGATGATTATCTTGCCAGGATAAAGAATGAAGCAGATATAAAGATAATGCTTTCAGAACCAGTAAAGAATGAAGAAGAGATAAAACCGCCTGAAGATCCTGAAACTGCACCAAAGGAATAATGCCTGAATTAAGAAAAGATCCGGTCTTAGGACGCTGGGTCATTATTTCTACTGAACGGGCAAAACGGCCAAAGGATTTTAAATTTGAACCAGAACAAAAGAAAATAAATCCCAGCGAATGTCCATTTTGTCCTGGAAATGAGTATGCAACTCCGCCTGAGATATTTGCAATAAGAAATGAAGAAACCCAGCCAAATTCACCGGGTTGGAGTTTAAGAGTAATTCCCAATAAATTTCCTGCCTTAAGGATTGAAGGTGAATTAAATCGTAAAGGCGAAGGTATATATGATAAAATGAATGGTATCGGCGCCCATGAAGTGATCATTGAGACGAATCAACATCAATATGACCTTGCAGACCTGTCGGTAGATTCGGTTTATAATCTTGTAAATACATATCAGAAAAGAATACTCGATCTTAAAAAAGACCCTCGTCTACGATATGTAATGATATTTAAAAACTTTGGAGCGATTGCTGGAGCATCACTTGAACATAGCCATTCACAATTAATTGCAACACCTATCATTCCCAAAAGGGTTATTGAAGAAATGGATGGCGCTAAACGATATTTTGAATACCGTGACCGGTGTATATTTTGTGATATAATTGCCCAAGAGACAAAGACAAGCAAACGAATGGTTTCTGAAAATAACAATTTTATAGCAATCTGTCCTTTTGCTCCGCGGTTCCCATTTGAGATATGGATTTTACCCCGTCATCATATTTCAAATTTTGAGGATACTGATGATGCATCTTTGTATGACTTTGCATTTATATTAAAAGACTGCCTGGTCCGTTTGAAAAAAGCATTAAACACACCACCATACAATTTTATTATTCATACGACTCCCATAACACTTAAAGGAATCGAATTTTATCACTACCATATCGAAATAATACCTGTTCTTACACGGATTGCAGGATTTGAATGGGGGACAGGCTTTTATATAAATCCAACTGCACCTGAAGAATCCGCATCATATCTAAAGAATGTAATGTGAAGGGTGAATGAATTGAGTGTTAAATGAATACACTGCATTTTTGCTTACAGATGCGCATTAATAAAATTCCAAATTCAAAGTGCGAAATGCTAAACAAATTCAAAATTCTAAGTTTAAATGTTCCAAACATTTGCTTTGAATTTTACTGTTTGGTATTTGAATATTGTTTAGGATTTAGTGTTTCGAGTTTAGTATTTTATTCGCTATGAAGGTTGCATTCGTCTGTTCTGAAGCGATTCCCTACGCAAAGACTGGTGGACTTGCTGATGTCTGTGGAACACTCCCGCTGTATTTAAGAGATTTAGGTGTTCAGACTTATATTATTCTGCCAAAGTATAAAGGGATAGAGGCAGAAAAGTTTATTGACCTTGAAGTAGAATTTGGAGGAGACAAGAAAAACATTTCTGTATTTAAAGATGATATTGCGTTTTTCATCGACTATCCTGAATACTTCAATCGCGAAGGACTTTATGGAACGCCGTCTGGTGATTATTCTGATAACTGTGAACGTTTTGTGCTCTTTGCCCGCGCTGTTATTGCCTTGATTAAGAAAATCAAATTTGATATCATTCACTGCCATGACTGGCAAACCGGTTTAATCCCTCTATATATGAAAAAATATGGAATTGATTTTAAGTCTGTTTTTACAATCCATAATCTTGGTTATCAGGGAAGATTTCCCAGGGAAAAATTTCCCGTGTTGGGGATTGAATGGGACTATTTTACATTAGAAGGTATAGAGTTCTATGGTGGAATAAACTTCCTTAAGGCAGGTCTTCTTTACTCAGACATTATAACGACTGTTTCTCCAACATATGCACAGGAAATTCAAACACCAGAGTTTGGTTTTGGACTTGAAGGTGTGCTGAAAAAATATAATCATAAGTTGTATGGAATTCTGAATGGTATTGATTATAAAATATGGAATCCAGAAAATGATAAATACATATATGAACCATACAATAATTATTCAGGCAAAAAGAAAAATAAATTGGGAATCACAAACGAATTATTCCTTGATACAAATAAACCATTAATTGGAATGGTATCAAGAATTGCCGGACAGAAGGGGTTTGATATCCTGATAAAAATACTTGATGACATAATTTCTTTAAATTACAATTTTGTTCTTTTAGGTTTTGGTGAAGAACAATATTGTGAAAAATTAAAAAAATTTGGTGATTCATATCCTGGTCAGATTTCAATAAACATAAAATTTGATGAATCGCTTGCCCATCGTATCTATGCAGGAAGCGATTTCTTTTTAATGCCTTCTAAATATGAACCTTGTGGCTTGGGTCAGATGATAAGTTTAAGGTATGGAACTGTTCCCATCGTTTTTAAAACAGGCGGTCTCGCTGATACGGTAGTGCAATTCAATCCTGAAACTCTATCTGGAAACGGATTTATCTTTGATTCTTACTCTGCACAGAGTTTGCTTGATACGTTAAAATATGCCTATTATGTATATAACAGGGAAGAGATTTTTTCAAAACTTTCAGAAAATTGTATGAAGTATGATTTTTCATGGAATAATTCAGCCCGGGAATATAAAAATCTGTACGAAAAAATGATTTATAAGAATCTTGACTTTTGAAGGAGATTAGATATAGTTAGTAAATCTTTTAATAGGAGGTATATCTATGGCAATGCCCAAATCCGAATATATCTGGATGGATGGAAATTTTGTTAAATGGGATGACGCAAAAATTCATATTCTGTCCCATGTAATACATTATGGGACAGGTGTATTTGAAGGTTTGAGATGTTATGATACGCCAAAAGGTTCGGTCATATTCCGTTTGAAAGAACATACTGACCGTCTTTTTAACTCAGCAAAAATATATCGTATGGAAATTCCGTTTCCAAAAGAGCAGATAAACAATGCAGTCATTGAATTGATAAAAAAGAATGGTCTTAAATCTGCCTATATTAGACCCATTGCCTATCGTGGATACAATGAACTTGGTGTAAATCCCTTTCCCTGCCCGGTCTGTGTTGCTATTGCAACCTTACAATGGGGAAAATATCTCGGTGCTGATGCCCTTGAAAACGGAATTGATGTAATGGTTTCTTCGTGGAATAGAATGGCACCGAATACATTTCCAGCAATGGCAAAATGCAGTGCAAATTATATGAATTCACAATTGATAAAAATGGAAGCGATTGTTTATGGTTTTGTAGAAGGGATAGCCCTTGATAACACAGGATATGTCAGTGAAGGTTCAGGAGAAAACATTTTTGCTGTAAAAAATGGTGTCGTTTATACACCACCGCTTCATGCCTGCATACTGCCCGGGATTACCCGAGATACAGTCATACAACTCTGCAAAGATTTGGGAATTCCTCTGGTTCAGGAGATGCTTAATCGTGAATTTCTCTATCTTTCGGATGAAGTATTTTTCACTGGTTCAGCAGCAGAAGTAACACCAATAAGGAGTATTGATAAAATAACAATCGGCGAAGGAAAGGCTGGACCGATTACCAAAAAATTACAGAAATATTTCTTTGATATTATTGAAGGCAGGATAGAAGATAAACACGGCTGGCTTACTAAGGTTGGTTAGATGGTTAAAAGAGAAAAAAGAAACACACTAATTTTGGGAGTTATTGATTTTAACCATTTAACCAATTGTTATTTAACGATATGAATCTTCGGCGTTTCGGTATTCTTAATTCGGTGATTTCAGTGCGATGAAAATTGGTATTGGCGCAGACCATCGTGGATTTAAATTAAAGACAAGATTAAAAGAGTATCTTATTTGTAAGGGCAATAAGGTAATTGATTTTGGAACTGATTCTGAAGAGCCCGTAGATTATCCTAAAATTGCAATTAAATTAGCAAGGGCTGTGGCTGGGAAGAAGATTAAATTTGGAATACTTTCCTGTTTCAGTGGTCAGGGTATGGCAATAACTGCAAATAAGATAAGAGGCATAAGGGCAGCAATCTGTACTGATAAAGAACTTGCATATTATGCACGGGCTCATAATGATGCGAATATACTTGTGCTTCCTGCACGTTTAATCAAACGCAAAAATCAGTGGAAGCCGATAATTGAAACTTTTTTTAATACAAAATTTGAAGGTGGTAGACACCAGCGGCGCCTGGAAATTATAAAGAACTATGAAAAGAATCAAAATTCTAAGTAGTGAAACATTCAAGAAGATAAATTTTCAGCTTTTCAGTGTTAACAATTCAGTGCCTTCAGTGTTTCTAAATTCAGTGTCCTCAGTGTTATGAAAGTTCTTCCTGTAGCCTTTGATTCTTTTGGTGCACGAAGTATGGCAACATATGTTGAAACAAAGGATGTGAAGATATTTATTGATCCGGCTGTAGCACTATCACCAGACCGCTACTCACTACCGCCTCATAAAATTGAGATTGACCGTCATAAAAAACTCTGGGATGATATTAAAAAATGGGTGGGATTATCTGATGTTGTAATAATAACCCATTATCACTATGACCACCATAATCCAAATGAGCCAGACATATTCATAGATAAAGAACTTTTGATTAAAGACCCGCATAAATATATAAATGAAAGTCAGAAAAATCGGGCTGCTTTTTTTCTGAATCAGATTGAAGGAAAACCACGAACTCTGGAGATAGCAGATGGCACATCTTTTATTTTTGGTGGAACAAAGATTCAATTTTCGCATCCTGTATTCCACGGTCAATCAAACCGTCTCGGTTATGTGCTTATGGTTCTCATAGAGGAAGATTCAAAATTTATCTTCAGTTCAGATATTCAAGGACCTCTCATTGATGAACCGGTCGATTTCATTCTAAAAAATGAACCAGAAACATTGTTCCTTGATGGTCCATCAACATATCTTGTTGGTTCACATTATAAAAAAAGTGATATGGATTGCGCGGTTAATCATTTAAAGAAAATAATCAATGGTGCAAAGATAAAAAATCTAATCATTGATCATCATCTCCTGCGTGACCTTAACTGGCATACTTTTGTAGATGGTCTTAAAAATCTAAATAATAATACTGTTATACAATCTGCAGCGCGATACCGCGGATACCAGGAAGATTTACTTGAGGCAAAGAGGAAGGATTTTTATGAAGGAAAGTGTCAATATGTTGACAATTACGAGTGATTAGAATGGCACAACATAGTGGAATTGAAGCCATTAGAGAAATTAATAAATCGGTAGAAAAAATTTATAATGAGATCGCAAAGGTCATAATAGGGCAGAAGCAGGTTATAGAGCAGGTCCTCATCTCACTCTTCTGTAATGGTCACTCTTTGATAATCGGAGTTCCAGGCCTTGCCAAAACGATGCTTGTTAATACAATTGCACAAATTGTTGATTTGACATTTAACAGAATCCAGTTTACACCTGATTTGATGCCGTCTGACATCACTGGAACTGAGGTGATAGAAGAAGACCGAACCACGGGCAAGAGAAGTTTCAGGTTTGTGAAGGGTCCGTTATTTGCCAATGTTATTCTTGCAGATGAAATAAATCGTGCACCACCAAAGACCCAGTCTGCATTACTCCAGGCAATGCAGGAATACAAAGTCACTTATGCTGGAGAAACCTATCCATTACCCACACCATTTTTTGTTCTTGCTACACAAAATCCGATTGAACAGGAAGGAACATACCCATTGCCTGAGGCACAACTTGATAGATTTATGTTTACAATAAATATAGGTTATCCGGAGAAGACAGAAGAGATTGAGATTGTTAAGGCCACGACCTCAGCATATCAAGCCGACTTAAAAAAAGTTATTGGTGCTGAGGAATTCATCAATTTGCAAAAAATTATTCGTAGAATGCCTGTAAGTGATGAGATTATAGAAAGGACAGTAGAACTGGTGGGGCAGACCAGGCCTGAAAATAATACTGCACCTGAGATCGTAAAAAAATATGTTGCCTGGGGTGCAGGACCAAGGGCATCCCAGTATTTAATCCTTGGAGCAAAGGCAAAGGCATCATTAGATGGCAGGTTCTCGCCCAACTTAGAGGATATCCGTTATGTCTGCCATCCGGTTTTAAGACATCGTATAATTACAAATTTTGCTGCCGAGGCTGAGGGTATAAAATCAGACCATATCATTGATGAATTATTAAAGAATTTTCTGTAGAAAGAATCTGCAGATGGATAAAACCATTTTTCTATCTGTATGAATTTGAACACTGTGGATATCGAATAAAAAAGGGGATGGTTGCCCATCCCCTTTTTGATTTTGTCTCTTTTTATCTCACGATGGTCATCGTTTTCGTAGCAGTTCCCTCTGGTGATTCTACACGAACAAAGTAGATGCCATTGGGTAATTCCTGATTATTAAGATTTAGGGTGTAGGAACCAGCAGATTTCGTTTCGCTTGTAAGATTCTGAATCAGTCTGCCGGTTACATCGTAAAGTGATATCTTTATGGTTCCTGATTTATTAATACCATAAGAAATTTTCACTCTTCCATTTGATGGATTTGGTGAAATATTAAGAGTAGTAGTTGGACGAGGATTCAAGTCACCTTCTGCAATTCCGGTTCCTCCAGCATCATACCAGATACTATAGATACCACTGAAATAGGCAGTCCAGACTATTGCTGCATCACCAGTTGCCATATTTCTGGTTATAGAAGGTCCGTATACATCGCTTAAATCTGATGTATTATCATTTATAGTAATAGACCCGGTCCAGTAGGTTGGATTATTTATAGCACCAAATTTGTATTTGGTTAATTCAGCGCTGCTTGTATTCTGTCTAAGTGTCGCAAAGAATCCGTGACTCTGGTCATCTACCCAGATATTTGGCAAAAATTCTTCATATGGCACTACCCAGTTTGCAGTGGTCCAGTTCGCTCCATCATCAGTAGAAGATGTTATCAGAATATCTTTATTTGCTCCGGTAGTAGTATCTCTTTGGGTATAAAGAATTACCCAGTTTGTATTATTATGTGCTCCGGCAATTACACATTCGTATTCATCACGATGGTTGTTATAAGGCGTTATAGATACTGGTGAAGTATTCCAGGAGGAGCCATAATCATCAGAATACCATCCCCAGATTGTTTCGTCATAGATAGATGGATAACCATACGGATGTAACGCAGAAATAAGCCACATTCTATCTGAAGCCGAGCCATAGGCAATTTTTGAATTGAAGAAGTAGATATTGTTACCCGCGGTATTATAAATATTAGTCGGAGGAATTTCCCAGTTGCTCACATCAAGTTCGTTTGAACGGGCGAACATTACCCAGGTTGTATCAGTTCCAGCTTGGTTTGCGGTGACCCATGTGGCGTAGAGGTATTCTTCCCCAGGATATATTGGTGAATCGTTGGTAAAATCAAGGTCATAATAATAAACCGGATTGAATCCGCCAGTTGGTGAACCATAGTAAATTGAAGTAAAACTAGACCCAGGGAGACAGACTAAGAACCAGGTTCTTTCCGTATTTGATGGGTTATAATGGAGGATATATGATAACACAATCGTATCTTGAATTATTTTGATATTAGGATAATCAATTTCATAATTGGCCCCGAAATCATTATTAAGGTAGACACTCCAGGTTGCGCCATTATTGGTTGACCGATGTATCAGAAGATGGTCATTACCACTTGAATCCCAGACCGAAATTGTGTAAAGATGGCCATTACTAAGTGAGGCAATCTTAACATCATTGACACCATTTTGAGGGGCTATACGAACATCTGTCCCCCAGAGCGGCGATGGTGGATTTTCTGGTGCTGTAGATTCCTTAAAATTTCTTGGATATGGTTTAACATTTGAGCCATTGGTTAGTGGGTTTATTCCAATTTTGCGATTAGCAAGCCACCATTGATAGATTTCATTAGAAAGTCTATTAGCTTTTTCTATGTCACCGCTTTTTCTTGCCGTTTTCATTTCACTTATTTTTTCCTCGGGATTGAAAATCGAAGGTATACTAACGATGTTCGGCACCTGTGGCTGGGAACCATCATCAATAACGCCGAAAGACACATCAAGTGGATTTGCGTAAACAATCCCGAGAATCACAAATAAACCTGTTATCATTATTTTCTTCATTTTTTTTCTCCTTTTTTATTAATTTATTTTACAGACATATTATTTTTTATCACCCTTGCTTAAACTCAAACAGGGTATAATTTTATCATTTTTCTTTTATTTTATCACCTCCTTTTTTTAAATTTTTTATTCTCCTTAAAATATTTTTTACCGCATATCGGGCAATATTGGGAAAGTGGATGTTGAATTGCTCCACCACAATTAGGACAACTCATTATAAGCTCCTGTTGACAGATAGGACAGAATCGTTCTTTCCTGTTAACCGTGCTATACCAGCATTTCGGACAAATCGCCAGCCCGTTTTCTTTCACCCTATATTATACCCTTAAACTATTAGGAAATCTATTAGTTATAAAAAGCATCAGCGACTTTTAATCTCTTCATAGAATTTTCTTGTTTCTTCTGAAGGTTCACAGCCAAATTCTTTTTTAAATAGGTTATAGCATTTTTCATATTGATTTATTGCCTTTGCCTTTTCGTTGTTCAGCAGATAAATCCTCATTAAAAGACGGTGTCCTTCTTCATCAAGTGGGTCTAAACTTAAAATCTTTTCTCCGATTTCAATCGCTTCTTCAAATCTTAGTTTCCTTAAATATATTTCAGATAATGAAATGAGTGCATTCCTGTAAAGGTTTTGTATTGTATTTCTTGTCTCTTCAATATAGGTATGGTAGCAGTCTTCAAGGAATCTCCCTTTATAAAGTGAAATAGCCATTTTTAGACTATCTTCTGCAGTATGAATCTTGCCTTTACTTAACAGGTCGCGCGAATAACTGATTAAATTTTGAAATTCTATTGCATCAATCCAGACATTATTTAAAAAATAAGTTTGGTTATCATATTTAATATAATCCTTTCCGAATATCTTTTTTAATTGGGCAAGGCAAACGTGGAAGTTATTTGTAACCTGTTTTTTTGATAATTCGGGCCAGAGTAAGGCACCTATTTCATCCCGGGTCATCTGTTTATTTTTAAATTTGTTAGTAATTAAAATAGAAAAGAAATCCCTCAGTTTTTGCCAGTTTAAAAGTTTCATATCAGCATTATTTGACATTGGTGTTTCAAATCTCAAACGGCCAAGGGTAAAAATCCGCAGTTCTTGTGTAACATCTTTCTCATCTTTACCTTCCAATCTTTTTATCCATCCTATCATTCCAAATCTCTGGGCAATAGATTTTGCCTTTTCCAGATGTTTTTTTGAATTTGGATTGTTCTTTAAGAATTTTGTGCAGAAATACAAAACAAACAAAAATTCAGGATAATCTTTCTTTTGCTCTAATAACTCTAAACCGATACCTATCTGATTGAATCCATTTTTATAATTCGCTATAGAATTAACTCCTGATAATAGATAATAAAGACCATCCTGACTGTATTGCTCGCTAAATTCTCTTTTAACTTCTTCAAAAAGAAGTTTTAAATCGCTAAATTTATTTAAGATGTATAGAGTAAGCCCTTTATATACCATAGTTTTAAGATATATACTCTTGTTCTTAAGTTTTCTGGCAAGTTCAAGCCCCTGGCTTAAATATTCTTCTGCCTTTTTATATTCTTCATTAAATAGCAGTGCAATACCTAAATATGCAAATAACCATACAAGGTCAGCCTGATTATCTGAATCTTTGCATAAATTTATACCATTTTCAAACTCCTGGATTGCGCGGTCTAAAAATCCCTCATATAGATAACAACTACCAAGACCAAGACAGGACATAATCTGTTCTCTAACCATCCCGGTTTTTTGGCTATACTCTTTGTGTTCTAATAAGAGTTCTTCACCTTTTTTGAATTCTCCGTTATTTATATAAGAGATGCCGAGGTTACCCTTTGCCGATGAAATCAAAGATGGATTTTTTAACCGTTCTGCTATTACTAATGCCTGCTTTCGGTGTTCAATTGCTTTTGTATAATCGCCAAGACTGTTGAATATTGAACCTAAGAGATAAAATAAGCGATACTGTAGGTTTAGTGAAGATTGCGTGTTAATGTTGTTTTTTAACTCTAATGCCAGTTTTAGTGCCTTTTCAGTTTCACCAAGATATTTAAGGGCAAATGCTTTATAAGTCATAATGGCGAATAATTCTTCTTCTGCACCGAGAATTTTAAATTTTTTTTGCAACCGCACCGCCTCATCGGCTTTTTCTATTGCGATTTGATAGTTTCCTGCCCGGACTAAAGAATTAATACAAATTTCATAAAGGCGCATTATCCTGTCTTTTTTAAGGATTCTATTCTTTTTGATACTTAATTTGAGATATTCACTGCAAATCTTTATTGCCTCCTGATAGATGCCAATTTTTAATAGCATGTTTGCATATTTTTCAGTTATTTCAAGACGCTTATCAATTGGAAGATTGTTTTCTCTTTGAACGAATTGATAAGCCTGTTCAATAAAAACCCTTGCCTGTGTAAAATTGCCAATTTTTTCTGATTCAATGCTGGCTTTAATAAAGTCTCCAATCATCAATTTCTCTTTTGTTTCTGCTTTTAGCAGATGATTTATGCTGCTAATTCTATCACCCTTTTTTTTGAAATATTGACTTAGTTTTTTGTGGATATTTTTTTTAATCTTTTCAGGTATATTATTATAAATAACCTCTCTGATGAATGGGTGAACAAAACTATAATTTTTATCTTCTATCTTTAAAAAACCCTTCTTTAAAATATTATTCAAGGACTCCTCGTTTATTTTTAAAAGCGGATGGGGTAGACTGAATCGTTCACCAATGATTGCTGCCAACTTCAAAAAATTTTTTTCCCTTTTATTCAATCCCGCAAATCTAATTTTTAATATCTCAGGGATTCCATCAAAAATAGGGATTTTTTCGTAATTGGGTAGTGTAGACCATCTATTTTTTTTATCGTCAAAGTATATCACTCCTTTTTCAATAAGGGTATATAGATATTCGCGTAAGAATAAAGGATTACCACGAGTATTCTCCCAGAGCCAATAGAAGAATTTTCTATCCAGATTTTTATCAAACAATAAACTATTCAAGGAATAAACTTCTTCCTGCGTCAGGGGTGTTAGGGAAAGTTTTGCTATATCAATTGATTTTAGATTTTTTAACCATTCATGAATATTATTATAAGGTTGGGCCGTTAAGATAATCAATACAGGATAACTGTTGATATTATGAATGATATTTTGAAGGATATTTAAAATATCATTATCACCATTGTGCAGATCTTCAAGGACGAGAATGACCGGTGTAAAATTTGAAAGATTTTTTATAAATTCTATTAATTGATAGTTTATTTTAAACAAATCAGTTTTTCTTGGTCGCGGTTCAAAAGGAAAATATAATTTTAATTCTGGAATATGTTCAGCATATTCGTCATATATATCCCTGCTAATCACCTGAATAAGCTCTCTAACCGAACGTTTTGATTTATGGAGATAGTTATTAATGACCTCGATAAACAAAGAATTCGGTGAAGTTCTCTGGGTAATTTGGATATTTATTGCCTCTTGATGGAGTTTATTATCATCAACAAATTTGTTAATCAATCTCGTCTTGCCAATGCCTGATTCGCCAACGATAACAATACATTTATTCTGATAATTGAGGGCAGATTTTAAATTTTCACCTAAAATCTTTAATTCAACTTCCCTTCCGATAAAAGGTAATTCAGGTGTATATTTTCCACTCTGTAATATCATAGCCTCATTTTATATTTATTATTATACATATTTTTTTTACTGTGTCAAGTATATAATTTTAATGTTTACAGATATTTTTTCGTGTGGATTTCTCCAGCAAGAAATTTTTTTCTATTAGCACAAGACAAGTTTTACCACTCCAAAAAGGTGGTTATTATAAACCATTAGGAAGTCGCATTTATGCGACAATTGTAGGGCAAGGCTTTAGCCTTGCAATTAAAAACAATGCAAACCTGAAGTGAAGGTTTGTCCTACATATGTATTTGTCTGATTTATCAGGCAAATAAAATAGGGGATGGACCCATCCCCTATTTTATTATCTAATGGTCATCTTGCGCTATTTCACGATAATCATCATCCTTGTTGCAGTTCCTTCTGGTGATTCTACACGAACAAAGTAGATGCCATTGGATAATGAATGATTATCAAGGGTCAGAGTATGTGTTCCTGCGGATTTTGATTCGTTTTCAAGTATATTTAGAAGCCTGCCGGTTGCATCATAAAGTGAAATCTTAACATTTCCACTTTTATTTAGATTATAAATAATGTTTGCAATGCATCTTGAAGGATTAGGTGAAATTTTGAAAACCCTATTTTCTATTTTATGGGAATTTGTTTCTTCAATCCCGGTCCAATCACTGCGGTCATAGTATACTGCTCCATAAATTGGGTAATAACTGATATACATACTACCGTAAATCCCATTACCCAGATATTCAATTGCTGGCTTTACATCATTCCTTGGTTGGTAATCACCAAACTGCACTGGTGTTGACCAACTGCCATGATAGTCGCGCCAGGTATATCGGAATCTACGACTTGAACCACTGTTATAGGCATATATTATTCCCTGACCGCCATTATCTCTTGCGGCTACATCAGGACAGCATGCGACAACCGTAGTATCAGTGAGATTATACGTAGACCAGGTAGAACCACCATTGTAGGAAGTTGCATATTTAATATAGTAGGCAACGGCTGTGCCGCTCATTTCATAGACCGCAATTGCTGTATCTTTATATGCACCTATAGATGTGAACCGCGCATTAGGACCAACAAAGGTCGAGGCTAAGCCGGTTCTATTGCCATTATAGTCAAAACCATCAATCTGACGATAGTTACCTGTTAAGTATGTCGCAAAGGCATAATAGTTTGAATAACCCTCATTTGTGCAGGCATCAAGTCCACACCGGGCATTGGTTACGCCGGTAGAAAGCTCATACCAGTTTATCCCGGCAGTGTCGCTGTAGAAATACTTTAGTAATCCGTTTTTTGTAATCGCAAATAGATTTAAATAGCGATTATCAAAATCCTGGTCGCTTACCAGCACAAGTTCCATAACTGAATCTCCGGGACTGGTAATACTTATATTAATATACGAAGCACCGTTATTGAAGTTTGTCTGAGAGCCATCAGAAGTCCGAAATCGTTGTAACACAATTATGTGTGGTGTGCCACAGTTAAAGGCAAGATAAAAATGATTGGCAATTGCGGAGACACTGAGCTGCGGATGAGTGTGAGGGGCAGCCATTGAAAAAGGCATTCCTTTATCAACCCAGGTAATTCCACCATTTGAAGAAAAGTATGCTCGAATTGCTGTCGCGTTACCATAATAATAATAACCAACGGCAAAGATATGCGCGCTCTGACGATGGATATCAAACGAAACACACGAAACTGAATCTATGCCACCAACGCGCACATCACTTCCCCATCTCTGGTCTGCCCGGGCAAAAGTGAAAAAGCCCGAGAGAAGTATCGCAGAGATTATCATGGCAAAGATTTTCTTGTTATTCATTTTTTCTCCTTTTTGGCTCTACAAAACCCAAGTTTTATTGCTCATAACAACCCATATCCACACCACCACCTTGCGGTCTTGTTTTACCTTCAAGGTCAATGCCTGGTGCGGATAGCGAATCACCTGCATCAATACCCGCGCTACCTGATTTTAAGTGATAATTTCCTTCGGTTCCCCAGGCAACGGTATTGAATTGTGGATTACCATAGATGTTACCGGTTCCAATCTGGTCAACTTCAGATGAAGTATAGGTAGTATTGCCCTGAATCAAAAGTCTATCATCCTTTGAAGCATAGAAGAGATTATAGGTAATATTATAATTTACATTCTCAGCAAGCCATATCACCGGTGCATTATTCCCACGACTACAAAAGATTGTATTAACGATTCTCAGGTATACTGGAATATTTGGGAAATCATACTGCACATGCATTATGTAATTCTCACCTACGGTATCATCAACTGTGCAATTTATTATCTCAAAATGGGCATTATTATTTTCTGTGCTGATGACAATCGGAGACCAGGGAGTGGTTGTAGCATCACCATCACCACGTCCATATATCAAGGTATTTTCAACCCTTGAGGAATCGCCCCATAATTTCACACCATCACAGGAATTATTGGCAACAATACACTCGTGGATATAGGTCCTCTTTGCCTTGGAATCAAGACCATCACCGTAATTGTGGGCAGCAGTCGTGTTGCGGATTTCAATCGGTCCTTCAGATGCCTCAATCCCAAATCCATCAGGCCGATCATACGGACGATTTGAACCATCACCGCCCTGATAATAATGACCACTATAAGAAAGGTCACACCCCTTAATCAAGATATTGCGTAAACCACCCTGTTGACCTGCAGGACCTCCAATACAACCAAATCCGCAATAGGTGATTCTACAATCTATTATCTGAAGGTCATTTGCATCACCAATATCAATGGCAAACTCATCAATGTGGTGGATATACAGGTCTTTCAGAATGATATGGGCAACAGGACCTCCAGTGCCAGAGATTGCCTCACGAAATTCTCTTCCATTATTACTCGTTATCTCAAGATTCTCAATCCGCACATACTGGCAATTTGAGATATCAAATGCCGAGATTAGGTTATTTTCACCAGCAATAATTGGTCGGGCATTTCTATCAGTGGCAAAGACGACAAGAGTATCTCCAGGCTGGAGTTGTGAGGTACCGTGGCTGATAGTCTTGAACGGCTGGTCTTTAGTGCCTGGATTATTGTCATTGCCATCAGGAGAAACATAATATTGGCCTGTATGATTGCCTCCAATAATAGTAATCCAGGCATTCTCTGTTCCAGAAGGCGGGAATATGACATTGCTATATTCCCTCAAAAGATAGTCATATTCCCCTTCTTCACCTTTTTTACAGACAACAACAGCACAAAGACACAGCAAAAAGACTAACCCCTTTTGCATTTTTCCTCCTTTCTTAATTTTCTTAGTTTTGCCCCACATACTGAACAGTATCGGGCAAGGGGATAGATAAAATCTGCCCCGCACTCAGGGCATTTTTTTATGAGTCTTTCACCACAGGTTGGACAAAATTCTACCTCATTTCTTATGGTGAAAAACCCACATTTAGGGCATACGTGGATTGAATTATTCATATATGGATTATAATTAATGGGTATTAGGGAAAGTATTAAAAAAAGGCCTCAAGAAGGGGTGAAAAAAATTGCAAGAAAGGGTGAAGAAGGGTGAATAGGGGTAAACAAGGGTGAAGAAGGGAAAATGCGTGAAACAGAAGGAGGTGCAGGGCGAGGCTTTAATCTTGCAATATAAAAAAGGCTTAAGAAAAACGACAAGAAAGGGTGAATAGGGGTTTAGAAGGACGAAGAGGGCGAAGGAGTAAAACGCGTAACGTTAAACGTGAAACGGAAAAAACAGAAAAAAAGCGGCTCAAAAGGGTTCAAGAGGGCTAAAGGGCGACACAGAGGGGTAACCGAATAACGATGCCGACAGACGATACGGGCAGCGACACCTTATAACAAAAGACGATTTTACAATAATTTTCTATACAACTCCCTGGTCTTTTCTGATGGTTCACAGCCGAGTTCTCGCTTAAATATCTCAACACACTTCTTATACTGCTGTATCGCCTTTGCCTTTTCACCAGATTGGATATAACAGGAGATTAAGAACCTATGTGCCTCTTCATCAAGCGGGTCCATCAGTATCAACTTTACAATAAGTTCAATCGCTGAATCTATCTTTGATTTTTTCAGATATATATCTCCAAGCATAAGAACTGCCCTGCGATATAAAGATAAAAATATATCACGCATTTCAAAGACCCAGTCCTCATAAAAATCCTCAAGGAATTTACCCTTGTAAATTTTTATCGCCTTTGTTAGATTATCCTCTGCTGTATGGATCTTACCAGCATTGATTAGATTATCTGCATCAAGGACAAGTTCTTTAAATTCTTTCGCATCAATCTCAACATTCATCAACTGATAATTTTTTTCTTTATAAGATATATACTCACCACCAACAACACTCTTAAGTTGATTAAGACAGACATGGAAATTATTCGCAAGTTTATCTCGGGACAGGTCAGGCCAGAGGTGGAGTCCAATCTGGTCTCTGGTCAAAACCTGGTCATTGATACAGGCATTGACTAAAATTGCAAATAACTGTTTTGGTTTTGCCCATTCCCATTCTCTCTGTTCTACAATCCTGTGGTCAGGGAGTTCTATGGTCAATTTGCCAAAGGTCCTAACCTTTAATGGAATTTTTTCAATGTGTATCTTTGCGGGCATTAATAAATCTTGCCAGCCAGCCATACTATTCATCAAGGCATATTCTATCGCAGTATTTTTAAATTCTTGTTCCTTTTGCTTTAGTTCTTTATAATTTGAAAAAACCCTGTTGCAAATTATGAGATACTGAACCAACTTTATGTAATCCTGTTTTTGCTCAGTTATTTTAAGACCCTTTTCAATATCCTCAAATCCTTTATCCTGAAGCAGAGATGGAGTCTTTTGTAGATTGTTTATTACTTGTTCCAGCCCATTTAATATCAGAAATTCAACTTCATCCTCTAAATCAAAAGAAAAATTATTCTTTAAATTAGTCAAAATTTCTTTCAAATCTTTTGTATCATTCTTTAGAACCGATATAAAACCCTGGATATACTGAAAGATTTTCAAAAATTTCCTGTTCGGATTCATCCGCACAATTTCCATACCTCTAAATAGAAATTCTGTAGTTTTTTTAAAGTCGCTTTTGAACAACAATAACCAGCAATAATAATAAATTAGCCATAGATAATCTGCTTTGATATTCAACTGCTCAATAGTTTTTAACGCCTTTTTGTATTCATCTTCAGCCCTTCTGAGATATCCCTGGAAAAAATATAGAGTGCCCAGATTAAGATACGACATAAATTCTTCACGTTTCCAACCGTTTTTTAAACTTGCTGTCTGATGGAGAATAAATAATTCTTCAGCGCGTTTGAAATTGCCAATAAAGAGGTTGGCAATGCCAAGATTCCCCTGCATTGCAGCAATATATCGTTCATCATTTAATTCCCGGGCTAACTCAAGGGTCTTTTCACCCCATTCTATTGCCTTTTTATATTCACCAAGATTAGAATAGATTAAAGTAATACAGTGATTAATCCGAAACAATTGGTTCGTATCTGCTTTTTTTCCATAATCTTCATCAAGTTTTAATGCGATATTCAATGCTTTATCTGTCATACCGAGGTCTTTATATGCCAGTGCCTTATTTGTCTCAAATCCAATCAAATGTGATTGGTTAATCAATAATCCATATTGCCTGGCAATTTTCTTTGCCTTATTTACAAGGTTGATTACCCTACGACAATTTCCCAGTCTTAATTCGGCAAAGGTTTGTGAATAATAGATAAAGGGGATTAGTTTGAGCAGGCTCTTTGTTTGATTCTTCCTGATATAGTTTAGCGCGAGTTTATAATAATGGAGCGCATCCTTAAACATACCGGCTCGGCGCAGGGAATTAGTCGAATCAATAATAAATGATACCATTTTTGAATTGAGCAGGTCAGGATTTTTTTCAAGTAGTTTGAGCGCGAGTTCTTCATAGAATACCGCCTTTGAATGTTCTTTCATTTTATGGTAATTCTGTATCTCTTTTTTCAATAATTCTATAAATTTTCTATCACGTCTGCCTGATTCTGAAAATTGATGAATTGCCTCTTCATTATCTCCAATCTTTAATAAATGGTTGCCAAGAGAGTAATGCAGATTATTTCGCTTGCTTTCCGGAATTGTGTTATAGATGGATTCCCTTATCAAACTATGAGTAAACATATATCCATCTTTTTCTCTTACCAGGACACCGCTATAGAGCAATTCATCAAGCTCTTCAGTTGTTACATCAATATTTATCATTATTTTATTAAACTTCTCTTTGAATATGAACGAGGCGGTCAGCACAAATTTTTTTGCCTTTTCTGAAAACCCCGATAGTTTCTCCTCAATTGTCCGAGAGAATGTATCAGGTACCTGAATATTCTCAAATGGTTGTGCCAAACACCATCTCCTGGTATTTACATCAAAGTAAACCACACCTTTGTTCATCAGAAATTTAATAAATTCATCTGTGAACAGTGGATTTCCTTTGGTTTTCCCATATATCCAATCAAAAACATCTTGCGGTAAAGTTTCATCAAATAATTCTTTATTAAACATTAACACTTCATCCTTTGTTAAGGCATTCAGACTGATAACGGATAGGGGAGAGGCGGATTTTAATGAATTAAGCCAATTAATTGTGGTTTCTTCAGGACGCAGGTTAATAACAAGAAGAACAGGGAGAGATTCAATGTTTCTGATCAGCAAATCTATGAAATTTTTTATTTCAAAAGTCGCGAGTTGAAAGTCATCAATAGTGATAACGATAGGGTAGAGGTTGCTAAGATTTTTCAGGAAATGGTAAATCTTTTCAGGTATGATTTCTGTTTCTTTCTTCTTTAATGGTTCATACGGATAAAGTGATTTTAATATCGGAAAATGTCTAACAAAAATTATGTATAAATCTTCGTCAATTACTGAAGGGACAATATCATTGATCGCTTTTCGAGAAAGAAAAGTAGAAATAATTTGACGAAACAAATCATTGAGCGTT
>DAIRCK010000026.1:0-36976 GCA_036796695.1 bacterium
CGTTATTTACAGAATAGTTTATGCTAATCAATTTAAAGATGTGGGTGAACCTCAGAAATCATACCATTGACATTTTGCAATTTTATGTTATAATGTGGAAAATTAGCCTTTTGCCGAGATGGCGGAACTGGGAGACGCGGCGGACTCAAAATCCGCAGTGCTGAAAGGCGCGTGGGGGTTCGACTCCCCCTCTCGGCATTCCTCACAGTTTAATAGTTTTCTCAATACACTCCACCTACGCATCATCCCTCAATCTTTGTGTTTGCTCTACCAGAAAAAATTTCACATCAAGCAAACAACATCTCTAATCCTGATTCATTAACAGTCTTTTACACGGTCCAGTTCTTCAGGATGATATCTTTTTGGGTGATTACAGCTTTTAAAAGGGGTGTGCGGTCTATCTCTTTCCCTTTCTCTCTTGCCTTGATTATGAATTCTATATAATCTCCGACTGATTGTAACTGGCTTAAGGGAATTGACACTTCAATGATTTCATCAATTTTAAAAATTATATCCTGATGCACACCGAGTATATATTTCAAACCCTTAGGTCTTTCAAAATCTATCTCATATTCATACTGATTTATATTCTGATTTAATATATCAAATCTTATATATAAATTTTTATCATCAAACCCATAATAAATTTTTGAAAAGAGACCAGCAAATCTCTGCATTGTGCCGCCTGTCCTCGTCAGGTCAAGATAACCTGCATTATACCATTCATAAAAAAATGTTAATTTACCGTCGATTGTTGGTGAGATATAATCTATGGGTTGTGTAGCATAGATTTCACTCAATAGATTTATAGGAAGGAATAATTCATGTGGTGGGTCAATATTTAATCTTTTATATATCCAGAGTGCATTCTGCCTGAATAATCGGTCAAATACTTCAGTTGTGACAGAGAAAAAATCATCGCCAAACCACCAGAACCAATCACTTCCTTCAAGAAAATATAATTGTCTCCAGATTTCGCTATCTTTTATTCCCAGTTCAACGAGTCTATCGCGAAGATTTTTTATAATTAACCACGCCTTATGGTCTTCAGGCTTACCAATCCAGATATTGAAATTTGCACCAATCCAGGAGCCAGGAAATAGATTTGAGAGATTGTTAATTGTTGATGGATTTTCGTTTAAAAATTTTGAAAATGTGGTTGTCAGGATTTTTTCATTAGATATGGTTTTATAAAGTAATTGTAGAAAATCAGTTCCGTCATTCTTAAAATATTCCCAGGCATTTTCTCCATCAAGGATAACCGGAAGTATAAATTTTTCTACCGATGGAAGAGAACCAGCAATTTGTTTTATTCTGCCTACAAAATCTTCAACTGCCTTTTCCGGCTCCCATCTATTATAAACAAATGCAATGCGGTCAGATAGTAAATGGTCCCGGAAAAAGACTTTTATGTTACCCATATTCCAGGGTTTATATAGTAGATTGCTGTGGTTTGGAATTCCATTTTCATCCCGTTTAAATGATAGATTGATAGAACGGGCAAGTATCTCTTCATCGGTTGCAATCCACTCGATGCCAGTATCAGAAAGAACAGGAATCAATTCAGCACATACACTTCCCTCAGATGGCCAGAGCCCTTTTGGTTTAAATCCAAATATTTTTTCAAATATTTCTATGCCCTGTATGATTTGTTCTCTTGCATCCTCAGGATGTTTGAATTCAAATGGTATTTCAAGATTGGGATTAGAGATTTTTGCAAGATTACTATTTATCAATAAGGGAAGGATTGGGTGTGCCAGAGGTGAGGTCGTGAGTTCAATCTGTCCTGATTCCGCAGCCTTTTTATATTCATCAAATATAGAACTGATAATCTTATTCTCTAAACCGATGAGAATTTCTTTGTCCTGTTCTTTAAAATTCTTTCCTTTTTGGTATAAATCTTTTATCTCTTCCCTAAAAATAGGGTCAATCCAGGCAAGATTTGCCCATATCTGTAGGTCGCGAAATTCATCAGTGGTAAAACTTTCTGCAACACTGGGGACTTCTTCGGGAACGAGTTTTTTTCCCCTTTTCATAAGTAAAGAAAAATATCGAGGATATGGCTCAACCATCTCTTCCCAGTTGGCGAGGAAGAAATCCTTCAGGATTTCAATTTTTTCTTCAAATGTTAAATCTTCTGCGCGTTTTCTGAAAAGGAGAAACTGGCGGTCAGTGCATTTATTTTCTTTATATTCCTGGAGTTGTATAAGTAACGTGGATGTAAAATTGAATGTAACACAAACCTCCGGGAATTTCTGTATATTTTTTAACATATCAAGATAATCTTTTATTGCATGCAACCTGACCCAGGGCATTGGCAGTGTTTTATCTTCAGGGGTAGAATATATCGGTTGGTGGAAGTGCCACAAAAATGCAACCGATAAATTATTCATAGTTTAAAAATGCTACTGATTGCTATTAAAAATATTAATGTGCATTATCTATTAAAATAACCAAGATAGAATTTAGCATCGTTTGTGATATCCTGGGGTGGATTTTGTTGCAGGAGTTTTTGTAATATCTCTCGTGCCTTATCCGTATTGCCCAGGATTCCATTTATCCGTCCCCAGGAAAGCATACCTAAAAAATAAAAATTAGAATCTTTATTTTTAGCAACCTTTTCATAATATTTCAATGCCCGCTCATAATTTTTTAGACCTTCGGCTGCACAGCCTGCACCGAATTGGGCTGATGGTGTTAGCAGGGGGTCTTTCTTTTCTTTGGAAATGAATTTATCAAAATAATCTAATGCTTCACTGAATCGGGCTGTATGATAATTTATCACGCCCAGATAATAATAAGCCACCTTGCCCGGTCTTGTATTGTTATATTTTTCGGTTAGTTGTAAAAAGTAATTTTCTGCATCCTGTAGTCTGCCCATACTCACAAAATTGATTGCCTGGGTATATATCAACTCTGCTTCAGGATTTATTTTTTCTTGAGGATATAAAAGATAGCCGATAACAAATATTGCTGCAACAATCCCTATTCCAATCCAGATTGCTATATCACGATGCCGAACAACAAACTTTATCAATTTTTCCATCGTTTTCTGAAACGAGTCTTCAGTCTTGAGACCCCTTTTCATATCTCTCATAAATACTCCTTTTATTTATTAGCAACATTACTAATTAAATATACCCCTGACCCGATTTGAACGGGTGACCTGCGGTTTAGGAAACCGCTGCTCTATCCTGCTGAGCTACAGGGGCATAAATTTTTAAATTATATAAAAACCAGGTGAAAAGTCAATAATTATTTATCAGGGGAATATATTTGAAAGACTGGGGAATCTTTTTTACAAAAATTTTTTTGTCGTTCTAAACTTGTTTCAGAATTTCATTAATCACCTCCATACCTGTGGTTTATAGTTATAAAGCGTGGCTGTTAGTATGATCTTTGGTTTTTGGCCATTGGCAAATCTTTTGAACAATCAACTATGCCCAATTACCAAACCAGCATCTATGCCCAATAACCATCAACAATATTTTAATGGGGGCACAAAAAGGGGACAGGCACTTTTTTGATTTTGTTTTGATTTTCTTAATTGCAATCCTAACCTCTGGTTCTGAAAGAGCCATCGGTTCTTGAAGAAAGATTTGTCCTAACCTAATATAAATATTGGTTAAATAGTTCTCTCAATTAAACACTTAAACAATTGTTTAATTATTTAATTGATTAAATGTTGAAGTGTAGATATATGTCTAAAAAATTGGAGTATTAGCGCGAAACAAGTTTCGCTATTCCAATAGAAATTTCGTTCCACTTACGGATTGGGAGTTGTGCGCTGAATCGCACCGCTACATTTTATAAAAAACGGGATTAAAGTCCCTGCTCCAAACTAAAATTTTGCAACATCTTTCCGCCTGCCTATAAAAATGTTGCAAAATGTAGTGGTAAGGTTATTTTTGATTTAAATCGGTCAATTGACATAGAAAAATTTTTGTATATAATGAAAATAATGAAGCGTGGACTGGTGATAATCCCAACCTATAATGAGGCGGTGAATATTGAAACGATAATCAATGCAGTCCTTTCTTCTTCAGAACTTCTTGAGGTATTGATAATAGATGACAATTCATCGGATAACACTGCCGGGATAGTTGAGAATATAATGGCACAAAATAATAAAATCCACATCATAAAAAGACCGAAAAAGATGGGTCTGGGAACTGCCTATGTCACTGGATTCCAGTATGCGCTTGAAAATAATTATGACTTTGTCTTTGAAATGGATGCGGATTTTTCCCATGACCCAAATGACCTTCCAAGATTTATTGAACTCCTTGATAAATATGACCTAATAATCGGTTCACGGTATATAAATGGTGTGAGTGTTGTTAACTGGCCAATGAAGAGATTGTTGTTGTCTTTTTTTGCCTGTATGTTTGCACGGATTGTAACCGGTGTTCCGGTGCGGGACCTTACCAGCGGGTTTAAGTGTTATTCACGCCGTGCACTTGAAAGTGTAAACTGGAAGAAATTTAAGGTTGATGGCTATGGATTTCAAATTCAGAGTGTTTATGGTGTTTTCTGTGCTGGATTACCAATAAAAGAGATTCCAATAATATTTGTTGAACGCAGGGCAGGAACATCAAAGATGTCAAAGCGAATAATCTGGGAGGCATTCTGGCTTACCTGGAGGTTACGGATAATGTCAATTTTCAATAAAAAATGGCTCTGTAAATGATGCTCATAAATTTTTTCATTTTTGCCCTTTCATTAAAGCCAATTTTTTATACAAATCACAATTATTTCTATAATATATCGGTCAATGACTCAATTGTTTATGGTGCGACAAATGGCGGTGTTGTTGCGTATAACTATTTAAATAATACTTTTAAGGTTTTAACAAATGCTGATGGATTAAGGATTAATCGTCAGCAATGCATTGCAATTGATAGTTCCAAGAATATCTGGGCTGGTTCAAATAATGGAATTGTGCAGATTGATAAATCATTCAATAAGATACAGGTTTATCCTCTTGAATGCCTGCCCTGCACAAGGGTGAATACAATATATTGTTTGAGAGATACGATTTTAGTAGGAACGCAAAACGGTTTATTGATAATAGATACAAAAGGCACACCGGATAATTTCGAGGATGATGGAATTCTAAAGATTTATGATTTTCAGGGATTGTCTTCAAATAATATTTTGACGATTGAAGTTGACACCGGGTTCTGGATTGGCACAGACGATAAGATAACAAGATTCAGCAGTGATTTTCAGAACTACACTATTTATGGTCTGGAAAATGGACTCCTTAGAAACTACATTAGAAAGATAAAAATTATAGATTCAAACCTCTATGTCGGGACTGATGGAGGTTTGAACCGATTCACAGGAATTAATTTTGATACAATAATATTGGGTTATAAAATTATTGACATAGAAAAAGCAGGTGATTCGCTCCTGCTTGCCCTTGATTCTCTACTTCAGATCGGGATATTTTTTCAAGGCAATTTAACCGTTTTGAATAGCGGCATTCCATATTTGGTGAGGATTAATGATATTGAAAACTATAAAGGGAGATGGTTTTGTGCCACTGGCAGTTCGTTCAAATCTGATTATTTTGGCGAAGGTATCGGTTTCTATGATTTTGCCAATGGTCAATGGCGGTTAATAAAAGATAATTGTCTCGGCTCAAATCATATCTGTAGTATAACTGCGAATCAGTATGGTGTTTTTGCTGCGCATGGAACAAGGAATTCAGATGCACGTGGGGTCAGCTGGTTAAAGAATGACAATATATGGCAAAATTTTTGTCAGGATTCATTCGTTCCTACAAAATTCATTCACCGTTGTATTACTGCACCGGATAAAAAGGTGTGGTTTGGCCTCCATTATACAGATTCCTTGCTTGCGATCGCTTTTGACCCGGAAAACAATAACTGGTATTATTTGAGACAAAAATATCGCGGCATTGATAGCACCGTTGCAATCTGGGACTTGAAATTTGATCTCAAAAATAATATGTATCTTTCCCTTGCTGGCCCTTCAGACAAAATATGGGTTTATGATTCTTCTTTGACAACCGCCTATTTTCTTGGTGATAGAACCCCTGGGTTTGAAGTTGAACTCGCTATTGATTCAAGTTTGCGTATCTATAGCACGGTTTTTGATGCTGCGGGTGGTATTTTAATGATTGATACTAAAGGAACTATCTTTGACCGCGCTGATGATATAAATTTAAAATATGGAAAAGCCGATGGTTTGCTTTCACAATTCTGTTCAGGTATAACAGTAGATGAGAATAACAATGTCTATATTGCTAATGAAATTGGTGTTTCAGTATTCCAAAACAATAGATTTGGGCATATAGAAAATTTCAATGGCGGTGTGATTTATGATATCCTTACTGATGAAGGGGGCAGGGTATGGATAATGGCTGATAATGGAATTTATGCCTATGATATAAATTATAAGATACTAAAGAGTTTTACATTCAATGAACTTGGTGTAAATGTAGAATTTATGCCGGTAAACAATGAAATAATACAGGTGCAGGGATTTTTTTATGACGCTTTTCGTTCCTGTTTCTGGCTGGGTAATGAGAATGGATTGCTAAAACTGGAAATCGTTAAAAATGATACTACTCCGTTAAATAATGTTTTAATCTATCCAAATCCTGTGTTGAGTGGTTCTGTTGTGCGCATTAAAAATATACCCGTTGATGCAGCAGTAAACATTTATTCAATCTCAGGCAGAAAGGTTGCAACGAATTTGAAACCCAACTCACTGGGCGAAGTTCTATGGTATATTCCACATAACACATCGAGTGGATTATACTTTGCATTGATTAATGCTGGTCATAATAAAAAAGTCTGCAAATTTGCAGTTGTTAAATGAATTGCAAAAGAAATCATAGCATCGTATTTATATCTAATGCACGAATATAGTGTAACAAAATCACTTGTTGACCTTTGTAATCAACAAGCAGAGAATCACAAAATAAATAAGGTAAAGATAATAAAGGTTAAACTTGGAAAATTTACAGGATTTTCCCCTGATGCAATAAATTTTTATTTTGATTATTTAAAAAATGGTACCCGGTGTGAATATGCAAAGATTGAATTCTTTGAGATACCGATTCGCATCAGATGTAGTGATTGCCATTTTGAGGAAGATATAGAGGAACCGGTATTTATCTGCCCAAAATGCGGAAAGAGTTCAATAGAGATATTAACGGGCAGGGAATTCTATGTTGAATCAATAGAGGGCGAATAAAAATATGATTACTTATTTTTGTTATTATAATAAAAAAAAGGAGCAGTATGAAAGTAAATATTCTTAAACCCGTTCTCGTATCAAATCAGGAAAGGGCAAAGGAAAACAGAAAATTTTTCGACAAGGCAAATTCTTTGGTTTTAAATATCATTGGTTCCCCTGGTTCAGGCAAGACATCGGTGATAGAGAATATTGTGAAAAAATTAAAATTTAGATACAAGATACTTGTGATAGAAGGGGATATAAAAGGTTCAATTGATAGCGAAAGATTGAGCAGATTGAAGATTGATACAATCCAGATAAATACGCAGACCGAATGTCATCTTGATGCATTTATGATTGCCCAGGCACTGCCCAAGATTGAAAAGCCATATGATTTGATACTTGTCGAAAATGTGGGTAACCTTGTCTGCCCTGCAGAATTTGAAATTGGTGAAGATTATAAGGTTGCAATCCTTTCAACACCAGAGGGTGATGATAAGCCGATAAAATATCCATTACTCTTCCATCTGGCAAAGGTTGTCGTGATTAATAAAATCGACCTTTTGCGACACTTAAATTTCAAAATAAAAAAGGCGCGCAAGCGTATCCTTGATAAAAATCCAAAAGCATTAATATTTGAAGTTTCATCTAAAAATGGTAAGGGTTTTGATAAACTCGTAGATTTTATAGAAGAAGAACTGACAAAGAAAAAGTAAAAAATAAATTATCAATGGCGCGGAGTCTTGTTCAGGTCAAGGGAGTCGTTCAGGGAGTTGGATTCAGACCTTTTGTTTATCGCCTGGCACATAGATTAAATCTTGCTGGATTTGTTCGTAATACATCATATGGTGTGGAGATAGAGATAGAAGGAAATACAAGAAGAATAAAGGAGTTTTTAAAAAGACTCTCATTAGAAAAACCAGTAGCTTCCATAATTGAATTGATTACGGTCAAGCAGATTCCTGTAAGAAGGGAAAATAGATTTGTTATTAAACAAAGCAAACGTGCTGAGGGCTTTACCCAGATTTCACCGGATATTGCGACCTGCAAGGATTGTTTAAAGGAATTTTTTGATCCCGCAGACCGCAGATTTAGATTTCCTTTTATAAATTGCACAAATTGTGGTCCGAGATATTCAATAATTTATAATACACCTTATGACCGCAAGCAGACTTCAATGAAGGAATTTAAAATGTGTCCGGATTGTGAAAAAGAATTTAGGGATATAAACAATCGCAGATTCCATGCCCAGCCAGATTGCTGTTTTGCCTGTGGTCCCGAGTTTTCATTATACAGGATTGACGGAAAAAAGATAAAGACAAAAGACCCGATTGGAGAAGCAATAAATTTAATTAAGAAAGGTGAGATCATCGCGATCAAAGGGATTGGTGGATTTCATATTGCCTGTGATGCTACGAATTGTGGCACTGTAAAAAAATTGAGAGTTTTAAAGAATCGTCCAGCAAAACCATTTGCGATAATGGCTAATGAAAAAGATCTTCAGAAGATAGTGAAGATTACAGCCCAGGAAAAAAAGATGATAAAATCCCCGGTCGCACCGGTGATGCTTCTTGAGAAAAAAAAGAGTGAGGTATGCGAGGAGGTTGCACCAAATAATCCCTATCTCGGTGTGATGTTACCATATGCACCAGTCCATTATTTATTTCTTGAAAGGATTCCTTTTCTTGTTATGACGAGCGCAAATATCGCAGATGAGCCACTTATAAAGGATGATACAGAGATAAAAACAAAACTAAAAAGAAAGGTTTCATTCTATCTTACACATAATCGCAAAATTATAAACAGGTGTGATGATTCAGTGGGATTCTATCTTAAAGAGCGGGGATTTTCGATCATCCGTCGTTCAAGGGGTTATGTGCCGGTGCCGATTGAACTCCCTTTATCTGTAAGAAAAACCCTTGCAACTGGACCTTATTTGAAAAACACTTTTACCCTTGCGGATAAAAAGAATGCCTATGTTTCGCCCCATATTGGTGACCTTGATAACTCTGAGACATTGGAATTTTTTTATGAGATGGTAGAGAAATATAAAAGATGGTTCAAGATTGAACCTGAGTTGATTGTGCATGATTTACATCCGGATTACCTTTCAACAAAAATAGCCCTAAAAATGGCTAAAAATAAAAATTTGGAAATTAAAGGGGTTCAGCATCATATTGCCCATATTGTCTCCTGCCTTGGTGAGAATAAAATCTTTGAAAAATCGATCGGCATTGCATTTGATGGAACTGGATATGGAATTGATGGGAATATATGGGGTAGTGAATTCTTTATCGGTGATTTGAACCATCAAAAAAGGGTTGCCCATTTAGAATACCTCCCATTGCCCGGTGGCGAAGAAAGTATTAAAAAACCTTATCGTATTGCCATAGCATATCTTTATAAAATCTTTGGTTCGGATTTAATCCGTAAGGATTTTACAAGAGCCTTACACCTTAACTATCCTTTAAAGGAGATCGATACAATAATAAAAATGATTGACCAGAATTATAACCTTGCCTATACATCGAGTATGGGTAGATTTTTTGATTGTATTTCAGCAATACTCGGCATAACCCGGGAGATAACCTATGAAGCAGAGGCAGCAATTAACCTTGAATATGTAGCAAAAAAGGGTATAAAAGATTATTACCCCTGTGAAGTTTGCAAAAACATAGATGATGAATTTATTGTCCATATCCTTCCAATCCTTGAAGGGATAATAAATGATATAAAAAGGGGAATCAGTATAAATATAATTTCGGCAAAATTTCATAATACGGTTGTTCAATTCTCACTTGACATTGCAAGGAAACTGCGTAGAATTTATGGTGTGAACAGGGTTGTCCTATCGGGCGGAGTCTTTCAGAATAGATATTTGTTAAATTTGATGATTAAACGGTTTGAGGATAATGATTTTAAGGTCTTTACCCATCATAAACTTCCAACCAATGACGGCTGTATCTCTTATGGACAGGTGATATTAGGAAATGGGAATTGTGAACTTAGAAATAACAAGTGAGGAGATATGTGTCTGGCAGTGGTTGGTAGAATAGAAAAGATTGATGGAGATATGGCAATTGCCGAGATTATGGGTGTGCGCCGGGAAATCTCTATTGTCCTCACACCCGAGGTAAAGGTTGGTGATTATGTAATGATTCATGCCGGTTTTGCCATCAACCCAATAGATGAAAAAGAGGCAAAAGAGACAGAAAAACTCTTAAGAGAAGTTGCTAAATATTCCTCTTAGAAAAGATTAAAATTTTATTTTCTTATTATCTTTCCCTCTTTGCCCACCAATCCTTTTCACCAAGTCCTTCAGCATAATGCTTTCCTTCAATTTGTTCCCAGTCATCTGAGATTTTCCCTTTTAGAATAACCCTCTTCTTTGTCGTTGTCCAGTAAAATACATTGCGCTCCTTGCAATTCACATAGCCATCAGCAAGAAAATTGTTATTTGATATTATGCCATTTATGTCGCCGCTATAAATCATTTCATCTTTAGGCTGGTGAAAATATTTAATTTTAATCTGCCCATTCTTTTGATTTATTGTCATCTTAAAAGAGGCATTATATGAAATTCCGTCCTGTCCAATCTTTCCTTTCCAATCACCAGCAAGATTTTTAAGGGTGATAATTCCAAGGTCGAGTGTCTCACCTTTACGGAGACTTATAGGATTCGTATATATTTGATACCCTGGCATTTTTAATTCAATCTTATGCGGGACTGCCTGAATCCTTTCTGAAATATAGGGTGTTCTGCCAACTAATACGCCATCAATATAAACATCTGCACTTTCAGGTTGAGAATTTATCTGGAATACACCATAGATTGGAGCAAGTCCTACATTAACCACAGTATTTTTTCCAAATCCCAGATTTATTTTTGCCTGCCATTTTTCATACCCTTGTTTTTCAATATCAACACTATGGGACCCGATGAAGAGTTCCGGTGATTCATAAACTCCGGCTTTTTTATTCACCATTTCCATTTGCTTCCCATCGATTAAAATAGCCAAATCATCTGGCGGTTCAACATTAATTATAATTTTATTTCGTGTAAGATTCCATAATAATATCACAAGAATAAAAACTGCAACCAAACTACCGGTGATAAACAATGCTTTTCTAAGAAAATTTCTCTGCGCAGTTGAGATTTCGGTTTTTGTCTTATCAAGAATCTCCTGATACTGTTTATAATCCGGGTCACATTTAACTGCCTTTTCAAAAAATGATATTGCTTCTCTCTTTCTGTTATTATTTATTTTATCTGTGCCAATCTTTGATAGAATCAATGCAAGTTTTTTGCGTGCTGGTTCATCTATTTTATCAAATGGCTCCTTTATCTTTGATATTAAATTTTCAGTTCCGGTGATATCCCCTTTTTCAAAACCGGCAAATGTAAGATAAACCTGTATCATAGTTCGCATTTCATCAGAGATTTCATCTTTAGTCAATAATTTGTTATACATTTCAATCGCCTTATCATAATTACCACTTTCATAATAATACCTTCCAATTGCCAGACCTAATTTTGTATCTTCTATCTTCAATTCTTCCATTTTTTGATAATATTTGGCCAGCCCTTCCATATCGTTCTGGTCAGTAAAATACTGGATGATCTCCCTGATGACCTGTTCATTATCCGGAGCGAGTTGCTCAAGTTTCTGTAGTTCCATAAAAGTTTTTTCTTTATCACCTTTTTGCCGGTAAAGATTTTTCATCAACATATGGAATTCTACACTATCAGGCCTGAGTTTAAGAACCTTTTCACCCAGGGCAATCGCTTCAGTGGTCTTGTTTTGCAGATAATATACACGAAAAAGACCGATGAGCGATTCTTCAGAATCTGGTTTGATATGTAATGCCGAACGGAATGCAGATTCAGCATTGATAAGGTCATTCAGTTTGAGATAGATCAATGCCGATTTGCTATGGGCATCAAAATCATTCGGGTCAATCCCTATTGCTATTTTATATTCATCAAGTGCTTCAAATAAAAGACCATTTTTATGATAAAGGCTACCAAGTTCAATGCGGAGTTTTACATCCTTTGGGTCGGATTCAATTTTTTTTCTTAAAAGGCTGATATGGGCAGTCGTTTCAGTGCTTAAGGACACAAGGATTGTGCCACAGGCATTACATAATTTGTAATTTTCTTTTATTGGTGCACCACAATGCGGACAACTATTCATACCCACCATCCTTTTCGGAACCTGTCATATTACATCATAATTATATAGGGCATTGAGTGAATGTCAAGAGGAATGATGGAAAATTTTTGTGATGGATGATAAAAAATACTTGCATTATTCAAAATGTCCGATATAATATGCGGTGAAGAGGTTTTTGCTACTTGATGCCCATTCTTTGATATTCCGTGCCTATTTTGCATTCATTAAAAATCCACTCAAGAATTCAAAAGGACAGAACACATCAGGAATCTTTGGTTTTCTCAATTCATTAAAAAAGATAAAGACAAAATTTTCAAGTGATTATATTGTTCTGGCATTTGATGCCCCGGGCGAGACCTTCAGGGATCGGTTATTTAAAGAATACAAAGCAACCCGTCCTGCTCCGCCCAGGGACATTCCATTCCAGATTGAAAAGGTGAAGGAGATAAGTCATTACCTTGGAATAAAGACTTTTGAGATACCTGGTTATGAGGCAGATGATATACTTGCGACTTTGACAACAAAACTAAAAGATTATGGAGAGGTCTATATTGTGACTTCAGATAAAGACCTCATCCAACTTATCTCGGAGAATGTATTTATTTATGATGTTTTCAATGATATGGTTTATGATAGAGAGAGGGTAAAAGAGAAATTTGGAATACAACCCGAACGCATTGGTGATTACCTTGCGCTGTGCGGTGATTCCATTGATAATGTCCCTGGTGTTCCTGGTATCGGTCCTCATCGGGCAATAGAGATCTTAAAAAAGTATGAGAATCTTGAACTGGCACTCAAAAATGAATCAAAACTTTCTGAACATAGAGATATTTTACTACTCTCAAAAAAACTTGTGGAACTCGAAACTAATGCACCGATTGAGATGAATATTGATGACCTGGTGACAAAAAATCCTGATATACATAGCCTATTAAAGGTCCTTGCTGAACTTGAGTTTCATTCTCTGATAAAAGAATTTGCCCCAAAATTGGATTTTAAAAATTTGATTATAAAAAAATCAATTTTTGATGATGAGATAAAAGACGAAATTGGCATTGCCTACGCGGACAAAAAAATTTTTTTTAGTTTTAAAGAAGGCGAAATTTATATCACAGAATTAAAGGATGGGGAAAAGATTATTTCTAATACAAAACTGACAAAGATAGGATTTGATTTGAAAGAGGTTTGCAAGTTAGTGTCCTTAAATCCACCATTGTTTGATATAAAGATTGGCTCCTGGCTCATTGAACCGAATATGAAGAATGATAGATTTGAAGATATCTGTCTGAAATACCTCAGTTGTTATGTTGAACCTTCACCAGAAGCCATTTCCAGCCTTTCTTTAAAAATTTATCCGGTTTTAAGGAAAAAACTTGAGGAATTGAATGAGTTTGAACTTTATAAAAAGATTGAAGAGCCATTGATAACTGTGCTGGCAAGGATGGAAAAAAGAGGGATCGGTATTGATATAGATTTTTTAAAGGGATTGAGAAGTCGAATTGAAAAAGAGATTGGTTTGCTTGCTGATGAGTGTTACAAAATTGCAGGATGTGTATTCAATATCAATTCGCCAAAGCAACTATCCCATATTCTATTTGAAAGATTGAAACTGACACCTGTGAAAAAGGGAAAATCCCATTATTCAACAGATTTTGAGGTGCTCCAGCAATTGAGTTTGAAACATGAACTGCCACGCAAAATCCTCGAATATCGGGAACTGGCAAAGGTTTCAAGCACATATATTGACCCTTTGCTTGAACTGGAAAGAAATGGCAGGATACATACTACATTCAACCAGACCGGAACCGCAACAGGCAGGCTTTCATCAAGTAATCCTAATTTGCAAAATATTCCGATCCGTAGTTACTGGGGGACTGAATTGAGAAAGGCATTTATTGCCCGTGATGGATTCTTATTGATCTCGGCTGATTATTCCCAGATTGAATTGCGCATTCTTGCCCATATAACAAAGGATAAAAATCTCATAGATGCATTTAAATCAGGAAGAGATATCCATAACCATACTGCATCATTAATATTCAATCTACCTGAAGATAGGGTTGATGACCATAAAAGAAGGATAGCAAAGGTTGTGAATTATGGATTGATATACGGTATGAGCGATTACGGACTTGCCCAGGAACTGGGAATATCCCGTGAAGAGGCAGGTCAGTTTATCCAGAATTATTATACACTATATCCAGGGGTTGAAGAATGGAGGCAATCCGCAATAAAGAGTGCTGAAGAGAAGGGTTATACAGAGACGATATTTAATAGAAAAAGGCCCATACCTGAGATAAATTCAGAGAATTTTAATCTTAAAGAATCGGCAAAGAGACTGGCAATAAATACACCAATCCAGGGGACAGCTGCTGATTTGATCAAGATGGCAATGATTGAGGTTGAAAAAAGACTCACTAATATGGGTTTTAAAATTGGTTTAATACTCTCAATCCACGATGAACTCCTTTTTGAAATAGAACAGGAGCGTGCTGAAGAGGCAAAGGTGATAATAACGGATGCGATGGAAAATGTATATAAATGTGAAGTGCCGATAGAGGTCGATATCGGCATTGGTAAAAATTGGGCGGAGGTGCATTGATGAATAAAAACCTTATATTTTTTATACCCTTAATAATTTATAGCCAGATTGTCAGTATTGATGAAAAACAATTTCAGTCTTTTGATTCACCACCTTATTTGACTCCTGCTGGCTCACCTTATACCTCTGTGGTAATTAACTGGAATACTGAGTTTCTAAAACCGAGTGCTCTTGCATTTGGAACCGATCTTTCATTTAAAGATACGATCATAATAACGAAAAAGACGAATTTTCATCATATAATTATTAATAATCTTCAGCCCGGCACAGAATACTACTATAAAATTTTGCCGAATGGAAAGATAAATAGATTCAGGACTTTCCCGTTATCTGCTGATTCCTTTAATTTTGTGGTCATCGGTGATACCAGGACCGATTCTGTAAGCCATCAGAAAGTGATTGATAGAATCGCAGATTATGATTTTGAGTTTATGATACATTCTGGAGATCTTGTTACCAGAGGATATAATACTGATGACTGGAAGATGTTCTTTAACATAGAAGGTAAAGTCATATCAAAAAAATTATTCCTGCCTGTGATAGGCAACCATGAAAAGCCGTTCTGGCAATATGATACACTTTTTTTACTGCCGGGATTAGAAGATTTTTATTCGGTCAGATTTGGAAATGTCTGTATTATATGTCTTAATACCGAAATGGAATTGAATGGCGTTCAAAGAAAATGGCTGAATAATGAGTTGAGATTTCTCACGAGTGATACGACCATTCACTGGATCTTTGTGAACCTGCATAGACCTCCATATTCTTCAGGGAGTCATGGTAGTGATATAAAGGTGCGTGAGGCATGGTGTCCAATCTTTGAAGAATATGGTGTTGATATCGTATTCTGTGGCCATGACCATTCTTACGAAAGAACAAAAGAGATAAACGGCGTCATTTACATAGTCTGTGCTGGCGGTGGTGCACCATTATATGAGGTAGGAAAGAGTGAATGGACTGCATATTCAGAAAAAACTCATCATTTCTGCCTGGTAAAGATTAAAGGAAAAGAATTGTTATTAAAGGCAATAAAAGTTGATGGGTCTGTCTTTGACTCACTGAGTATAAAAAAATGAATTTCCCTGTCTTTGACCTCCACTGTGATACACCATTGAATATCAAAAAAAGAAAGTTTAATCACATAAAGTCAGGGCATCTAAAACCATCAATCTTTGCAGGAGCAATATTTGCCCATTTTGTTTATCCAAAAGAGAAAGAGCCGTTTGATGCCGGGTTGAGAATCGTTTTGAGCACGATAAATTATCTGAAGGAGAAAAAAGAAATAAATATTCTTTATAAACTCAATGGAATTGATGATGAGAAGGTGAATATCATAATCGGTGTCGAGGGTGGTCATATATTTGATAAGGGTTTTACACAATTTGAAACCCTTTATGAACTCGGGGTCCGGGTATATACACTCACCTGGAATAATTCAAACCGATTTGCCCATTCTGCATTTGATGATGATAAAAAAGGGCTCACCAGGAAAGGAAGAAAATTTATCAGGTTTATAAAAAATTATGATGTGATAATTGACCTCTCACATTCTTCAACAAGAACAATCCTTGATGTCTGTGAAATCTGTGAAAATCAAGTAATTGCATCCCACTCCTGTATAAGAAAATTAAATCCATTTATCAGAAATATTGATGAATCAGGAATTAAGGCAATAATAGAAAAAGATGGGGTTGTGGGAATAAACTTTTCTAAAAAACATCTTGGTAAATATAGTGTAAATGACCATATCAATTATCTTTATGAATTTATTGGAATTAAAGGTATCGGCATTGGCAGTGATTTTGACGGCATCACTGACCCGGTTTTAAAATGCCCTGAAGGCTACAAAAAAATTGCGGATATGTTGAAAAGGGATGGTTATAAAGAAAAAGAGATTGAGAAGATATTTTACAGAAATTTTTTGAGGGTTTTGAAAAGAAAGTAAATTAAGGGGTTACATCTGTATAACGGACAATAAATGCTGAACGGTCATAAATCTCCTGAAGACTGATATTCTTTTCATTAAGAATTTTTTTTATCTCATTTAATCTCGCCTCCACAATTTGAATATGTGCCTTTAATAGTTCACAATACTGCCCTGTCCGCAATTTTGTTCCATAAAGAATCTGTATCGGACATCTACCACCACAATAAAAATGAATCGGACAACTATGACAGCCGAGTGAATCTTTCAATAAAAGGAGTTCATCCGGATTTTGCTTCAATCTCTTTCCTAACTCAAATGGCAGGTCAACGCAGGCAAGGACTTCTCCGCCAACAAGGTCATAATTCGTCTTCAATTCTGCACCACAGGCAGTATGATTCCTCTTTTTTCCTGTTATTAAATATAGAATCAATTCATTGAGATGGGCAATCGGGAGCAAGACTCCATTCTTCAATTTTTCAATATAATCATTAACTATAATTTTTAAATCGTCTGTATAACTTTTAAAATATTGAGGAAAATTTTTAAAATCATCCTGGGTTTCAAGCCAGTGCCAGAAGAAATGGTTGACAAGTCCATTATTATATAACCTGATGAATTCGTCAAAACAATTGAGTAAAGATTGCCCTTCACGTAATGTTGACCACATCAATACATTTCCATAGTAATTTTCTTTTACTATTCTCAAATTTTCTGTGATCTGCTTCAGGTCGGTTCCAAGCCGCACCCGGTTATGCTGCTTTTCATCTCCATCAATAGATACTGCATAAATCCATATATTTTTAGCAATCTCTAAATATTCCTTAAAAAATCGGGCAAGAAATTCTCCATTTGTATAAATCATAAATCTAACCGAATCATATGTCTTTTTTAATTCTTCGATCACCGGGACAAAGCGGTGTGGTTCAAGGAGAGGTTCTCCACCATAAAAACATAAAATTGCAGGGATCCCTTTATTTTTTTCAATTATTTCTTTTATTATTTTTAAATCCCTTTCTAAATCGATTTCTAAATCTTCTGGTTTTAGACCGGAATTGTTTGTTATAGTTTGATTGATACATTCCTCACATCGCGCATTACACTTGCTTGTGACAAATAGATTGATGATAAGGCCTTTATCTTCTTTAAAATCAAAAGATGGCACATTCACTCCTTATACTTTAAAATCCATAGTTGCTGATCCATCCGGTTTTGATATAATTGCCCAATTGATTGGGAAACTAATTTAAATTAAAATAACGCTTTCAGTTTATATCCTGTTTTTTTGCAAAAAACCAAACACTTATAGAAATTCAATGGAGGTGAGCGGAGTCGAACCGCCGACCTATGCGTTGCAAACGCATTGCTCTCCCAGCTGAGCTACACCCCCTGATCGATGTTATGTGGTTGTTAAACCGGGTGAATGAAAAAATACCCAGTCCCAAAACATAATATTCAGAATTTTCCGAAATTCAGATCTAAACCGAATGATTTGAAAAGATACGCATCATCATTAAAAAGTCGTTCCTGATTTAAATGAAAATCCAGATTGAATTCCCTTATGCGCATTCCAAGTCCAGGTTCTACAGTCCATTTCTGGGGAACAAAATCTTCATCAAACTCTTCACGCGCACCTACCCTGAGATAGAATGTCCTGTTCAAAGGGAGTTCAAAACCTGCAAAGAAGTAGACACGGTCAGCCTCAATATCGCCTTTGCGGACTAAATATTCCATACCCAGGATAGCAAATCCATCATTGAGAATGAGCCTCTGGAGTGCAAGACCAATATTATGGCTCTGATAATCATAAGGTTTTGATTGAATATTCAATGAATATCTCGGAATGAGAATGTATTCAGCCTTTCGTTTGAGCAATCTAAGATGGAAATCATAACCTTCATTTACATTCGTTTCGTTATTGATGATACCAGAAATATCTACGCGCATATCTATCGTGGCGTATCCTAAACCAATGCCAAAGCGATTATGGTCTTTGACCGGTGAACCCATAATGCCGAGTTCAAATTTCTTTACAGTGATGCCATAACCAATGTAGAAATTCTTATCCTGCCAGAAACCAAGCCCACCATATTTTTCAATGGGTGTGACTACGATTCCAAAATCAGTATTCGATGAAAAGATATCTCCATAGAAATTATTTGGAAAAACATTTATGTGTTGTGGATATATGCCGATGTTCACCGGGTCATCTATATAATCGCCAATCATCAGGGTATTCATCCTTGTCCAGTTAGCCCATAATGGGCTGAGGACAATAATCAATCCAATTAAAATTGTTTTCTTCATAATAAAATATTATATCCAAAATTTTTAATTAGTCAATGATTATTTACCTTTCAGCAATTTTTTCAGAATATATCCGGTCATCAACCGATTTAAATGTTCAAATCCTGCACTGCCAATGAGGTCTGACGCCCTGATCTCTGTGATATAGCATTCATCACTATCAACATGTTTCTTTTCTACTTTAATCGGGTATTCAGCATCAAATGTAGTCATAAATTCTTTTAGGGGAACATTGAAGATACCCTTTTCTGAATACTCAGAAATCAAACTTTCAATCTCACGACGATTGTGCGACAATCTTTCTATCTCTTTTTCAATCTCACCGCGGGCAGTAGTTATCTTGCCAAAATAGAATTGCAATAAATCAGGATTTTCAATTTCTTTTAACCTTTCTGTTCCTTTTTTCAGCGCACCTTCAAGAATGGCTATTGCCTTTTGAATCTTATCCTGGGCATCAAGGAGAAAAGAAAGGTATGCTTCCACAATCTGGAAAGAAGGCATTTTCTCCAGATTTTCATAAAATAATTGCCCGAATGGTTTGCAGAAAGGCCCTTTCTCTGTATCCTCCATATCATCAAAGATCATTAAATTCCCTCCGTTTAACTTTTTTCAAGTGCCTTAGCATATGCGACTGCAATCCTTCCCAACCTTCTATAACCTGCTTTTAAATACCATTTTCTCATCCACTGGGAGATGACCTTTTTTACATCTTCAGGCATCTGGTCAAATTCTTCTTTTGCCTTCTGCGCAGCCTCATCCATACTTGCAAGTAATGTCTCGTTAATTTTTTCCTCTTTCATAATTCCCCCTTTTATATCTATAATATTATATCTATATATTGTGAATTGTCAATAAAATTTTGAGGTATTTTGTGTGATAGATCGCACCGCTACATTTTTTAAAAATTGAGACTGAAGCTTTATTTTAGTTTTTCTCTCGCTACTTCCTAATCTCTAATCGCTACGCAAATAAGTGCCGATAAATTGATTTCTTGCATCCTGAATCTTGTATCGTGTATCCTGAATCATAATTTGAATAATCGGGTATTGACTTTTTTTGTAAATTGACTATAATTGATGCTATGAAAACAAAGGTTTTAAAGAAGACTGAGATAAAACGGAACTGGCATATTATTGATGCCCAGGGTAAGATACTTGGAAGAATGGCAACGAGGATTGCCAGAATCCTGATGGGTAAGGATAAACCACAATATTCACCCCATATTGATTGTGGGGATTATGTGGTTGTGCTCAATGCTGATAAATTTAAAGTCACAGGTAATAAAATGGAAGATAAATTTTATTATAGACATTCTTTTTATCTTGGTGGTTTGAAGGCAGTCAATCTAAAGCTTATGCTTGAGAAAAATCCAAAAAAGGTGCTCTATCACGCGGTCAGCGGAATGCTGCCCAAAAATAAGTTTCGAACAAAACGACTGAAAAGACTGAAGATTTATCTTGGAACCGAGCACCCTCATAAGGCGCAATCACCAAAGGAAATTCAGATATAGGAGGTTTATTGATGCAATCAATCTTCACTGGTTCGCGCAAGAGGAGTGTGGCAAAAATTAGATTATTCCCTGGCAAAGGAATAATTAAAATAAATGGCAAAGACCCTCTTAAATATTTCTGTCGCCAGGATCTTGTTGATCTGGTTAATCTTCCTCTGATCACCGCCGGAGTAAAGGGGGCGGTTGATATATATGTGAAGGTATCAGGTGGTGGGGTTTCTGGTCAGGCTGGTGCAGTAAGTTTAGGGATTGCCAAGGCACTCGTAAATTTCAATCCAGAGTTGAGACCCACGTTAAAGAGTGCAGGTCTATTGAAGCGGGATCCACGCGAAAAAGAACGGATGAAATATGGACTGGCAAAGAGACGTAAAAGATTCCAGTTCTCCAAACGTTAAAAGGAAGGAGGTATTTTGGAGATAGTTACAATGCAGGAATTGATCAGTACCGGAATACATTTTGGACATAGAACAAAGCGCTGGAACCCGAAAATGGCTAAATATATCTTTGGTAAGAAGAATGGAGTACATATCATTGATCTGCGTCAGACCCTTGAAAGTCTGAAAAAGGCTTATGAAGCAACGGTGCGTATTGCTGAACAGGGAAAGGGGATATTATATGTAGGAACGAAGAAACAGGCGCGGGATGTAATAAAAGAAGAGGCATTAAGGGCAGGTGCATTTTATATTACCGAACGCTGGCTTGGTGGTTTACTGACCAATTTCAATACCCTTTATACAAGAGTTCAAAGATTGAGAGAATTAGAACAGATGAAAGAAGATGGACGCTGGTCACTGCTTCCCAAAAAAGAACTTGTCCGGTATGAACGTGAATTCACAAAACTTGCAAAATATTTTGAAGGGATAAAAGAAATGGACAGACTGCCAGGTCTGGTATTTATCGTTGATGTGATAAAAGATGCTACAGCGGTTAAAGAAGCAAAGAAAGTCGGTATTCCGGTGATTGCAATCGTGGATACAAATACAGACCCCACAGGTATAGATTATCCAATCCCGGGGAATGATGATTCACTCAGGGCAATTTCACTCGTTGCAAAGACCATTTCAAATGCAGTCCTTGAAGGTAGAAAAGGTTTTGAAACTGAAGAAAAGGAGGCATAAATGGATACTGAAAAAATCAGGGAGTTAAGGGAAAGGACTGGAGCGGGTATTCTTGATTGTAAAGATGCCTTGATGCAGGCAAATGGAGATATTGAACAGGCAGTTGATATTTTGAGAAAAAAAGGAGTTGCCCTTGCGGCAAAAAAGGTGGGCAGGATTACAAAGGAAGGTATAATAGATGCCTATATCCATCCAGGGGATCGATTAGGGGTTCTCGTTGAAGTGAACTGTGAAACCGATTTTGTCGCACGGAATCAGGATTTTCGTAGATTTGTTCATGATATTGCGCTCCAGATCGCAGCGAGTGAACCCCTTGTGGTCAGCCGTGAAGAATTAACTCCGGAAATAATTGAAAAAGAAAAAGAGATATATCGAAGTCAGATGCAGGATGTAAAAAAACCTCCTGAGATAATTGAGAAGATTGTTGAAGGTAAGATGGAGAAGTTTTATAACTCTGTCTGCCTTTTGGAACAACCTTTTGTAAAAATTCCTGAAAAGACGGTTGGTGACTATTTAAAAGAACAGATTGCAAAGTTTGGCGAAAATATTGTCATCAGGAGATTTGTCCGTTTTCGCCTTGGTGAGTAAAGATAAGATAAAATACAAAAAAATCCTTTTGAAAATTTCCGGTGAAATACTCGGACAGGATAACGAAGTTTTAACACCAAAGGTATTGAATTACATCGCCGAACAGATTGTTTCGGTTTATAAACTCGGTGTCAAGATTGCTGTTGTGGTAGGTGGTGGAAATATCGTCAGGGGTAAAGATGTTTCCTGGTTAAATCCGGTAGAGGCAGATCTATGCGGAATGGTCGCTACTGTAATAAATGGTATGGCACTTTACTCCATACTAAAAAAATATATAGACGATGTCTACCTGCGCAGCAGTTTTGAAGTCACAGGATTTGTGGAAAGTTTTCATAAGATAGAAGACCAGACGATTTATAATCAGGGTGGTGTTATAATTCTGGTTGGTGGAACAGGCAATCCTCTATTCACAACCGATACCGCAGCTGCACTCCGTGCAGTTGAACTTTCTTCAGAACTACTTATAAAAGGAACAAAGGTTGAAGGTGTCTATTCAACCGACCCCCTGAAAAATAAAAATGCAAAATTTTATCGTAAATTGAGATTCGAGGAGGCGATTGAAAAAAATCTTAATGTGATGGATATCACAGCATTCAGAATCTGCAAAGATGCAAAGATCCCAATCTATGTTTATAACCTTATGAAATATCCTCTCAAAAAGGTTGTTCTTGGAGAGGCAACAGGAACCCTTGTTTATTAGAAAATTTCAGGAGGCATTTTATGATAGATAAGATCAAAGAAGAAGCACGACAGAAGATGGAAAAATCAATAAGCCTTTTAAATCAAGAATTTGCAAAAATAAGGACCGGCCGGGCAACACCTGCACTCCTTGATGGTGTAAAGGTTGAATATTATAATAGTCTTTTACCATTGAATCAGGTTGCCAGCATCAGCATCCCTGAGCCGAGGTTGATTGTGATCCAGCCCTGGGATAAACAGGCACTCTCTGCGATTGAGAAGGCGATATACAAGGCAGATATTGGACTCACTCCTAATAATGACGGAAATGTGATCAGGCTCTCTTTGCCACCATTGACCGCAGAAAGAAGAGAAGAACTTGTGAAACTCACCCAGAAACTTGCTGAGGAATGCAGGGTAGCAATAAGAAATATAAGAAGGGATGCAAATAACGAGTTGAAGAAGACAGAAAAAGAGAAGAAGATTTCTGAAGATGATTCATTCAAGGCGCAGGAATCAATCCAGAAGATGACAGATGAATATATAAAAAAAGTTGATGAAATTTTAAAGAAGAAAGAAAAGGAAATAAAAGAGATATAAAATCACACCATCTAAAAAATTTGATAGAGGAATCTTATTTCCAGACCAGAATGGTTTAACACCGCACTCGGATTTCTGTGGTATTGTGGACCGATATAGATATATCTCTCATAAGGTTCATAATATAGATAACCATCATCATTATAAAACTGGTCAATCTGTATATAACGATAGGAAATCTCAAAACCGATTCTTTCAAATCTCTTTATTAGACCAGCAAATAATCCCACATCATCGCTCGTAAATCGGATTGGATATTTTCCATTCATCTGATAATTGCCTTCAACATTGATATTAAGGCGGGTGATAGAAATAATGAAACCACTTATAAAAATACAGGAACCAAATTTCAGGTTAAATTTTAAATCAAAAGGCACTGTCCAGTAATTCCAGTATTCTCTCAACCTTAATGGCGCGGTGCCATTCTCGTAAATGAAATCGCCGTGATTTTCATCCCGTAGATAGGAAAGGCAGAAACTTGTTGAAAGGTTTTCAATGGTAAAGAATTTGCATTCAATAACCGGACTATAAAGAAAATTATCAAACCTGCCCATATCACCTGTCCAGCCGAGTTCTTTTGCACGGTTATTCAAAAACTGGAAATGGTCATTGAAATGACCTATTGTGCAATATTCCATTCTCAAGCCAAGATAAAATGGCAGGGCATTGATGAAGAGTAAGATAATCATGGTGGCAAAATCGTGTCCAGAAATATCAATAGTGCTGAATCCTTTTCATCTGCATCGCGGAAAGATATTAGATACCTGTTCTCATTGACCGCAAGCATTAATGGTGAGTCTGAGATATAGACAAAGGTGTGGACAATACCGAATGAGATATCATAGGATTTTCCTGTTTCATCAATCTTAAAAGCAGAAATCACATCGTCATCTGCTCTGATAATGAGTAAACCATTATCAATCCCGGCAATTGAAAAATTCCCGATAGAATTAGTATAAAATTCAGTCCATTTTATTCGGTCTTCGGATTTTAAAATCTTATTGCCAATTGAAAGATAGAGTATACCTTTTTTGTCAAGGGCGAATCCATTTATATATTCTCCAGATGCGATATACAATGTATCCCAGGATAATCCCAGGTCTATTGACGAACAGACTTGGTTTGTGCTGGCCAGGAAGATTTCGGCTGACGAACTAACCAATAGACTGATTATGTTAGAGTTGCTATAATAAAGTGTATCAATCTGGAGTTCTGGAAGAAATACCTTTAAAAGCAGGTTTCCATCGGTAGCAAATATCGTCGTGGTATCTAATGGTGAAAATGATAAAAATTTAATATTGCCTAATGAATTGAGTTCAAATTCTCTTAAAACACCATCCATATTACAGTAATAAATTTTTGATGAGTTCGTACCGATGATAAGACGCAGGGGATTTGAAAATGATGAGGCTAAGGTTGTCAATTCAGGATATGGATAAGAGAGGGAAAATAAATTTCTAATTGTCGTATCCAGAATATAAATACTATTCTCGTCTATAATGAAGAATTCATTCTCATTTGCCTTTGAATCTTCAATATCGTAAATCACTCCTTCAAAATTAATCTTCTTCCAGTGGTCTTCAAACTCATCACCGATAGGAACCGGCCTTCCGTAATAATCACCGCAGGAAATAAAAATGAGTGGAATAAAGAAAAAAATTCTCCTCATCTCAATTTAAATTCTACGATTTTTATATTTAAAGCGAGGGTAGAATAATTTATTTCTATCATTGATCCTTTTGCAGGACCTATTCCTTCCTGGAGTTTGAATGGAACCGAATGATAACCATTTATCGCCCCAGCAATAGGAATGGTGAGAATAAATGCACCGACCCAGTATTTTGTATCCCTTGAGATATTTGAGCCGATGAGAAGAACCCCCAACCCGATCTGAGCGCCCAGGAAACTGTATTTTATCGCTGATTTAAATGCCTTTTGCGAACGGTATCTATTAAAAGGATTGTAATGGATGAACGATGTGGCACCTAAGGGAATACCTAATGTATAACCTATTATATAACCAACTTCTTTAGGAAAATTTATGCCTCCGGTCTTTGTTCCAGTAAGAAATGCCGCGGTCGTATAGGTGAGAGCACTAAAACCCACTATTCCACCAATGACTCCTGTCATTCCGTCCATAAGATAATGAGGCTTTATTTCTATGATTGAGTCATTTAAATTTGAATGAGAAAAAACTATGAAGGCAAGGATTGTTACCATAAACCATTATATATTTAATAATTATTGATGTCAAGCCAGACAGAAGAAATTTCAGAAACAAATTTACACTGGAAAATGGAAACTGCTGATGATTACAACACTAAACCTACCCATAATTTTTTTGTCAAAACTATGACAGGAGGAATAATGCCAAAATTCTGGGATGATTTTTCACGCTGGCTTGATGATGCGTCTAAGGTGTTGAGCAAAGAAGCAGGCGACCTGACGATGAAGGGAAAATTGAAGTTAGAGATCTTTGAACTGAAAAGACAATTGCAGGAATTATTCAAAGAACTCGGACAGACTTTTTATGGTTTTTTCCCTTTGAAAGGTAATGAGGATTTCAAAGGGGACCAAAAGATTAAACACATTGTCCAGAAAATAAAACGCATCAAGAATGAGATAACAAAAAAAGAATCCGAATATAAGAAGATAGGACAAAAGAATAAATAAAAGAAAGGAGGTTGACTATGTCAGATAAACTCATAAAAAGATGGGACCCATTCAGAGAATTGATGTCGTTAAGAGAGGATATGGATAGATTGTTTAATGCATTCTTTGGTAAGCCTGTGGCTGAGGAATCTGAAGGGGTATGGATTCCAGTGATTGATATTGAGGAAGATAACGAAAACTTCATTGTGAGTGCTGAATTACCCGGATTAAGAAAAGAGGATGTTAAGATTTCGGTAAGGGGAAATCTATTGACCATTTCCGGTGAAAGAAAACAGGAGTCAGACACGAAAAACAAGACCTATCACAGGGTGGAGAGAATGTATGGAAAATTTTCAAGGACAATATCACTGCCAAGCGATGTTGATGTCAATAAAATAAAGGCTGTATATAAGGATGGTGTTTTACATATTACACTGCCCAAACCCGAGACAATGAAGCCAAAAGAGATTGAGGTTGAAATAAAATAGGGGTTATAATGGAAGGAAAAATATCATTGAAATCTGCAGGTATTATTACTGGAGTTGCTGCGATTGTTGCATTTTTATTTGGATTGATAATCAGTGCAGGAATTCCTGCGCTATCAAATAAAACCGAGGCAAGCCAGGATGCGGTCGGATTAAATCCTATCGTTACCGAGCAGGGTGAGAGTCCATTTACAAGGGTTGCAGAGATGGTTTCACCAGCGGTTGTAAATATTTCGGCTGAAAAGAGTGTGAAGACCGGTATAGAAGGCTTTGAATGGGATTTCCGTGGTCCATTTGAAGATTTTTTCCGCGACTTCTTTAAAAACTTTCCACGTGGTGAGAGCAAAACCAGGACACTTGGTTCTGGATTTATTATTTCTGAAGATGGTTATGTTGTCACAAATTATCATGTTATTAAAAATGCAACAAGTATCATTATCCGGTTCACGAATAAGAAAGAATATAAAGGAAAGGATGTAAAGATAATCGGTGGTGATTCACGGACTGATGTTGCACTATTGAAGATAGAAACAAAAGAGAAACTTCCTTATTTAAAATTCGGTGATTCAGAGAAGATAAAGGTCGGTGACTGGGTGATGGCAGTTGGTAATCCATTCAATCTCGAAGGCACAGTCACAGTCGGTGTGATATCAGCAAAAGGTCGGAGTCATATTCCATTGAGTGAGGGTCCGGATTTGCAAAATTTCTTACAGACCGATGCGGCGATAAATCCTGGTAATTCAGGAGGACCATTATTAAACCTTAAAGGTGAGGTTATAGGAATTAATACAGCAATCACATCAACGAGTGGCGGTAATATCGGAATTGGATTTGCCATACCCATAAATCTTGCAAAGAGTATTATTGAAGAATTGAAGACAAAAGGTAAGATTACAAGGGGTTATCTCGGTGTATATCTTGAGGATTTGACTGAGGATATGAAGAATGCATTGAACCTTTCTTCGCTTGAAGGTGTTCTTATAAATGAGGTCATTGCTAATTCACCTGCAGATAATGCCGGAATTAAAGAAGGGGATGTAATTATTGAATATGATGGGAATAAGGTGACTGATGTCCAGTCGTTCAGGATTATGGTTGCATCAACAGCACCGGGGAAAACGGTAAAATTAAAATTGATAAGAAACAACAGGGAGATGGAATTGAAGGTGAAGATTGGAGAGATGAAGGAAGAGGTTGCTGTTTCTGGTGGTGAAAAACAGGAGACCGAACTTGGTATGCAGGTTGTGGATGTTGACAGTCCTGATGCAAAGATGTATAATATCAGCATCAAGAAAGGGGTTGTTGTGACGAATGTTGAATCGAGTTCTCCAGCCGGTGATGCCGGGATACAGCCCGGAGATGTCATAATTGGTATCGGTAATAAAGAGATTGGAGATATCTCTGATTTTAGAAAAGCAATTCAGGTTTTAAAAAAGGGTAAGCCAGTGATATTCCAGATCCAGCGGGGTGAGAGAAAGAGATATGTAGCATTGACACCATAGATTGATGGGGATAAAGAAACGGATAAAAGAAACAGGATTAAAACAATTTATTGAGGAGATTGGTAAGTATCCGGTTCTTTCAAAAGAAGAGGAATTTGAACTTGCCCGCAGAATAAGAGAAAAGAATGATAATGCGGCAAAAGAAAAACTCATTCTTTCAAACCTTAGGAATGTCCTGCATATCTGTAAAAATTATCAGGATTGTGGTCTGAGTTTTAGTGAATTGATAAATGCCGGAACACAAGGCTTGATCCACGCGGTAGATAAATTTGATGAAAGAAAAGGATACAGGTTTAGCACCTATTCCACCTGGTGGATAAAACGAGAGATATACAAGGCGATATTCTCGGACCAGGAACTCATACCAAAGAGTAATCTGGCAAAGAGAATAAAGATCTTCATACCGAATTTTGTTCAGGAACACGGGCATGAGCCTACCATTCAGGAGATAGCAAAACACTTCAAGGTTTCTACCCACCAGGTTTCAAATGCCCTTACTGAATTACTTCCTATGATTTCGCTCGATGAGACACAGATGGATGAGGATGGAGGACCTTTGATAGAGACCCTTTCAATTGAACAGTGTGCCGCAGAAAAATTTGTTTTGCCTTCACCTGAAGAGATCTTAAAACAAAAACAGGAATCCGAGCGAATTCAAAAGGCATTAAAAAAATTATCGCCCCGGGAAAGAGAGATATTAGAGAAAAATTTTGGACTCGGCGATTTTGAAGCCCAGAGCCTTGAGGAAATAAGCAGGTTGATGAATATCACCAAGGAAAGGGTAAGGCAGATAAGGGATAATGCACTGAAAAAACTCCGTTTAATCCTGCCCCGGATTAAATAAAAAATTCGATTTTATAAATCCTGATGAAATAAATCGTGAATTGGTCTACAACTCTTCTATAGATATTTCAGAGTTGGTGTAGATACAGATCTTTGCTGCGATATTAATTGATTCTTCAACAATTTCTCGTGGAGAAAGGTTTGTATATTTTATAAGCGCCCTTGCTGCAGCCAGGGCATAAGGTGCACCTGAACCAATTGCTACAATTCCATCATCTGGTTCAATCACATCGCCGGCACCAGAAACAATATATGAATGTTCTTTATCAAGGATTGCCAGAAATGCCTCAAGCCTTCTTAAAATTTTGTCCTGACGCCAGTCCTTGGCAAGTTCAATCACACTCCTCGGCACATTACCCCTGAATTCTTCTAATTTTGCCTCAAATCTTTCAAATAATGTCAGGGCATCAGCAGTTGCACCGGCAAAACCAACAAGAATCTTATCATTGAACATCTTGCGAATCTTCCTTGCCCGGTGTTTCATTACTGTCTCACCGGTCGTGACCTGACCATCACAACCAATTGCAACCTTGTTGTTACGCCTTAATCCAATTATTGTAGTTGCATACATAGGTAATTATAATCACATAAGTTATTCTGTCAATCATTGATTTTAAAAAAATTTTGAATATAATATTCAAAAAGGAGGTTGAGTTGAAGATTTTAATTTCTGACCCGATTGCAAAAGAAGGAATAGAAATTTTAAAAAATAGTGGTTTTGAGGTTGTGGAAAAGACCGGAATGCCACCTGAGGAATTGATAAAGACCATTCCGGATTTTGATGCGATAATTGTGCGTAGTGCAACAAAGGTGACAAAAGAGGTGATTGAGGCAGGTAAAAATTTGAAGGTCATTGGTCGGGCTGGTGTAGGACTGGATAATGTTGATGCTGAGGCAGCAAAGGCAAAAGGAATAAAGGTTGTAAATACACCAGCAGCGACTTCTATCTCTGTGGCTGAACTTGCCTTAGGAATGATGCTCTCTGCAGCAAGGATGATTCCCCAGGCGACCGCTTCAACAAAGGCAGGAAAATGGGAGAAAAAGAGATTCCACGGAACAGAACTCTTTGGCAAGACCCTTGGTATCATAGGAATCGGCAGGATTGGTTCTGAATTGGCAAAAAGGGCAAAGGCACTGGGAATGGAAGTCATTGCCTATGACCCTTATGTTAAATCTACTGATTTTGGCAAGATCGTTGATTTTGATACATTATTAAAAAATTCGGATTTTATTTCTCTCCATATCCCCAAGACAAAAGAAACAGCCCATCTTTTGAATAAATCTGCATTTGATAAGATGAAAAACGGTGTGATAATCGTGAACTGTGCAAGGGGTGGTGTTGTTGATGAGGATGCATTGTATGACGCATTGGTATCAGGAAAGGTGAAGGTTGCCTGTCTTGATGTCTTTGAGGTTGAACCAGCAAAGGAGCATAAACTATTCGGTCTTGAACAGGTTATTCTCACTCCCCATATCGGTGCCCAGACCGATGAAGGGCAGCAGAGGGCAGGTGTTCAGATTGCGGAACTGGTGCGAGATGCATTAAAATGATAGGAGATTAAATGCCTGAGATTAGACCATTTAAAGGTATAAGATATAATACAGAGAAGATAAAAAATTTTGCTGATGTGATAACCCAGCCTTATGACCAGATAACAGATGAGATGGAAAAGGAATACAAAAAAAGGAGTCCTTATAGTTTTGTCAATCTCATCCTTACCCATTATGCTGATGGTCATGATCGTAATAAAGAGTATGAAAATGCAAAAGATTGTGTTGAAAAATGGTTCAGGGATGGAATATTTATCCAGGACAAAGAAGATTCAATATATCCATATTTTCAGGAATTCAATCTTGAAGGAAAGAATTACATAAGAAAGGGATTCGTTTGCAGATTGAGGCTTGAAGAATTGGGAAAAGGTAATATTCTGCCCCATGAAAAGACACTTTCCAAGCCTAAAGAAGACCGCTTGAATTTAACAAAAATTACAAAAAAGGATTTTGAACCGGTATTTTTATTATACACAGACCCCAATAATGTCGTGATGGATATGATTGAGAAAAAATGCAAAGATAAACCAATTGTTGATGTAAAGGATGACCGCGGTGTGCAACACAGATTATGGAAGATTTCGGATAAAGACATAATTGAAAAAGTTGCTGCCGCATTGAAAGATGCAATACTCGTCATTGCTGATGGCCATCATCGCTATGAGACCGCATTCAATTACCTGAATGAACTGGGAGAAGTGGGGACTGAACATCCAGCGAATTTCAAGATGGTGACCCTTGTAAATATTCAGGATTCAGGACTTGTTATTCTTCCTACCCATCGTCTTGTAATGAATTTAAAGGATTTTAAAGTTGATGACTTTGTTAAAAAGGCAGAAGAATATTTTACAGTGAAAAAGGTAGATAGACAAAATCTTAAATCCGCGCTTGAGAAAGAAAAAATGTATGCATTTGGATTTTACACAAGGAAAGATTCTTATATCCTGAAGTTGAAGGATTTGAAGATAATGGAGAGATTTCTTCCAGACCGGAGCAAAGAATATCAGAGCCTTGATGTGGCAATACTCCATACAATTCTGATTGAAAATATCCTCGGAATTAAACCGGAAAAGATTGAAGACTATATCAGATACCAGCGCGGGATTGAAGAGACATTCAAACGGGTTGATTCTGATGAATTTCAGTTTGCATTTTTGATGAATCCGACAAAGCCAGAACAGGTGCGTGATGTTGCGACAAAAAAAGAAAGAATGCCCCAGAAATCAACTGACTTCTATCCCAAATTGATTTCGGGATTAGTATTTTATGATATAAAGGGATAATTAACTGTAGAATTTGTTCTTTTTAATATATTCTACAACACCGGGGACTGTTAGATATTTAATGCCCAGTCCCCTTTTTATTCTCTCCCTGAGCAATGTTGATGAGATATCTATCAATGGGGCATTGCTCATTAAGATTTTATCATAATATGGTCTGATTTTTTTTATTTCAAAATTAGGGCGTGGCAATACAATTACCTTTGTTTCATTAAAGATTAGTTCTGGTTTTTTCCAGTGTCTTATCTCATTCCACTGGTCAGCACCGATTATTAAATAAAGATTTGCTTGCTGGTAGATTTTATCCGATTTCTTTAATGCCTTTATGACTTTATATGTATAACTTCTACCCTTGATTCTTTTTTCAATATCACTGATGGAAAATCTTTTATTTCCTTTGATTGCAATTTCGGTCATTTTATAACGATATTCAAAAGGAGAATAAATATGCTTATGGGGCGGATTGAATGCAGGAATGAAGATTATTCTATCAAGGCCAAATTCTTCAAGGAGCCATTCATTTACTATCAAATGTCCAATATGGGGTGGGTCAAAAAGGCCGCCGAATATTCCTATTGATAGATTATGGGTTTTCAATTTTCAATCTTTTTATTCTTTTTTCTGCGGATTTTCTCCAGACTTCGTTTTCAAGCAATTTTTTATATGTCTCATAGGCATCCTTATTTTTATTGACTTTTTCATAAGCAACGCCAAGCAGATATTTTGATTCATCTGCCGAAGGTGTTTCAGGATAATTTTCAATGACATATCTGAAATAAAGGATTGCAGACTCATATTCTTTCATCTTGAGATATAATCTTCCGTTTTCCAATTCCTTCTTTGCCAGGCGATTCCTTGCCTGGAGGATCAATAATCTTGCTGAATCGCTGTAACTTGAGTTTGGAAACCGGGTTATGAAATCATCAAATAGAGATATTGCCTCTTTAGTTTCGGTCTGGTCTTTTTCATAACCAGGTGATTTTAAAAAGTATGCCTTTGCCCTTAAGAGATAACTCTGCTCAAGGAATGGACTATTAAGGAAATTCTTTATCAGATATTCAAACTCAGTGATTGCCTGATTATAATCTTTTTTTTCAAAATATGATTTTGCAAGATAGAACTGGGCATCATCAACAAATTCGGTTGAGGCATAATAAAATATTAATTTTTCAAACGATTTGATCGCTGCATCGTATTTTTTTTGATTATAGAATTCTATTGCCCTTTCAAATTCATCCTCAGGTTCGAGCGGTGCCAGCACCTGTTTACCACAGAACAAAATAAATAAAGATAAAAATATTATTAAATTGAAAATTTGACATTTGAAATTTTGGTTTTTTATCATTGTTTCTCCTTTATCTCTTTTATCCTTTCCTGGGATTTCTGAACAAATTCACCTTTTTGATATGGATTAAGACGGAGGACTTTCTTGTAATATTCCATTGCCTGGGCATAATTTTCACCTGTATAGTATATCTCGCCAAGATAAAAACAGGCATCATCAAGCAGGGATTTTGGTTCTTGATTGGTAACAAGTTCCTTAAGATATACAGTCGCACTATCATACTGCCCTTTATCATAATATTTTTTACCTAAAAGAAAATTGACTTCACCAAGCAATAATAGATTTTCTGAAGTCTTTGTCCTTTTATATTCTCTCAGGGCGACTATGCGCGCGATAGAAAGGCTGTCACATTCAATCAGGGATCTCAGAAAATTTTTTACCGACTTTTTTGCGATCTCAGATGTGGAATCAATCTCATAAGCCTTCATATAACCGGAAAGGGCGCCAGGATAATTGCCCTGTTGAAAATTCAAATCTGCGACCAAAAATAGATTATCTGTCTGATTATAATCCGGAACTAATTCAGCAATTGTTTTATAAAACTGGAGCGCCTTTTTTAAATCAGATATTTTAAGAGCTTTCTTCGCGGAAATTGTATAGATATTTATAATGCTATCCTTGAACAATGTATCAACCTGGAGGGAATTTCTAAAATACTCTTTTGCCTGGTCATATTCATTCTTTCCAAAGTAACATACACCTAAAAGATATTGAATCTCTGCATTTTTATCTTCGCGATATTTTAGTATTTCAATGAGTGCACGGTCATAATTCCACTGAGTTATAAATCTCCGTGCATTGCTGATATGAATATTTTTCTGAGAACAGGATATCAAAATAATTGATAATAAAAAAATTTTTAATTTCACAGTTGTGTGACCACTGCCTCCACAATCTTTATGAGTTTTGGTTCAGCCTTTTTTGCTGCCATAATTATTTTTACAATGTTCGCAGGCTGGAGTGCATCTGGAATTCCCATATCAGTAATGACAGAAAGCCCGAGCACCTTTATTCTCAGATATCTTGCCATTATCACCTCAGGAACGGTTGACATTCCGACTGCATCAGCACCAATGGTTCTAAGAAAACGGTATTCAGCACGGGTTTCAAGATTTGGCCCGGGAACAGCGACATAGACACCCTTTTTTATAAAAATGCCGAGTCTCTGGGCAATGGTTTCGGTGAGTTTGACAAATTTTGGGTCATAACAATTTAACATATCAGGAAATCTCGGTCCCATTTTTAATTCATCCGGACCACGCAGGGGGTTATCAAATAACAGATTGATATGATCGGTGATGATCATTATATCGCCTGCTGAAAATTCCGGATTCAGGCCACCTGCAGCATTTGAGATTATGAGAGATTTGATACCCATTTTTTTCATAATGATTATCGGGTAGGTTATTTCTTTTGCATTATAGCCTTCATAATAATGGAATCTTCCTTGCATCACCACTACCCTGCGATTGCAGAGATAGCCAAAAAGCAATCTGCCTTTATGGAATTCAACTGTGGAGACAGGGAAATGGGGAATTTCAGAGTAGTCAAATGAATCTTTTATTTTCATACTCTTCACCAGACCACCGAGTCCGGTTCCGAGTATGATACCGATCTCGGGTTTCAGATCTGTTTTTCCACAGAGATAATCGAGGGTATTTTTTATCTTCGCCTTCATTTCTTTTCTAATCTTTCAAGCAAACGAAGATAGGATTCCAAGAGTCCGCGGAATTCAGAGACGAGTAATAATTTCTGGTGTTCAACCATTTTTGTCTCTTCTTTTATCTTTGCCAGTTCAGCCTGTGCTTCACGCAAAAATCTCTGTGCCTCAACCCGGGCATTGGCAATGATTGTTTCAGCCTCTTTCTTTGCCCCTTCCTTTAATTCTTCAGTTGCCTTCTGGGTCGTGGTGAGCGTATCCTGCAGGATTTTTTCCATCCTTCTGTAATCCTCAATCTTTGCATCAAGGTCTTTGACCTTTTCATTGAGAGATGCATTCTCCCTCATCAGATTTTCCATTTCACTTGATACCATTTCAAGGAATGAACGGACTTCATGCGGGTCATAGCCACGCAGGGATTTTCTGAATTCCTGTTTGCGAATTTCAAGCGGTGTAATCGCCATAATACCTCCTATTACATAAATGCCATAATCTGATTACCACCCCTTTCCTTTGCCTTATAAAGGGCAATATCAGCCTTTTTTATTAACTCATAAGTTCCGCCCGCATCTTCAGGGAAGGACGCTATTCCAATTGAAACACCTAATTCTTGTATCTTTGGATGATTTTTAAAAAAGTCGTATTGCTGGATTGCATAGAGGATTCGGTTTGCAGTTTTATATGCTGACTCTTTCTTTGTTTCAGGGAGGAGAATAATGAATTCATCACCACCATACCGTGCAATCACATCCACACTCCTCAAATTTCTTTCCAGAATCTGGGCAAGTTCAAGTAATACCTGATCACCACTCTGGTGGCCGAATTCATCATTCACCTTCTTAAATTTATCTATATCTAAAAATAAGATTGAAAGTGAATGTTCATATCTTGATGCCCTCTGCAATTCTTTGCTCAATTGATTTTCAAAATACCTGCGATTAAATATGCCGGTCAATGGGTCAAGCCAGATGCGATGTTTAACCCTTGAATAGAAACAATTTGGTTTTAGCAGATGTTCCACGAATACATAGGGATGATTTTTTAATATCTCAAGGACATCATGAGAACTTATCTTTTCAATTCGGTACTGGCACAGAACGAAAAGTTTCAAATCAGGCTGGGTATTGAAATCATCAAGCAATTCTTCAAAGGTCAAAAATTCAGGGGTGCTCTCCACAAATACACGCATTCCCTGATGTCCTTTGATCAATTTATCATATTCATTCTTTAACCAGGGTAGGAAGAGCGATGCCTCCATAGTTTCTTCTACAATCATGATCTGATTTTTAAACTCGTTTTTTAATTCTTTTATGCAGGGTTCTTTGCCTATATAGATACACCGCTCCTTTCGTTCCACTCCTTCTTTTATTAGAGGTTTTATATTTTCAAGGAGCTGGTTTTCATCCCTGTAAAGATAAAGGGCATGAACCGGCAACTCAAGTTCTATCCCTTCGTATCCAAGTTTTATATAGCGATTCATTTTCCAACCCTCCTTTTCGGAGTTTGAATTATCTCCGCTTATTTTGGATTTTTAATCTTTTTGCCATTACCATTTCGAGAATATCTATGACCTGGCTCAGTTTCTTTATGCTGTAATTACCCATATGCCCTATGCGCAGTATCTTTCCTTTCATCTCGCCCTGGCCATTGGCAAAAAGGATACCATATTTTACTTTGCATTCTTTTATTATCTCAGTGCTATCAATTCCATCGGGCATTTTAAATACAGTCAATCCATTAGATGGGTTTTCTGAAAATAATTCATAACCCATTTTTTTGATTCGTGCGCGAACATAATCAGCCATTCTTCTGTGATGGGCAAAATTCTTTTCAATCCCCATCTTTGTTATTTTTTCCAGCCCTTTTTTCAATCCATACAGAATGGTTATTGCAGGTGTCCAGGGGGTCTGGCCCTTTTCTAAGAATTTTTCGTATAATTTAAAAT